>JAYZEO010000130.1:0-12094 GCA_036337215.1 Myxococcota bacterium | reverse complement strand
CAATTTCGATCTCTTTGACCGGGGCCTTGTACCCATGCGATCGCCCTATGCGAGCCAGGCCGTGAAGCCCACCGTCGAAGCGCTGGAACTGGAGCGACTGATCGGCCACATCCGCCAGAACGCCTCGCCGGGCGAGCGGATCCTCGACCTCTCGGCTTCACCACTTCTCTACGTTCTCTCCGATCGCCTCAGCGTCGGCGAGTTCGACATTTTCATGCCGGGAACATTCCTCGATGACGCAGAGGAGGCCCGCTTCGTCGAGCGCCTGAAGGCTACCCCTCCGGCCGTGGTCGTCTGGCCTGGGTGGGCCTTCGATTCGGCCCCCGAACGCGCCGTTCAGCGCACGGCGCCAAGGGTGAGCCGCTGGGTGCGGAATCACTACGAACCGCTCGAACGAAAGACCCGGCGAAACCGCTTCATCTTGCTCGTCCCGCTCGAGGAAACGACTGGCGAATCCGCCGAAGCCGCTGATCTACCGCGCTAGCGCTTTGCGGGTTGCACGCGTTCGTTGCGCCGGCGCGCGCCGTCGAGAACCAGGTCGACTGCGCGCAAGAGGTACCGATCCAGCGGCTCGTCCCGGACCGGCCGGGACAACCAGCCCGCGACCGCGCCCTGGGCCACGCTGCCGAGCAAAGGCCCCAGTTGCTCGGGAGGCAGGGCCCGGCGCAGTTCGCCGCGGGCCTGCGCCTCGGCGACCAGGCGTTGGGCTCCGGGAAAGGCCTCCTCGGACACGTGGCGACAACGCGACCAGATATCGACCAGCCAATCCGATCGCTCCTCGAGCCAGGAGGACCATCGGCTAAGGCCACGCCGCACGGAAGGCCGTAGCGGCCCGGACTGTGCCCCATCGGCCGATTCCTCGAAAACCTGGTCCAGCTGTTCGTGGATCCACTCCGAGGCCAGTCCATCGCGCCCGGCGAAGTAGTTGAAAAAGGTCGCGTGGCTGACCTCGGCGCGTTCGGTGATATCACGGATGCGTGTCGCCTCGAAACCGCGCTCTTCGAAGAGCTCGACGGCGCTCCCGAGTAGGCTCCGCCTCACCTGTCGCGTCTTGGCTTCGCGCAGCCCCTGGCCGAAGCCTTCCCTGCCAGCTCGAACGCCACGAGGTTCCACCATCAAGCCCCCCATCGCCTATGACCGCGATCCGTAAACGATACGGCCGTCTATTTATTATATTATATATAAAGTTATATATTATATAAGTTTATATAATATATCACAAATATGAAGTCGACGTGAGTCGGCCACGCTCTTGCTCGCCGAACTGCCACGAGAGGGCTATCAAGGGCCCTGCCCAATCCCGCGGAGAGCCCTCCCCCCATGCCCCAGATCGAGTTCTTTTTCGACTGCTCGAGCCCCTGGACCTACCTCGCCTTCCACCGCATCGAGGAAATCTGTGCGGCGACCGGAGCCCAGCTCGCATGGCGGCCAATCCTGGTCGGCGGGGTCTTCAACGCGGTCAACCGGAGCGTCTACGAACACAGGGCGAAACCGGTTCCCGCCAAGGCTCGTTACTACCGCAAGGACCTCCAGGACTGGGCCCGCGCGACCGGACTGGACATCGGCGAGCCCCCGGTCTTTCCCGTCAACAGCGTCAAGGCCATGCGCGGCGCGTTCGTGGCGCTCGACGCCGGGTGCATCTCGGCGTACTCGCGCGCCGTCTTCGAATCCTACTGGCGCGACCTCGAGGACATCTCCCAGGATCCGGTGCTGGGCCGGATCGTGGCGCGTGTCGGTCTCCCCGCAGCGGCTTTCTTCCGCGAGATCGCGAGTCCCGAGATCAAGGCCCGCCTGCGCGAGAACACCGACCTGCTGATTCGGCGGGGCGGCTTCGGGTCCCCGACCTGCTTCGTGGACGAAAGCGACATGTACTTCGGAAACGACCGGCTCTCACTCGTGGAGCGCGCGCTCGGACCGCGCTAAGCCGGCGGACGCCTCCGGCCGATAGGTCGGGCACCCCCCCATGCGCCACCTGCTCCTCGCCCTCTGCCTGGCCGGCATTGGCTGTGCCTCTACGTCCGCCTCGGTCGACACCTACCAGGGCCTGTACTCGACCCACTTCGAGGGCATTCCGGATCGGGCCGCGATCTGCGCCGTGGTACGAAACACCTCCACAGAGGCACTCAGCTGGGTACAACTGCGCGTTCACTCTGAGAGCCACCTAGGTGCCACCCCGGCCACCTGGCGGAGCAACTGGCTGTACCACGGCAGGCTGCTGCCGGGCGAAAGCGTCGCGCTCTCCCTTCCGGGTCCCCCGGTATCCGACTCGCTGCGGGTCGAAATTCTGCGCGCAGGCCGCGGGAGGGCACCGCGCAACGGACGCCGGGCCGAGGTCGTCGACGCCTGTACCGAGACCGACCTCTACCAACTGCTCTCGGACCTCGAACTCGGCCGAACAGCTCCCAACCGCGAAATTCACGGCATGGCCGGCTCGAGCCCCCAGGAGTCGGACTCGGTCAACTAGGCCACGCCCAGTTTCATCAACTCTGGCCAGAACCGCTCGGGCGACTCGATCGGCAACTGGCCCGAACTGCCGAGGCTGAGGTCCGGCTCGGCCCCAAGCCCGGGCTCGGCCAACTGCGGCGGGTTCCCTCGCACCCGGAGCGAGCGATAGGGTGCGACCAGCACCGACGCCGCGGTCCCGGCAAGCCCGGCCGCGAGCACCTCTGCGATCACCGGGTCCGGGCTGCGTTCGATCTCGACCTCGAGCAGCGCGCGGACGCGCTCAGGGCCCTCACGGGCCGCCTGCCAGCGAATCCAGAAAGACTCCCCTGGGTCCGGGTCCGGTGGATCGATCACGGTAACGGACCGGATTCCGCGGGCGTCCCGGGCGCGGGCCGCACGCGTAATCAGACCCCCGAAGCCCCACCCGACCAGGTCCACGGGCCCGAGCCGCAGCGCCCGCAGGAAGCAGAGCAGATCGAGGGCCTGCGGCCGCAGGCCGTAGCCGGAGGTCGGACGCGCCGAGCCGCCGCAGCCCGCCAGATCGAGCGCGACGACGCGCCGCCGCGACGAGGCCGCGTGTTCCAGAAGCGGCAGAAAGGTCGCCGAGGACAACCCGACATCGTGAACCAGCACCAGCGGGTTGAGATCCTCGGCCGGGCCCGCATCGCGATACCGGAGCCGCAACCGACCGGCCCTGACGTTGTGACCGGCCGCCGCTAGCCGGGCGGCGGGCGTCACCTTCGCTGCGACGCCGCTGGGGTGCAGGGCCGCAGCGAAACGAGAGCGCAGCTTCGCGAGCGCGCGCCGCTCGAGCCAGCGCCGCAGCCGACCCGGAACCCAGAGGGCGGTCGCCGAGGCCAGATCCACCAGGGCCGGGGCATCGGTCGGCGTCCGGAGTACGTTCGACGAACTCCTGAGGTCGAGGTAGCAGAGACCACGCACGGCGATCCCGTCCAGGATCCCTTCGAGCGCGCCGAAGAAGGCCTCGTTGAGCGCGTTTGCGTCGGTACTGCGGTCCAGGGGATGGCCCGCGACATACTCCATCACGAGCGCGAGGCGATCGAGCCTCCCGATGGGCCGGGGCACACCCGGCAGGCCCTCGAGACACCGCAGCAGGGCCAGTTCGCGACGCACCAAGAGCGGCGCGAGCAGCGCCCGGACCGGGGCCGAGCGTTGCCCGTAGTCCTTCACGACCACCTGGGGCAGTCCCGGCCGCTGCAGCAGCAGCACGTCCGCGTTCGCGACGCCACCCCGGTTCAGTACTCGGACCCCTGGCCGCCAGAGGTCCCGGCGCGTCAGGCGAACGCCCAGCGGCACACCATCGCAGCGGCTCCGACCGCCACCACCAAGGTCGTTCCGAGTTCGTTATTGGAGTAAAAGCGCTTCCGGTTCCAGCCGTCGTCGGTTCCCGGGTTCGCCTCGAGCGGTCGGTACGCGTGCAGCCTCGGAATCAAGCGCGGCACCGCGAGAGAAAAGCGCCGGTAGCGATCCCCGTAAATCTCCTCCAGCCGAGCGCCCTCGATCCGGTTCTTGTACGGCATGTAGTACCCGAAGTAGCCGAGCAGGCACACGAACCAGACCCCGAAGGCCCACAGCGTCGATGCCATCACCGCAAACCCGGTCCCGATCGAGAGCGTGCCCAGGTACAGGGGGTGACGCAGATAAGCGTACGGACCGGTCACGGTCAGTTCGGCGTTCTTATTCAGGTGGCCGGTGGCCCAGAGCCGCAGCGACTCTCCCGCGAGCGCCAGCGAACCGCCCAGCGCCAGCGAGCGCGGCGTCGGTTCGGCGAACCAAACCAGCAGCAACGCGACCGCGTAAACAGCCAACAGGCGCGGCCGCAGCCGCTTCTCAATGAAGCCCATTCCCAGACCCTAGCGGGTTCGATCTCGACGTGCGTCCCGAACCAGCCCGGCTAGGAGCGGAGCTGGTGCTTCAGACGCTGGAGCAGCTCAGCTTCGATCTCCGGGTCGGAATCCAGGGCCGGCTCAGAAGGAGACAGAAATTCCGCAAGCTCGCGGGTGTCCAGGTCTTCGGCCTCGCGCTCCACCCCCTCCCAGAACTCGGCATCGTCGAAGCAAAATCGGACCGAGCTGCCCGGAGGACATGCCAACTGCTTCGGGGTACGTGAGTTCGAGGCCATCTCGCTGAGTGAGTGGCAGGATCGGGCCGACAGGTGGCGCGGAGATCGGCCGCCCAGCAGGCCGTCGCCAAGATTCTCGCGAGAACGCCCTCAGTGCCCGGGTGTCAGAGCGTCTTCCGGCAGCTTGGCGGCAAGCGTCCGGCGGGCCCGGTATAGGCTCGATTTCACGGCATCCTCCGAGCGATCGAGCAATTCGGCAATCTTCTTGATCGCGAGTTGTCTGGTGTGCCGCATTTCGAGAATCCGGCGTTGCTCGCGCGGGAGGTCCGCGATGGCAGTTTCGAGCTGGGCCAGCGCCTGTCGCGCCTCGGTCGAGCCCTGCATCGTCAAGTCGACCGGCGTCCGCTCGGCCGGAACCTCCTCGAGCGGAATCATGCGCATCGACGCACGCCGGCGAAGCCGATTGTTCACCAGGTTCCGCGTAATTCCGTAGATCCAGACCACCAGGTCCGAACGGCCCTGGAACCGGTCAATACAGGTATAGACCGCGGTGAACACCTCCTGGGTGGCGTCCTCGGCCTCGGCCACATCGCTCAGCTTGCGTATCGCAAAGCTCAGAATTCGTGAGAAATAGGTGGCGTAGAGTTCGTCGAACGCGCCCACATCCCGACGTCGGATCGCCTCGACAAGTGTTCGATCTGCTTCCTTCACAGCGATTGCTCCCGGAGGTCGGGTCGCAGCCAACGTCTGCGAACATCCGGCCTCTGGCGTCACCAAAGAGCAAGGCCCATGCCATCGCCGCCATATCCGCCAGAGCGGCGCAGGCGGTCCCCGAGCGCGCAGAGCGTCTCATTGTGAACTTCTCCTCACGAGGGCGACTCAGAACGTACCCGGAGGAGGAAGCATCTTGCCTATTCTAGGAAGACTTGGTTCAGTCCAGAAGTGTCTCTCTCGAGAAAAAAGGGGCGTTCCGGCGCTGAAAGGGGCTGCCGCGGCCGGGCAGAGGGGCTCAGAGCTGGCCTGGCGACAGGACCCAGGTGGACCCGTCGTACCGCCAGGTATCCACGCGTACCACGCGGATTTCCCAGAATCGCAGCGTGCGCCGGTGATGGCCGCGAATCAGCACCTCGACGTGGGCAAGATCCGGCCCCTCGAACCAGAACTCGCGGACCTGGGTCGCATCCGGCCGCGCGTGTCTAAAATCGGCGCCCCGCAACTGGGCGGCAAGCGACGCGTAGTAGTCGCTGAACTCCCGGGGCCCAGCAAAGTAGCGGCGCAGCCGTTCGTCCTCGTAGGTCGCGAGTGTGTCCACCGCGCGATCCTCGAGAGCGCCGTAGAAGGCATCGACGTGTTCGGCGAACGCAACGATATCTGGGGCCTGGACGGGACTCAGCCCGGATCCCGCTCCCCCCCCGCCCCAGAGGCAACTGCAGAGCGCCAGGGGGAGGAGTCGGAGAGGTATCATCGCCTGCGTTTCCGTTTCCCTGTCCGCTCCCGGTCAATCGCGGCCTGGGCGGCCGCGAGGCGCGCAATCGGGACCCGGTAGGGCGAGCAACTCACGTAGTCGAAGCCGGTCTGCTCACAGAACCGGATACTCCTGGGATCCCCGCCGTGTTCGCCACAGATGCCCACGTGTAGTTCGGGCCGCACCTTGCGCCCGGCCTCCACGCCCATCCGCACCAGCGCGCCGACACCATCTACATCGAGCGTGACGAACGGATCGTCCGGCAAAATCCCCTCCTCGGAGTAGGTCCCGAGGAACCGCCCCGAATCGTCGCGCGAGAGCGCGAACGTCGTCTGGGTGAGATCATTGGTGCCAAACGAGAAAAAGTCTGCAAGCCGCGCGATCGGCCCCGCGGTCAGAGCCGCCCGCGGGACCTCGATCATGGTCCCAACCTGGTAGCGAATCCGCCTGCCCTGGGCCTTCATGATCGTGCCTGCGGTCTCCTCCACGAGTGCCCGAAGACGCTCGAACTCTTCCGCGGTCGCGATCAGGGGCAGCATCACCTCGGGATGCACGCGGATCTTCTCGCGGGCACAGGCGCAGGCTGCCTCGAAGATGGCGCGCACCTGCATCTGGTAGATCTCGGGGTAGGTGATTGCCAGCCGACAGCCGCGGTGCCCGAGCATCGGGTTGAATTCCCGGAGTGCATCGACCTTGCGCTGGAGCTCCGCATCCGAGATCCCGAGTTCCGCCGCCAGCTGGTGCACCTCCGCGGCCGTGTGCGGTAGGAATTCGTGGAGCGGGGGATCCAGCAACCGAATCGTCACCGGCAGGCCTCGCATCGCTCTGAAGATCCCGACGAAGTCATCGCGCTGCATCGGCAACAATGGAGCGAGCGCGGCCTCTCGCTCGGCGACGGTTTCGGCCAGGATCATGCGCCGAACGGCCAGCAGCCGATCGGTCTGGAAGAACATGTGCTCGGTGCGGCAGAGTCCGATCCCGCGCGCACCGAAACGGCGCGCGATCTCGGCGTCGGCAGGGTTGTCCGCGTTCGTGCGAACCTCGAGCCGTCGGAACTCGTCTGCCCACTTCATCAGCGTCCCGAATTCGCGTCCGAGCTTGGGCTCGATCAAGGGCACCTCGCCCTTGAACACGAGTCCCGCCGTACCGTCGAGACTCAGCACGTCGCCCCCTTTGAACTCGAACTCTCCGAGTCGCGCGATCCCCCGCTCCGAGTCGATGTCGAGGTCCGAGCACCCCGTGATGCAGCACTTGCCCATGCCACGGGCGACTACGGCGGCGTGCGAGGTCATCCCCCCGAGCGAAGTGAGGATGCCGTTCGCGGCGTCCATCCCATGGACGTCGTCGGGCGAGGTCTGGCGGCGCAGGAGCAAGACGTTTTCCCCGCGCGCCGCTGCCTCCACGGCCGCATCCGCGGTGAAGACGATCGCACCCGTCGCGCCACCCGGCGACGCGGCCAGCCCGCTCGCGATCGACGGCGGCAGTGCCTCGGAGTCGAGGGTGGGAAGCAGGCACTGATTGAGCTGCTCGGGGTCCACGCGGCCCAAAGCTTCCTCGCGCCCAATCAGCCGCTCGCGAACCATGTCGACCGCGATCTTGACCGCCGCCGGTCCGGTTCGCTTGCCGTTGCGCGTCTGCAGCATCCAGAGGGTCCCGCGCTGGATGGTGAATTCGAGATCCTGCATGTCGCGGTAGTGGTTCTCGAGGAGCTTCGCCGTATCGATCAGCTTGCGATACGCGTCCGGCATCAACTCCTCGAGCGAGGGCTCCGCTTCGGGCTTGCGGTCGCGGCGTGCAACCGGCTGAGGCGTCCGAATCCCGGCGACGACATCCTCGCCCTGCGCCTGGGGAAGGAACTCGCCGAAGAAGAGGCGCTCGCCCGTCGAAGGATTGCGCGTGAATGCGACCCCGGTCGCAGAGTCGGAGCCCAGGTTGCCGAACACCATCGCCTGCACGTTGACGGCAGTGCCCCACTCTTCGGGGATTCCCTCGAGACGACGGTAGGTTTGGGCCCGCGGCGTCTGCCAGGACTCGAAGACTGCCGCGATCGCGGTCCAGAGTTGGTCGACCGGACGTTCCGGAAATGCCTTGCCGGTCTGGTCCTTCACGATCGCGCGGAACTCTTCCACCAGGGCGCGCAGCGCCTCGACGTCGAGTCCCGTGTCGAGATCGACGCCGCACGCAGCCTTCTTGGACGCGAGCCGGTCTTCGAATAGATCCTTCGGGATCCCGAGCACCACGTCGCCGTACATCTGAATGAAGCGCCGGTAGGAGTCGTAGGCGAAACGGCGATCCCCGGTCTGGCCTGCGAGGCCCTCGACGGTCGAAGCGTTGAGGCCGAGATTCA
The DNA here is from genome assembly GCA_036337215.1 of Myxococcota bacterium. Taxonomy (GTDB): domain Bacteria; phylum Myxococcota_A; class UBA9160; order SZUA-336; family SZUA-336; genus JABSQV01. The sequence continues at coordinate 3,754 of JAYZEO010000130.1, read as the reverse complement.
AGACCGTATCCATCATGCCGGGCATGCTGACGCGCGCGCCCGATCGAACCGAGAGCAGCAGCGGCTCCTCGGCGTCGCCGAAGCGTCCCCCCATGGTTCGCTCGATCCGGCTCAGCTGCTTGACGACCTCTGCTCGAAGGTCCGGAGGCAGCCGACCGCCGCGTCGCCTGAATTCGCCGCAGACTTCGGTCGAGATCGTGAAACCGGCCGGAACCGGCACGCCCAGCCGGTTCATCTCGGCGAGATTCGCGCCCTTGCCTCCGAGCAGCGGCTGCAGCGAAGCCCGCCCCTCGGCCCGGCCGGCACCGAAGGAGTAGGTGCGCTTCGTGCGTGGCTTCCGCGCAGAAGCCGGCCGCTTACCGACGACCGCGCCCTTCCGCGCTGAACCCTTGCCGGATTTCCGCTTTGTGCCGCCGGCACGTGATCGCGTGGCCAACGCTCGCGTCCTCCTGATTCCGGTGCCGGAGTGTCTACGCGCGCCCGGCAGGACTGGTTGAAGCTCCCGCGGCAACAGAGCCGGAAGCGGGCGCAGTATCCCCGTGCACGCCGGCGCCGTCAAGACACTCCAAGTCTCTAATCTGGCTTAGGAAATTGGCTGTCCGCAACTCGAAGCCGACGTGAAACTGAAGGAAGCGGGAGAGCAGACGCTCGGCCTGCCCCACGGCACGATCGGGGATTCCGAGTTCGCCCCGCTGCCGTAGTGGCGTCCGGATTCCAGCCTCGAGCCCGGCCAGCAGCCAGACTGGAACCGCCGGAGCCTCACCACTCGCACAGTCCGGGCAGACCGCGCCACCCTGCGCAACGTCGAAGCCGACGCGATCGCGCTCCGAAAGCGATCGCCCACACCGGGCGCAGGCAACCAGTTGCGGGCGGTAGCCGAGCCGCGCGAGCGTCTTGAGCAGGACCAGCAGCGCCAGCAGCCGGTCGGGGCGCTCCTCGCACAGGACCATCAGTACACCGGCCGAGAACCGGAACAACTCGGGATTGGCCTCTCCCTCGGCGGTCAGGCGATCGAGCATTTCGAGCAACTGGCTGGCGATCGCGAAGCGGCCCAACTGCTGCACCAGACCCTCACCGGGCTCGACCAGCACAGCCCCTTCCAGGCGCATCAACTGTGCGCGCGGAGGATCGACGAGGTGAACCTCGAGCCTCGAGAAGATCTCGAGCGTACCCGGAAAGCGCCGCCGGGAGCGGCGCGCTCCCTTCGCGATCGCGCTGACCCGTCCGATCTGCTCCGTGTAGAGGTGAACCAGCCGATCGGACTCGCCGTAGTCGAAGGTGCGCAGGACCACGGCCGCCGTCCGGTATTCGAGCATTCCCGAATTCTAGAGCAGAAGCTCCACGACCAGGAAAAGCACCCCGATACCCAGCACGTCGACGGCCGTGGTCACGAAGGGACCAGCGGCGACGGCCGGATCGACACCGATCCTGCGGAACAGCAACGGCAGCGAGGTGCCCCCCAGCGAAGCGATCAGCATCGCGGCTCCGATCCCGATGCCGACGGCCAGGGGAAACAGAGCGGCGCCAAATCCTGCCACGACGGCAAACACGGCCAGGGCCGCACCGAAGGCCGAGGCGAGGATCAGGCCGGTACCGACCTCATGGATGATCACGCGCGTGACCGCGCCGCGATCGATCCGGCCGGTCGCGAGCCCGCGCACGACCACCATCGCACACTGGTTCCCGACGTTTCCGCCCATCGCCAGGATCAGGGGCAGAAAGAAGACCAGGGCCACGGTCTGTTCGAGCAGCCCCTCGAACCAGCTCAACAGCGCGAGGCCCCCGATCCCGCCGACAAAGCTCGCCGCGAGCCACGGAAAGCGGATCCAGGCTCCGCGCAGGATCCCCGGGAACGCCGTCTCCTCCACGGTGGTCCCGGCCATCTTGAGGATGTCCTCGGTCGCCTCTTCCTGCATCACGTCGATCACGTCGTCGACGGTGACGACACCCAGCAGCTTGTTTCCGGCATCGACGACCGGAAGCGCGAGAAGGTCGTAACGAGCGACCATCTTGGCCACCGCTTCCTGATCGGCGGCATCGGAAACTCGGATCGGCTCCGGCATCATGCAATCTCGGAGCAGCGTGTGAGAGTTCTGCACGATCAGCTGGCGGAGCGAGAGCACGCCCACCAGGTGGCCGCGCTGATCGATCACGTACACGTAGAAACTCGGATCGACGTCGCGCTTTTCCCGCAGCGTCTCGATCGCCTCCTGGACCGTGCTCGTGTCGGAGAGGGCCAGGAACTCCGGCGACATGATCGCGCCCGCGGTCGACTCCGGATACCCGAGCAGGCTCTCGATCTCTCCGCCACTCTCCCCCAGCTCTGCGAGAATTTCGTCGGACTGTTCCGAGGTCAGCTCGCGCAGTGTCTCGGCAGCATCGTCGACCGGCATGGCGCTCACGATCCGGGCCGCTGCGGCGGAGTCCAGTTCTCGCAGCAGGTCCGCCCGCGCCCCGAACTCCAGATGGGCCACCACCTCGGAACGGGCCTCGGCGCCCCCGATCAGATCGAAGGCCTGCTTGCGGTCGGCTTCGGTCAGCCGATCCAAGACCTGCGCGACGTCGGCCGGGTGGCCCTTTTCGATCAGCCTACGCGCACCCTCCCAGGCACCCCGCCGCACGAGCCGAAGCAGGCTGGCCTGGAGCAAGGTGCTGCGCCGGTCATCCATCGCGGTCCCCAGAATCGCCTAGTCCGGCTGAGCGTCAAGCGACCTGCACTACTCCAGCGCCCGCAGAAAGTCCCTCGAGCGGCGGCCCCACTCGCTCTCTCCACCCCTTTCAACCGCGGCTCGCAGGTGCTCGATCGCGCGTGCTTGCTGGCCGAGCCGGGCGTGCGTCTCAGCCAGGCGGAAGCGAGCTTCGGCCTCGGTGCTCGAGAAGGTCCCGGGCGGCTGCTTGCTCAGGATCCGGATCACGGCTTCGAACTCCGAGATCGAGGCAGCGAGTTCGCCCCGCTGGTTCGACACGATCCCGAGAATCAGGTGCGGGATGGGATTCCGCGGATTGATCGAAATCGATTGCTTCAACGACACCTCGGCCTCGGCAAGATCTCCGGCCCGGTAGTGCGCCCATCCAAGATTCTGGTAGGCCTGGCCGGGGAACATGAAGGTGGGATCCTCGAGCAGCAACTGCGTCGCGCTGATCGCATCCGCCCAGCGCTCCTGCTGGATGTAGAGCGCTCCCAGGTTCAGGCGTGCCGGAAGCAGACCGGGCTGCAGGCTGAGCGAGCGCAGGAAGTGTTCCTCGGCCAGCGCAAACTCCTGCTTGCGCCGGTACGCCTCTCCCAGACCGAAATGCGTCTCTGCGTCGCGCTCGTAAAGCTCGAGTGCCTTGCGGTACTCGAGGATCGCGATTTCCGGTTCCGCTCGACGCAAATACAGAGCCGCCAGATCCCTGCGGGCTTTCGCCTTCTGGATCGTGGCGAGATTCGGCGAAATCGCACAGGCAGCGACGAGCAACGCGAGCGCTACCAGACTCCAAAGCTTGGCTTGCATGTGGCCTCCCTGATTCAAAGCTTCCGGCGGCACTTCCGGTCGCGCCTCCCGTCGCTCCATCCCGATCTCTTCACCCGAAACGCGCCGCAGCATCCGGTTGATCGCGCCCGCTCCCCAGCCTGGACGACCGGGCCCGAGGGTCGAGTCGGCTCGCACGGGCACCGGGCCGCGGACTCCTGAAGACAAGCGCTTCTCCCTGGAGAATCCGTCGCCAGCGGCGCTCACCGGTCTCCGATCCCCACGACCCGTATCGGACAGAT
>JAYZEO010000129.1:0-6562 GCA_036337215.1 Myxococcota bacterium | reverse complement strand
GTCGACCGCACCCCGGGCGCCCTTGCGGGCGCCATCATGGGTGAGGATGGACTGGCGGTCGAGGAGTACGCCCCGCGGCCCGGACGCATCGAGTTGGCCGCAGCCGCGGTCGAGTTCCAGCCGGTGCTGGGCGCCGCGCGCAAGGTCGCGGGCGCGCAGGAAGGCGCCGCCGATCTCCAGGAACTGATCGTCACTACCAGCCGTTACCAACTGCTCTTCCGTCAGCTCGACGACGAATACTTCCTGGCAGTCGCGTTCGATCCGAGCGGGACGCTGGGCAAGGCCCGTTACCTGGTGGGGAGCCTCTTGCGCGATCTGCGCCAGGAGTTGTAGACACGGATTCTATGAGGATCCTTCTCCTCAACGGTCCGAACCTGAACGAACTCGGGCGCCGGGAGCCCGAGGTCTACGGGCGCACCACGCTGGCCGAGATCGAGGCGCGGCTGCACAGCCTTGCGACCGAACTCGGGGCGCGGCTGGAGGCCTTCCAGTCGAATCACGAAGGGGCCCTGATCGACCGCCTGCAGGCAGCGCGAGGCGAGGTCGAGGGCCTGATCCTGAATCCAGGGGGCCTCACGCATACCAGCGTCGCGCTGCGGGACGCGGTCACCCTGCTCGCCTCCGAGACCCCCTGCATCGAGGTACACCTCTCGAACATCTACGCGCGCGAGCCGTTCCGGCACACTTCGCTGCTCGCCGGGGTGGTCACGGGTCAGATCTCGGGCCTGGGCCCGCTCGGCTACGAACTCGCCCTCCGTGCGCTCACCGAGACCGACAAGTAGTCCGCGGCCCCGGCGGGCCGCCTGGCGGCTGCTCGAAGACGCGCCGGCTTCCGCGGCCTGGAACATGGCCGTCGACGAGACCCTGGTCGCGTCACTGGGAACCGGGGGCGGCCCGACCCTGCGGCTCTACGGCTGGAGCCGGCCCTCGCTGAGCCTTGGCTACCGGGCCACGAACCCGCCGGGCGATCGAGACGGGGACTGGATCCGGCGCGCGGATCTCCACGGGATCGACCTGGTCCGCCGGCCGACCGGGGGCGGGGCGGTCCTGCATTGCCGCGACCTGAGTTACAGCATCGTCGCAGCTCGCGGCACGGACCCGATCCCGGACCGGATGTGGGCGAGCTACGAGTGGATTCGATCCGCGCTGCTCGATGCCCTGCGCGGCGCCGGGATCGAGGCCATCGCCGCGCGCGGCGTTCGCGCGGCCAGCGTCGAACCGCTCTGCTTCAAGTCTGCGACCGGAACCGAGATCGAGGCGGCCGGGCTGAAAATCGTCGGAAGCGCGCAGCGACGCACCCGCTGGGGCTTTCTTCAGCACGGCTCGATCCGGCTCCGGGACGACTCGGACCTGTATCGCGCACTCTTCGGGACCGCTCCGGCACCCGCCGTGCCCGGGACCGGACACATCGATCCGGTTCGGCTCAGGCGCGCCATCGTGGCCGCGTTCGAGCACGCACTCGGGGGTCCGATCGAGCGGGCCGGACTGTCCGCGTCGGAACTCGACCAGGCCCGGCGCCGCGAGCGGCTTCGTAGCCTGGATCGTCTGTGTGCGCCGTCGATTTCCTCAAGTGAGCCTGCGTGTTCAGCCGATAACGCTCGCTAGCGGCACGCCGTACCTGCGCTTGGGTGCACGGTTGGACGTCGCCAGCGAGGACGCGTTCTGGCCTTCCGAACCAACAAGAGAAAACTCCTGGAATCGGCTCAGAAGCACGCGCTGAAGGGCGCGTTCGACAAGGCCATCCTGGAGTATCAGAAGCTCTTGAGAGTCGATCCCAAGGACGCGAACGTCCTGATGCGGATCGGGGACCTTCACCTGAAGAGCGGCGCGGCGCCGAAGGCAGCCGAGGTCTACGCGACCGTGTCACGCGAACTCGCGCAGGCCGGATTCGAGGCCAAGGCCGTCGCGGTCGCGAAGCAGGTGCTGCGGATCGATCCCGACCGGGTCGAGATTCGCGTCGAGCTCGGTGAACTCTACCAGCGCATGGGCTTGGCGTCGGACGCAGTCCGCGAGTTTCAGGCGGCGCTCGAGATTTACCGCACTCGCGGCGCCAAGACCCAGGTCTACGATCTGCTCAAGCGGGCTGCGAGCCTCGATCCCGAGAATATTCCGAGCCGCCTCTCGCTTGCCGACCTGATGATCCATGAGGGTCTCGAAGAAGAGGCCCGCGCTGAGTTCGACCGTTTGCTCTCGGATACCCAGGCGGCGGGCGCCGAAGACGCGCTGGAACGGGTGGCAACCGCGACCCTCGAACACTTTCCGGACCACCCGATCGCTCAGCGCAGACTCGGAGAAGCAAAGCTCAAGGCCGGCGCGACCGAGGAGGCGGTGACCCTGCTCAGCGCGGCCGCGGAAGGCCTGCCCGGCGATCTCGAACTGCGGCAGGCACTGGCCGAGGCGTTCGAGGTACTCGGTGACGACGAAGCGTCGCAGCGGTTCTGGAGCGAGGTCGCCGGAATCTACCGCGAGCGCGGCGACGAAGACGCCGCTCGCGACATCATGCAGCGCCGCGTCTCCGTCGCCACGATCGGAGCGCCGACCCGGATCGTACAGGAACTCGAGATCCAGGCCGGTGAGAGCCAGCCAGAAATGGAACTCGATCTCGAGAACCCGGAAGGGCCGAAAGTGCTGGAAACACTCAGCATCGACGGGGATACCGGGTACGGACTGGAACTCGAACTCGACGACCCGGCGGGACCAGAGACGCGCGACGCTCACACGCCGCTGGCACCGCAGTCTTCGCGGGCGGTTCCGGCCGATGTGTTGGAGCCGGACTTCGAACCCGACACCGACTCCAGCCTGCTGCTCGAGGACGTGGTTTCCGAGCAAGAGGCGATCGATCTGGAACTGGCCGTCGGGGGGCCGACCGAGGCAGACTCGCAGGATGCCGAGGCACTCCTCGCCGAGGCGCGCGTGTCGCTCGAATACGAACAGTTCGAAGTCGCCGCCGACCGGGCTCGAGCCGTGCTTCAGCGCGATCCGGCGTCGGACGCGGCGCGCGAGATTCTGTCGCAGGTACTCTCGTTGCAGGGAGAAACGCGCGGTGCGATTGCGCTCGAGCAGGAGCGCAGGCTACAGGCCCGCGCCGAGGGCAATGCCTCGCGCGTGGTCGAGATCGATCAACGGATCGAGCTGCTCGAGCAGGCAGCCCCGGACGCACAGATCCCGTCGATCGAGATCCAGGGCAACCTCGGAACTGCGCGCGCCGCTTCGCCGAGCGGCCCGGCGTCTAAAGAATTGCCGGCATACACCGGCGGAGGGACGGACGAGGCCGCGAACGGCGAGTTGCCGCTGGTCGAGGCCTTCGAGATCCTGGAGTCGGAAGCGCACTCCGAGGCGGGGGGCGCGGACGAACTCGTGCTCAACACGCCGATCGACCTAGCCGACGACACCGAGAGCGACGCGACTCCGACCCAGGCCACCACCGGCAGCGCGGTCGAGGCGGTCTTCGCAGCCTTCAAGCAGGGGATCCAGTCGCAACTCGGTGACGACGAGAGTGGCGCCCACTACGACCTCGCGATTGCGTACCGCGAAATGGGCCTGCTCGACGACGCGGTGCAGGAACTCGAGGTGGCGCGGCGCGGAAAGGCCTGCCGGCTCGAGGCGCTTTCGCTGCTGGCCACCTGCAAGGTCGAACTCGGCCGTCCGGCCGACGCGGTGGACCACCTGGAGGAGGCACTGGTCCTCGCAAAGGAAGACCCGGTCGCGTTGACGGCGCTGCGCTACGACCTCGGCGAAGCCTTGTGCGCGTGCGATCGTCAGCGCGAAGGGCTGCTTGCTTTCCGCACCGTTGCCGCGGCAGACGCCGACTTCCGAGAGGTCGCTACACGGATTAGAGAACTCGAATCTCTCGGCAGATGAACACGTTCTGGAAGGAACAGAGATGGAATACTTGAAGTTTTACAAGCTTGCCGAAGAGCCCTTTCGCAACGACCCGGACCCGCGTGCCTACTACGAGGGCCCGGTACTCGCACGCACCCGCACGCGTGTCCTGCGCATCGTCGAGCAGCGGAAGGGCCTGTGCACGGTGGTCGGAGAGTCGGGCTCGGGGAAGACCATGCTCGCACGCCGGCTACTGGACGAACTTGCCGGAGACAGCTGTGAGGTGCGGCTGCTCACGGTCCCGCACGCCGAGTGCGACGGAGGCTGGCTACGAAGTCGTGTCGCGCACGAGTTCGGCGTCACGCGGCCGTCCGACGAGCCACTCGAGGCGCTGGGACAGATCTATTCGCAGTTGGTTGTTTTCGAGGCCGAAGGGAAGCTGCCGCTGCTGCTGATCGACGATGCGCAACTGCTCCGCGGCGCGGGCGCGTTCGACGAACTTCGCGGACTGCTCTCGCTCGAGCATCGGGGCCAGCAGTTGCTGACGCTGTTGCTGTTCGGCGTTCCGGAGTTCGACGCGCTGGTCAGCCAGCATCCGTCGTTCGGCCAGCGCGTCGATGCGCGTGGGCGCATGAATCCTCTCGACCGCGCGGGAACCGAGCAGTTCCTGCGCGCGCGCCTCGCGAGCGTGGGCGGGGATCCGGGCCTCTTCGCTGAGCAGGAGGTCGACGCGATCCACCGCTTTTCGGGCGGGGTTCCCCGGCTGATCAACACCCTGGCAGACAACAGCCTGTTCGAGGGCTCCCTCTCGGAATCCGACCCCGTCGATGTGTCGGCGATCGCTGCAGCAGCCGAACAACTCGGCCTGGCCCCGGCCGAAGGCGCTCGCGTGCAACCCGCGGCCCCACGGGGAGTGAGCCTCGACCAGATCGAGCGTTCCCAAGAACCTGACTTCGAGATCGTCGATTCCTCAGGGGAGAACGGCCCGGAGCCGACTCCCTCCCGGCCGCCGGAAGCGCCGGCCTCCGCGTTCGTCGCGGCCCCGGCGCACGAGACCGCCGCAGCCGAAACTCCGGCCGAGGCTGCGAATGCGGCCGAGACCGAGTCCGACCTCGAATGCTCCGGCGAGAATCCGCTCGAAGATGCCAACGCGGACAGCCTCTCCGGCCTCGACGCGCTCTTCGACAAGATCCGGCTCAAGACGTAAGCCGCCCGGATCACCCCCGCAGCCCGGCTACCTCCGCGCGCGCCGCTCTGGTATCGTGCCCGGCACGCGGGAATAGCTCAGCGGTAGAGCATCGGCTTCCCAAGCCGAGGGTCGCGGGTTCGACCCCCGTTTCCCGCTCCAGTTTTTGCCCTTGCGAAACGCGGGCTTAGCGAACCGGCCGGAAGCTCGAGAATTGGCTCGTCGGAGAGAGGGGCCGTATAGGGCCGTCTGCGGCCCTCGCTGATCGCGAAATCTGCGAACGCGAGGTCCTCTTCGCGATGTCGCAGCGCGTGCGTGTAGGTTCGGAGCGTCAACTCGGGATTGCTGTGCCCGAGCTGGTCGGCCACCCAGCGAATACTCCGCCCCGCTTCCAGCGCGAGCGTCGCGTAGGTGTGGCGCGCCGAGTGGAACCGAAGAGGTCGCACCTGGTGCTTCTGTGCCAGGCGACGCAGCCTGAGCCAGGACCGTTGAAAGTTCCGCTCCTCCAGCGGGCCGCCTGTCTGTGAGCAGAGCACCCACTCGGGCACCTCGGCCCAGCCGCGGCGGAGGCACTCCTGTCGTCGATCTCCCAGCAGATCGAGCAGGACCGAGACCAGGGTCGGCGGCATCGAGACGACGTGGGCTTTCCCGCTCTTCGGGGTCGTGACCTGCCCGCGGACGATGGCGCGGCGTACGTCGATGATCCCGGACTCAAAATTGACGTCCTTCCACTGGAGGCCGAGCAATTCTCCGCGCCGCATCCCTGTCGAGAGGGCCAGGAGCAGGGCAGGGTAGAAGCGCGGTTCATGTTCCTGAGCTGCGGACAGCAATGTCTCCGCCTCTTCGCGTGTCCACGCCTCGGCGGCACGAAGGGGCTCGAGGATCGCGTCGTCGTACGCGTCGTGGTCGGGGCCTGCCTCGAGCAACGTCACCGAACGATCGGGATTCTCACTCAGCCGAGCGGCGAGCACGGCGCCCGCGGTACCTCCTCCGACAATGATGGTGTGTCGCATCTCGCGTCGAGACCTATAGCCGAGGATAGGAGAAATAAGCGGGCTTTTGAGCTTGGGCTCGGGTTCCGATCACGACCCTTCTGTTAGATAGAAGCCGAGTTCGTTCTTGTGAGAGCCGTGGGGCGGGTTATTGAGATACATTGACTGCCGTGCCGACTTCCGGAAGAGTTGCGCGGGCCGCAGGGCTGCTGGCGGGTGTGCTTGCCAGCACCCTCGTTTTCCTCTTACTGGGTGAGATTCTGGCGCGGGCGATCGGCCTGATCGACCGGCTGAACGTCCATCCCCGCGAGCTCTACATCGCCACCGACGTTCCCGATCTTCCGTACCGGCTGCGACCGGGGTTCGTCGGCCGACCGCTCGCGCACCGCGAAGACGTGCGCATCAACCGGTCGGGTACCCGGGGCCCCGAGCTGGCCACGGCAGAAACCGCAACGCGCGTCCTCGTGGTCGGAGATTCGGTCGTCTTCGGCCACATGCTGGACGAGGGGGAAACTTTCCCCGCCCAGCTCCAACAAGAGATGGACGCACGCGGCGCGGACGT
>JAYZEO010000128.1:0-12716 GCA_036337215.1 Myxococcota bacterium | reverse complement strand
TGGTGCCGCAGCCATAGAAGCACAGCGACGTGACCAGGGAGATCGCGAGAAACTTCCTGTACATGAGACCTCACCTCGCTTCGTTCGCCCACGCGGGACCGCCGGGTCTTCGTTCGCGCTCCTACCTGCGCAGAAGTCCCGAGTTGGTAGAGCAAGCACCCGGGAACTTCAAGGGACCGGCACCGCCCGGTCAGATCACTCTCGCTGCCTAGCCACGGAGTTCGCTCCCGCTCACAGCACGCAAGCCGAGGAGCGCCTCACACAGGGCCCGGGCCAAGGGCGTTATACTGGCTCCGCCGCCCGACTCTGAGGACGGCCCAGAATTTCCGGAGGCCGCGATGATTCCGAATCAGTGGTACCCGGTCTGCATAGACCGCGAACTCGGCCGGCGTCCGCTGGCACTGCGGCGAATGGGGCGCAACCTGGTTGCCTGGCGCGCTCCCGACGGCATCCCGGTCGTGATGGATGACCGCTGCCCTCACCGCGGCACCGCGCTCTCTGGAGGAAGGATTCGCGACGGCCAACTGGAGTGCCCGTGGCACGGTTTCCGCTACGACGCCAGCGGAGTCTGCCGCCGGATCCCGTGCGAAGGACCCGACGCGAAGATTCCGCGGGGACTCGCCGCACCACCCTACATCGTCGAGGAACGCCACGGTCTGGTATGGCTCTTCTGGCACCCGGAGGCACCGAAAGTCGAAGCACCCATCCCATTACCCCCGGTACCGTGGTTCGAGGAATTCCAGGACGACGATCCCACCGACGCGCGGGCCGCGATCGACTGGCCGGTAAACCATGTACGCTCGGTCGAGGCGAACTTCGACGTCCACCACTTCCCCTTCGTCCACGGTTCGGTAGTGCCCGGACTCGGCCATCGGGTGGATCCTTACGAGGTCAGGGTCGAGGGTACAAGCATCCGGACGCACGGCAGCCTCCGACGAGAAGGTAAACAGAAGGGCTTCGATTTCCGGGTCGACTTCGAGGCCCCGACCCTGGTCCTGCTCGAATTCTCGGGCATCGTCTTCGTGGTCGCCGACTGCCCGATCGACGAATACAACACGCGCCGCATCGTCGCGTACCGGCAGACGTGGGTGCGGCTCCCCTGGATTGGGCGCGCGCTCAGTTGGATCATGATGATGGCCGATTGGAAACTGCTCCAGAATCGCCAGGATCTGCGCGTTGCCGCAGCGCAACGCCCGCGGCTCCCCGATACCGGCGTAGAGCACCTGGTCCACGCCGACGCAGGCACCGCCGCCTATCGCAAACTACGTCACCGATTGCTCCGGGAGGCTGGAGTCGAGGTGGCTCATCCCGGCGACTCGACAGCGGTGCGAGGCGCGCGTAGCGCCTGAGTCGAAAACCACCGCTCGGCCCGGCTTTCGACGAGCGCGGGTTCGTCCACGCTCGAAACCTGCCCCCCCCCTCGGCCCGACCCGAAGCGGGCCAGAGGCTCTAGGGCTGTAAGCGAAAGCTGGCCTTCACCCGATAGACGAAGTACCACTCCGGCTAAACAGGCCCAAATGCAAACGGGAGCGGGCCGCGCGCGTAGAATGCCGCACCTTGGGAAATCGACTTGGTGCTCGCCCACGCATTCATCGGCACATGCAGCCAACTCAATCTCTCCACGAGTTCAGGACCGAAGTTCATCCGGCGCGGGTTGTTGTTGGGAATCGCGATCAGGTCTCCGGCCAACAGCGTCGTCGCCCCGTGGTCGATCTTCTTGAACCCAGCCTGCTCCATGTACCACTGGAAGCCCCAGCTTCCCTGAAACCAGGCCTGCTTTTCTTGGTCGGCGAGCAGGGCAGCGACCTCATCCACGGCGTCGCGCTGTGCTTCCGCCAACTCATAATCGGCCGCCGTCAGCCAGAGCCCCAGGATCGACGCCACCAGCAATCGGAACACGGGCGCGCGCAAGCCCCCGGGAGGGCCGAGCCGTCTCATGATCAGGATCGAAGCCGGTACGACGGCCGGAAGCAGTGCACGTCCACTCGGCGTCCAGTTTAGGAACGCCGCAAACACGAACACCCCGAACAGCCAGCAGCAGAGCAGAACGGTCGCCGGATCGCGCCACTCCCTGAACACGGTCAACACCAGTACTAGGACGTTCAGCCCCAAGAACGCGAACAGGCCCACGTGCAGCAGAAATTCCCCGCGCAGACCCTCCTCCCCATATGCCGAGAGCGAAGTTCCGGGCTCCAAGATGAACAGTGCGCCGCTGGCTAGAAGCGCGGCGCCCGCTTCGAGCGCGATGACGCGCGGCGAATGAAGGGTAGCGATGTAGAGGGCGGTGCCGATCAGGCCCCCCCCGAGAAAGAGCAACGCAACCAACCCCGTCTCCAGGACCGAAGCCTCCGTCAGCGTGCGAAAGGTGTTCGCGTAGCCGGCCACCTCTGCGAGAGGCAGCAGGCCGTAGGCCCGGTAGGTCAGCGCGTGGTAGGCAGCGATCATCAATAGAGGAATCAGCAGAACCCAGAGCGACGCTCTTGCACGGTGGCGCAACAGGGCGTAGAGCACGGCAAGCGGAAGCCCCACGATCCCGAAGTACTTGGCCAGCGGGCACAGGCCGAGCAGGACGGCCGCCGCCAGCAGTCGGGAGAGACTGGGCCGTTCCAGCGCCTCGATCCAGAGCCACAGTCCCCAGCACAAGAGCGCCAGCATCAATACGTCGGACATGACCGTGGTGCTGGAGATCAAGATCAGCGGACTCAGCATCGCGAGCAGCGTGGCCTCGACAGGGCGCTCGGAGAGCGCGGCGGCCAGGCGATAGATTCCGAGTGCAAGCAGGACGGCCGGAAACAGCATCGCCAGGTGCACCGCGATCTCCGACCACCCCAGCAGCGCCGTCGCGCCGGCGAGATAGAAACTGACCAGCGGAGGATTCTTGTTGACCTCGGCCATCGGGCGCGTGATGCCTTCCCAGTTCACGTCGAAGCCGTAGAAATCCAGCGGATCCTGCTGGATCTGCTCCGCCGCCCACAGGAACATCGGGTCGTCGATGTGGAACGCCTTGCCGATGAAGGGCAGCAGACAGAGTACGGTCACCAGAACGACAAAGACCGCCTCGCGACTCGAGCCGGCTCCCCGTATTTCCCGTGACGGGTAGTCCGGGTCCTTCGAATCACCTGCCTCAGACGACATCATCACCGGAGCTTACCCCGCCGCGTTTCCGACAAGACCACCGGGGCCGAACCCGGCCCGGCTTGCGAAGCCGGCGGGCTCCTCTGCATGTGAAGTCCGATTGACCATCCAGCCAGGCCCGTCCCGAACTAGGGATCCGGCAGCTCGAGGCGGGCGCTCCAAACCACCTGACGCACGGAATACCATTCGGGCTCGCTCGGTCCGAACACGAACGGGAGGGGACCGCGCCCGTAGAATCCCGCACCGAGGGGCACGGACTTCGTGGTTGCCCAGGTCGACACCGGGACACGCAGCGCGGTCACGCGCTTCGCGAATTCGGGGGAGAAGTTCATCCAGCGAGGGTTGTTGTGCGGATACACGATCAGGTCTCCGGCCAACAGCGTCGTCGCGTCGTGGTCGATCTTGGTGAAACCGGCCTGCTCCATGTACCACTGGAAGCCCCAGCTTCCCTGAAACCAGATCCGCTTTTCTTGATCGCCGAGTTTGAGCGCAACCTCTTGCACGGCGTCACGCTGCGCTCCCGCCAGCGCATAGTCGGCCACTGTCACCCAGAGCGCCAGAATCGATGCCGCCAGCAACCGCAGCGCGGGCGCGCGCACCCCAGAGGGGCGGCCGAGTCGTCTCATAATCAGGATCGAAGCCGGCACGGCGGCCGGAAGCAGCGACCGTCCGTTGGGCGCCCAGTTCTGGACTGCCGAGAACACGAACACCCCGAGCAGCCAGCAGCAGAGCAGAACCGTCACGGGATCACGCCACTCCCGCAGCGCGGCCGTCGCGAGCACGAGCACGTTCAGTCCCAGGAACCCGAACAACCCGGCATGCAGCAAGAACCCCCAGCGAAGACCCTGGTCCCCGCGCGCGGCGAGCGAAGTTCCCGGCTCGAGCAGAACCAGCGCGGAGACCATCAGAAGCGCGGCGCCCGCTTGGAGCGCGATGGCGCGCGGCGAGTAGATGAAAGGAATGTAGAAGGCCGTTCCGATCAGGCCGCCGCCGAGAAAGAGCACCGCCACCAGAGCGGTGTCGAGCAGCGAGAACCCCGCATGCGAGCGAAACTTCCCGGCGATACCGGCGACATCCGCGAATGGCACCAGGCCGTAGGCCTGGTAGGTCAGTGCAAAGTAGGCGCCGAGCATGAGCAGCGGAATCAGCAACACCCAGAGCCAGCTTCCAGCGCGGCGGGTCAGTGCCGCGTAGAGCGCGGCGAGCGGAAGCGCCGCCAACCCAAAGTACTTGGTGAGCGAGCACAGGCCGAGCAGCACGGCCGCCGCCAACAGTCGTGCGAGGCTGGGTCGTTCGAGCCCCTGGATCCAGAGCCCCAGCCCCCCACACCAGAGCGCCAGCATCAAAACATCCGACATGACCGTGGTACTGGAGATCAGGATCAGCGGACTCAGCATTGCGAGCAGCGTGGCCTCGAGTGGACGACAGGAAAGGGCCGCGGCCAACCAGTAGATTCCGAGTGCGAGCATGGCCGCCGGAAGCAGCATCGCCAGGTGTACGGCGACCTCCGACCAGCCCAGCAGGGCGGTCGCGCCCGCGAGATAAAAGCTCAATAGCGGGGGATTCTTGTTGCCTTCGAACATCGGACGCATCACGCCTTGCCAGTTCACATCGAAGCCGTAGAAATCGAGTGGATCCGCCTGGATCTGTTCGGCCGCCCACAGGAACTGCGGGTCGTCGATGTGGAAGGCCTTGTCGATGAAGGGCAGCAGGCAGATCAGCGTCACCAGCACCGCAAAGAGCGCCTCGCGACTCGAGCCGCGGGTCTCCTGGGGCTGCTGCTTCCCGTTCTTCAAGGAGCTTCCCGCGTGGGGTAGAGGAGCGGGTTGAGCTTCCCGGCCGCCAGGTCCCCCGGCTCGCAGCCGCGGAGCCAGGCATCGCGGTCGAAGCGGCGGTTGGGGTGGTCGAGCGGGCCCACGCGGGTTCCGTCGGCGAAGTAGATCACGGTCATCGCTTCGCGAAGCGTCCGCGTTCGGTTGGGCGGCGAGGAGTGGAGGGTCCAGCCGGAGTGGAAACTCGCATCGCCGAGCGCGAACGCGCTGCTCGCTGTGCGCGGAAGCCCCTTCTCCTCGATCACGCGATCGAATTGCGCCTGAGACTCGTCCCCGATCGCAAAGTCACCGAGGCTCCCGAATCGGTGTGAGCCCGAGGCGAAGGTCATCAGACCCATCTCTTCCGCCGCCGGGACCAGGGGGATCCACAGGGTGATGGTATGGGTGGTGTCGAGCGGCCAGTAGAACCGGTCCTGGTGCCATGGGGTGGGTCCGCCTCCCGGTTCCTTGAATAGCGCCTGGTCGTGGTACAGGCGCACGCCGGAAACGCCCATCAGTTCCGCGGCCGCGCACGCAAAACGGCGCGAAAACACGAACGCCTTTGCGAGTTCATTCTGGCGCCAGAGATTGAACATCTGGATGAAGGCCTTGCCGTAGGTGTCGCGCTCCTCGAGCGGGCGTCGGTCGTGGCGCACCTGCTCCCCGGCTTCCAGCAACGCCGGCCTGTAATGCTCGACCTCATCGGCGCGCGCGAGGCCGCGTACGATCACGTGGCCATCGCGTCGGAAAGCATCCACATCCTCGCCCACCAGCGCGAAGGAGCCTTGGAGACCCAGGGCAGACGCGACCATTCAGGCGTCGCTCGAAACGGGAGAGCCCTGCCCCGGAAACGCAGAGGCGGTGGCCCGAACCGCAGAGAATACGCCGGGAACCGGAAGACGGCCTCGCTGCCGCGGCAGCTCCCGCTCGGGCGGGCTCGCAAACCGGGCCGGCGTGATCATCCGCACACTCCCGAAAATCCGACACGCGTACCGCACGACATCTAGCAGCGGGCCCCGATGCGGGTCAAGGACGCCCAGCGGGCACGGATCGCTCGGCGAGACTCTGGTAGAGTCTGCGGCGCCCGAGGGAAGGGAATGACTGCAGCGCCAAAGGTCGAGCAAGAGGTCGAACCAGAGCGCTGGCAGAAAGTCCTGTTCTCGCTCGCTGCCTGGAAACGGCGCGCAATCTTCGTGCTGGCGGCCGCGGCCACCGGAACCGTGGCCTACTCCTTCAGCCTGCTCGACCGATCATCTGTGAGCTTTCGTGACTTCTTGTTGCGAGGCGAGCCGCTGTTCGGTTTTCGAATCGACGCGGCCTGGGGCACCGCGATCGCGATGGCGCTCGCGGTCGGCGGCATCTGGCTCGCGATGACCCTGCGGGACCGCTTCTTCCCTGGCACCCAGGGGACCGGCATTCCCCAGACGATGGCTTCGCTCGAGATCGACGCGGCCGATCCGCTCCGGCACAAAATGCTCTCCTGGCGGATTGCGATCGGAAAGGCGCTGCTGCTCGCGATCGGCATCTACGCCGGAGCCACCATCGGCCGCGAAGGGCCCTCGGTCCACGTCGGCGCCTGCCTGCTCTATCTCTGCGCCGCCTGGGGGCGCTTCCCGAGTTGGGCGGTCCAGCGCGGACTGATCCTGACGGGCGGCGCCGCCGGGATCGCAGCGGCCTTCAACGCCCCGGTCGCGGGCGCGATCTTCGCGATCGAGGAAATCGGACGCTCCTTCGAAAAGCGCAGCGCCAGCCTGATCATCCTCGGGGTCGCGGTCGCGTGTACGACCTGCTGGGTCTACCTGGGCGACTACGTGTTCTACGGCCGGCTCGATCCCGCCCTCGCGTCTGCCGAGCAGTGGTTGGTCATCCTGCCCGTGGCGGCAGTCGGGGGCTTGCTCGGCGGGGCCTTCTCGCGCGCGGTGGTCGCGAGTACGCGCTGGGTGAACCAGACCCTGCGCCGCCACCGCGTACTGTTGCCGCTCGGACTCGGCGCGGGCCTCGCGCTTCTCGGCTTCGCAAGCGGAGGTCTCAGCTACGGAAGCGGATACGCCGAGGCCTTCGACATCCTTCAGGGACACGGCGAGATGCCGGGCTTCTACTTCCTCACGAAGGCGGCCGGAAACTTCATCAGCCTGATCAGCGGAATCCCGGGCGGTCTCTTCGATCCCTCGTTCGCGGTCGGCGCCGCGATGGGACAACTCGCGGCCCCGCTGTTCGGGGACGTGGACCCGCGCGCCATCAGCATGCTCGCGATGGTGTCCTACTTTACGGGCGTGGTGCGCAGCCCGATCACGGCCGTGGTGATCCTGCTCGAGATGACGACCGCGCGCGAGATGGCCATGCCGCTCTTCCTGGCCGCGGTGATCGCGTACGAAGCCTCGCGTCTCGTCGCCCGAAAGCCGATCTACGAAGCGCTCGCCGAGATTTTCCTGAGCGACCTGAGGCAGGCCGAGGGCGCGCACGCCAAATCCTGAAGCGACCGCCAGCGGGGGGACATCAGGCGGGCGTGAACCAGATCGGCGAGGTCCAGGCGCGCTCCTGCTGGACCGGGTCCATGAAGGGCGCATCGCAGTCTTCGGGGCGTTCGTCGGGAGCCAGCGCGAGACACTGCCAGGCGGAGTAGCGGCAGCTGGGATTCTCTACTACGCGCGCGTAGTAGACGGCGCTTCGGGCCGGGTCGAAGTCCGGATCCCGCCAGACCCCGCAGAGCTGGTCCGCTCCCGGGCCCTCGGGCGCACAGGTCCCCGGATCCACGCCGGCGCCGTTCGAGCCCCCGGCCACGTCGATCACCTGCTGATGCAGGCCCCCCTGGGCATCGACCCAGCCCTTGATGATCTGGATGCGCTGGAGCAATGCGCCCGGCGCCGCCTCGGTCCCCGGATCGCGCGCAGCAAAGACGACGAACTTCGGCGACCGAGACGCGCCGGAAGCGCCCGGGAGCGGCGCCAGGTCGGAGCCCATCGGCACGCCACCGTCGGTCGCGAGCGACTGCCAATCGCTCCGGCTGCAGAGATCGTCGGGATAGTCCCAGCCCGCGTAAAAGCGCGGCCGGATACGCGGTCCGCTGGTCCCGAAGATCTCGCGGCGGCGGATCGCCCGAAAGATTGCGTCGCGCGAATTCTCCTCGGCCCAGACGCCTACGAGCCCGCCCGGACCGTTGGCCACGTTGCCCATCACGCCCGGAGTCGCCGAGAGCCGACGCTCGGGCTCCGCGTCCGCGGCGCCCACGTGGCCGGGCCAGCTTCGCTCCTCGACACCGCCCGCGAGTCCGTTGTGGGTATCGGTGCTCGCCATCAGGCCCAGCTTGAACGGGTTCACGCCGATCCGCTCCTGCTCGGCCAAGCCCTCGACCAGCGCGTAACGCACGTAGCTCCGGTAGGAGAGACAGTCGGGTCCGAAGTGCGGGACCCAATCGGCGAGCGGCCCGTCCCAACATTCCCCGGGTGGCTCGTCCCCGGCGCGCGCGAACGCCATGTCTTCGAACTTCTCGAAGTCACAGAGTTCGTCCGCATTGCCCAGGATGCCGGGCAGCCCGTTACGGCACTCGGAGTCGCCCTTGTGCTGCATGATCTCGACGGCCGGTTCGAGCGAAGACCGCAGCCGGGCGCGCGCCGCCTGGGCTTCGAGCGAACTCGCGCCCGGATAGTCGATCGAGAACATGCGGCCGTTGCTGATGTTGGAGTTGTGCGGGATCGCGAGCACGTCGCAGTCTGTGTCCGACTCCAGGCAGGTTTCGCGCAGCAGTTCCCATAGCTGCCAGACACGTTGCACATCCATGAAGCTGATCGGGCTCCGAGGCACACGGCTGTTTCTGAAGATCACGTTGCGGTGCAGGGTCGAACCGAGCCGGTGAGAACTGTACTCGTAGCCGATGAAGGTGGTGCGCTCGCAGGCTTCGCCGGTGTCGTTCCAGGCTTCGGCTGCGTTGATGATCTCGCGCCAGGCGACGTCGGCCATCTCGGCACAGCGCTCGCCCTGCTCCCCGCAGACCTCCGCGTCGCGCGAAGAGAAGGGGTTCATGATCTTGAGCACCAACGGGCTGTCGATCGGCGATTCGGAATGCCGGATCGAGACGCAGGTCTCCGTCTCGTATACCTCCGAGTCCGGTGTCGTGCAGAGCAGGTTCTCGCCCAGGAACTCGGCGTGGGCGGTGACCGCGGCGAAGTCAAGCGGCCGGTCGATCCGAACCCGCCGCGTCCCGCGGCCGTACGCATCGTTCGGCGGAAGCGCAATTTCGCGACCGAACGCGTAGCCGTAGGCCTCGTGCGGACGCACGCGAAGATCGTAATTGCGGGCATCGCTCGAGAGCGAAGTGTGCACGTGTAGATCCCCGAAGAGCGCCATCCCCTGCGGGTCGCGGTGTGTACAGGGCGCGCGCTGCTCGATCGCGTTCTCGCTCTGACCCGGCTCCACCTCGAACCGCGCGGGATCCGGCGAATCTCCTCCGCACGAGACAACGGCCGTCGCGAGTAGCATCCGCGCAAGAGAACGCAATTCCGAACTCCCCCTAGGCCGGAAAGCTTATCACCGAAGCCGCGAGAGGACGCCGACCTGTACGGGGTCCGATCCGAGAGCGCGCCGTGTAGGGGTCGGAGTCGAGAGCCGGCCGTCGACGCGCACCCCGAAGTAGGTTCGCGCAGTGTCGACCTTGCGCATTGCGAAGCTGTAATCGAAGCGCTTCATCTCACCTCCCCGGCGCCGCCCGCCCCGTACCTGGGCTGCCCGAGCTCGGAATGCGGCGCACTCTATCACCCGACGCGAAGCGCGCGCCGCCGAACGCCCGAGAACTCCAGACTTTGACAGGAGCCGCCATAGCTTGTTCGATACGGGACCGGCGTGAAGCGGCTCCGGTTCCAGTCCGGAGACCGCGGGAGGGACGCATGCACCCTGAGCAAGACCCGCAGACGCGGCCGGGGACGCCGCCGTTCGAAAAGCACGATGTCCGCCGCCTCGCGCGGGCCGCTCGCCGGAACTAGCTGTGGACCTCGGGATCCGGGGCCGGAAGGCAATCGTGTGTGCATCGAGCCGCGGGCTCGGCCGCGCCTGTGCCGAGGCGCTGGCACGCGAGGGCGTCCACGTCACGCTCAACGGACGTCAGCCGGAGGCGCTGGAAGAGGCGGCAACGGCGCTGCGCTCCGCGCACGGCGTCGAGGTGGGCAGCGTTGCCGGTGACATCGGCGAGGAGCAGACGCGCCAGGCGCTGCTCGCCGCGTGCCCGACGCCCGACATTCTCGTCAACAACAACGGCGGGCCCACACCCGGGCGCTTTCAGGACTGGGACCGCGAGGCCTGGATCGCGGCCCTCGACGCCAACCTGCTGACCCCGGTACTGCTGATCCGCGCCGTGATCGAGGGCATGGTCGAACGCGGGTTCGGGCGCATCGTGAACATCACCTCGGCCATGGTGAAGACGCCGCTGGCCCCGATGGGCCTCTCGACCACCGCGCGCACCGGCCTCACCGCGATGAGCAAGGCGCTTTCGCGCCAGGTCGCGAACGCCAACGTCACGCTCAACAACCTGCTGCCCGAACGCATCGACACCGCGCGCCAGCAGAGCATGGCCGAACTGCGTGCAAAGCTCGGGGGCGTCTCGATCGAGCAGGCCTACGACGAAATGAAGGCCTCGATCGCCGCGGGCCGACTCGGACGACCCGAAGAGTTCGGCGACGCGTGCGCGTTCCTCTGCAGCGCCCAGGCCGGTTACATCTCGGGCCAGAATCTCCAACTCGACGGCGGCAGCTACGCTGGGTTGGTCTAGCCGGACTTGGATCGGACCAGCGCGTAACCAGTCCCAGCCCGGCGACACTCCTCGCGGAATCGCCGCGCTGGAAGCCGCATTATTCGGGAACTGGATTCTGTTAGTTCGAACCTGAATCAGGCGGCCGCGGGGCCGTCGCGCGGAACGTACGCGAAGTACCCGCGCGATCTCGAGTGGGGCAACCGATCGGAAGCGAATGATCGCGGTCCGGGTCGTCCGGCCTACTGGTTCTCCTGCGCGCTTCGGGTGGGAACAGGTTGGAGGTTGCGGTGCGCGGTCGAAGCCCGTTCAGCCTTTCTCGAGCCAAGGGATCGTGATACCGTCCGCGCGCGGATCGCGCTCGACGCACTCCGGAGGGATCCCGATGAAGCGAAGCTCGAGCTACCTCGCGATCTTCGGGATCTCGCTGGGAGCGATCGTGCTCGAGATCGCGTACACGCGCGTCTTCTCGTTCAAGGTCTACTACTACTTCACCTATCTGATCATCGGACTTGCGATGACGGGCCTGGGAGCGGGCGCCGTAGCCTTCATGCTGCTCTCACCGCTGCGGAGGATGCCACTCGCGCGGCTCCTGGCCCGGCTCGGTGGGATTGCAGCCGCACTGGTGCTCGCCGGGTACTGGTACCTGGCGCCGCTGCCGCTGCCCGTGTCCAACTTTTCGGAACATCCCGGGGTGCTGCTCGACGTCGCGGTCGCAGCGCTCGTGCTGTTCCTGCCTTTCAGTGTCGTGGGTGTCGCCGTCACGGCCATCCTCTCCGAGGAGGGGGCGGAAGTGCATCGTCGCTATGCGGCCGATCTACTTGGCGCGGGGCTGGGTTGCGCACTCGCAGTTCCGGCGATGGTCTGGCTGACGCCTCCCGGTGCCATCGCCTGCAGCGCCGCGCTGTTCACGCTGTCTACCTTGCCGGCCGCCCGGATCGCGCGAGAGCGCACTGCGGGAATCGCATCGCTCGGCCTGGCCGCAGTCGCCGTGGTCTGGACCGTTCAACCCAACTGGCTTCCCGATCCAGTCGTGGACCCCGCGAAGAAGCTCAGGGGACTGCGCGAGGCAGGCCTGGTGATCCACTCCGAGTGGAGTCCGGTGTTCCGGATCGATGTCGCACTGACTCCGATGAAACCGGACGGGGCCCGGCTGATCCAGCACGAGGGGCAGCTCGGCTCGACGATTCACCCGTTCAACGGAGACGTGTCCTCGCTGTCGCGCTTCGAGTCGGACTCCCGCGCATTTCCCTTCGAACTTGCTCCGCCCGCGCCGCGCACGTTGATCATCGGCTCTGCGGGTGGCCACGAAATCCTGAGTGCCCTCTACTTTGGCGCGGAGCACGTCACAGGCGTCGAACTCAATCCGGCGACACTGGCGCTTCTCACGGACCACTTTGCGGACTTCTCGGGACGCCTGGGCGAAAACGACCGGGTCACGCTGGTCAATGCGGAGGGTCGCTCCTACCTGAAGCAGGCGAATCAGACCTACGACCTGATCTGGCTGGTTGCCCCCGACTCCTATGCGGCCATGAACGCGGCGAGCTCGGGCGCCTTCGTCCTCTCGGAGAGCTACCTCTACACGGTCGAGATGGTCCGGGAGGCACTTTCCCACCTCTCCCCGAATGGCGTCCTCGCCGCCCAGTTCGGGGAGACCGACTTCTTGAGCAAGCCGAATCGCACTACGCGCTTTGTCGCAACCGTGCGAGAAACGCTGCAGGGGCGTGGCGTCGAGGACGTCGGAGCGCACATCGCCGTCCTCGCGTCGTGGGAAGGTCCCGCGTTCTCCTACTCGACCGTGCTCGTCTCCCCCCGCCCACTCGATCCGGCGCGCACCCAGGCCCTGCGCGCACGGGCTCCGCGCGTAGGCCGGACACTGGTTGCCTACCTGTCTGGGCAGCGAGCCAGATCCGAGCCCCTGCTCCGGACGATTCGGATGTCGGATGACGAGCTCCAGCGTTGGCAGGACCAGCATCCCTACCAACTCGTTCCCGTCTGGGACAACTCGCCGTTCTTCTGGCACTTCGTGCGCT
>JAYZEO010000127.1:0-25984 GCA_036337215.1 Myxococcota bacterium | reverse complement strand
CGGGCGCGTCACCGGTCAGCTGGCACGGCAGCCACCAGGCCGACGTCCTGGCCTACATGACCGACCACCTGGGCTCGACGCTCGCGGTCGTCGACTGGAAACGCAGCCTGCTCGAGACCCGCGACTACGGCCCCTTCGGGCGCGTGATCGAACACACCGGGGACCTCGGGCTCAAGCACCAGTTCACGGGCCAGCCGTCGGACGACACCACGGGTCTTCAGAACTACGGCGCGCGCATGTACGACGCGCGCTGGGCCCGCTTCCTGTCCCCGGACGAACGCGTCCAGTCCTTCGACTCGCAGGGCCTGAACCGCTACAGCTACGTCAGCAACCAGCCCACCTCGATGATCGACCCCGGCGGCGAATTCGCACTCGGATTCGGGGGCGGCTTCGGCGGGATCGGGGGCATGGGCGGAATGAGCAGTATGGGTGCCCTGTCGGGCGTGAGCTCCTCGGGTGCACATGCTTTCGGAGCCCGACGACTCTCGCGTGGGATCATGGGCGCGTGGCTCGAAGAATCTCACCCCAACGACGTCCTCCGCAACTCCGTCGGGCGATTCTTGCTCAACAGCCCTTCATCTCTTCTGCAAAACATCCTAGCAATCGCAACCGGGGTCCTATCGGGTAACGCGCTGCAGCCGATTCGGGGATTCGGAAAGATCTTGAGGGGGAATGTTGGCAAGGGTCTATGGGACATCGTCACCTCTGCCACGCCAAGGGTCGGAAAGGTGGGGGGCCTGAATCATCCGGCGGAGGGACCAGAGCAGCCTTGGTGGGTGGGAACATCCTCGCTCGGCGACGACCCCGAATCGGGCTTCCCCGAACACGACGGGAAATACGCAGAGATCGGTACCGGCTCGGACGCCCTGTGGCGGCATACAGAGGTAGACTGGGATCTCATCCTAGACGCTTGGGCAGACGCCGTGACTGAGGGGCTGGGGGGGGTGATGCTTGCGGTGGGGGTCACTGCGGTTTTAGGTGCAAAGATCGTGGCTCTAAACATCCCAGTCGGAGGCGCGATCAAAGCAGCGGGCGCCGGCCTTCGCTTCGTGATCGGGGGTCGCCGTGAGTAAGGTCGCGAGACAACGCGCAACCCTCTACCTGGCTGCGGGAATCTTGCTGGTTGCGCCCGGGTGCTCCTCCGCTCCCCGGTGCGGTGGCTGGACTGGATGGGGCTACTGCGGCGTCACCGCTGTTCCCGGACCGGGAAACCCCGGGCCCGGCCCGGCGGAGCTACAGCGTATGGTCGATATCGCGACCGACACCGCACACGAGTTCGGGTTCCACGTGATCCCGAGAAGACGCGTGAGGGACCAGCAGTTTTTCCGATCCTTACCGTACGAACCCACGCAGTGGCTCCTGGAGGGATTCGTGGATGGTCACGGGGGTGACCTGTTCGTCTTCCTGGGCCGGAATCGCTCGGAGTTCTCTGTCGAGTACTCGCCGGGATCACGGGACGTCCCACTCACACCCGAAGGGCAGCAACTGATCAAGACCCTTGAAGAACGTCTTCGCCGTTCCTTTCCGGAATACACCATCACGACCCATCCCAGGCTGGGGGACTCGTGATGGAGAGGCCACGGCCTCGCTCCACCGGAGCCAGGTTCGATCTAGGGACTGTGAGGGGCTCCCGGCGAAGCGTGCGATCGAGCGTGTCGGCGGTTCTCACACTTGGCCTTCTACTCGCCGGATCACTCGGTTGCCGCCACCACATCGACGTGATCCGGGTTTCGGATCCCCCGGGCGCAACAGCCATTCCCGAGAACGACCGAAAAACGGTCGCGCGCACGGTTGCCGACACCGCAGCCGAATTCGGGCTAGACCTGCATCCCGCCCGAGCCTTTCATGCGCGGGGCCTCGAGGCGTGCGACCGCTGTCCGTACCTACTCATCGAGGAATACACCCTGCCGTCCGGGAGCCCGCGTGATCTGGGTACTGAGCTCAGCCTGTACGTCTCGCGCGAGGGTCGCGAATTGCTGGTCCATGTCCTACGCCCAAGTGGGAGGCATCGGACGGAACTCGAACAGCAACTCCGTGACCGGCTCGTCGAACGGCTGCGCGCGGCGCTTCCCGGGTACACCGTCACCACCGAACGAGCCGACGACCGCGGCTTGAGTCCGCTATCGCTGATCCGCGACCCGGAACTCGTGAAGAGAGCAGAGACTGGGGATACCCGTGCCCAGTTCGCCGTGGCCGAGGCCTACGCAACGGGCAAAGGCCGGCTTCGCAATGATGCCGAGGCCGAAAAGTGGATGCGAAGATCTGCTGAGGGCGGGTACGCGAGGGCACAGTATGAGTTCGGATACATGTATGACAGGGGCTCGGGCGTTCCCGAAAATGATGCAGAGGCACTCCGCTGGTTCAGGAAGGCTGCGGAACAAGGTTACGCAATTGCCGAGTACGCGGTGGCAGCGAGTTACGAAAACGGCGAGGGCGTGGCTCAGAGTGATGTAGAAGCAGCGAAATGGTGTCGAAAGGCTGCGGAACAAGGACTCGGATCGGCCCAGTACAACCTGGGGAATCTGTACGAGCAGGGAAAAGGCGTCTCACAGAATTCCGTGCTTGCTCACATGTGGTGGAGTCTCGCACATGCAAACGGGATGAAAGCTGCGCAGGGCCACATCGACACACTCGAAGGCAAGATGACTCAAGAACAGATCGTAGAAGCTCAAAGGCTCAGGAAGGAATGGATTCGCAGATGAGAGTACCGGGCTTGGCGGTGCGTCACGTTCTCTTGGTGGTTCTCCAACGACGTCCTCCGCGCCTTCGTCAGGGAGTTCGCATTGAACACCCCTCCGAATGTGTCCGTCGGTGCGTCCCAGCGTAACAACGCAGCGACTAGCGGAAGTATGCTCCCGTCCATCGACGGCGCTGGCCGCCCGCTTTTCGTCCAAGTCCATCGAAGTGGAGCGAGGTCCCGTCGGGCCGGATCTCGGGCCCTCGCTCTGAACCCGGATCCGGATTAGGCCGGGTTGGGGAGGACCGGGATTCGGAGGGTGGCGCGGGTGCCGCGGTCGGGGGCGGGGTCGAGTTCGAGGGTGCCGCCGAGGGTACTCACGATCTCGCGGGCCACGGTGAGTCCGACGCCCGAGCCACCCTGCTCGCGGCGCGTGGTGTAGCCGGCCTCGAAAACGTGCGCGCGCTCGTCGGGCGGGATCCCGGGACCGCGATCCTCGATTGCGATCTGGATCCAGGCCCCTTCGAGGGTCGCGTACAGGCGGACCGACTCCTCGCAGGGACTGGCGTGGAGCGCGTTGTCGAGCAGGTTGATCAGCACGCGACCCAGGTTCTCGTGGCAGCGCGCACCGCGCACTGCGGGATCGAGGGTCACAAGTATGCGGTCCTTGCCGTGCAGGCGTTCCACGCGCCGGACCGCGCCCTCCGCCACGATCCCGAATCCCTGAATCTCCACCGGCTCGTCGCGCTGCTCGGTCGCGTCGCGCACCAAGCGCCGCACGGACTGCTCGAGCGACTCACTCAGGTCGCGCAGCATGGCTGCGTCTCGCGTCAGGCGTTCGCGGTCGTCAAAGCGTTCCGGGAGCCGGCCCGCCAGGCGCCGCACCCAGCTGAGTTCCTTGCCGACCTCGTGGGCCAGTCCGAGTACGAGACGACCCGCTGAGGCCTGTCGCTCGGCGGCCAGGAGTTCGCTCGTGAGGCGCGCCTGGTTGAGCGCCATACCTGCGCGTGCGGTCGTCGCCAATGCAAAGACCAGTTCGCTCCCGGCATAGCTCCCCGAGTGAGACGGATGGCCGAGCAGCACCAACCCGAAGCGCTCGCCGCTCGCCTCGATCGAGAGGATCAACTCGACGCCGGCGGCCTCGAGTTCGGGCGCACTGTGTTCGGGCTCGGCAGCCATGTACACGCGGCGGCGCCCGCCGATCAGGCGCCGCGCTTCGGAAGCGAGCGCGGCGCGCGCGGGAGCGTCGGTCCCGAACGGGGCCGCGGGACGCCAGGGACCTTCGTTGCCGAGCCAGACACAGCCCGCGCGCGGCGCAATCCCGGTTTGCAGCGCCTGGACCAGCGCCTGGGCGACCGCATCTTCATCGGCCGGAATCGACAGCGCGCGTTCGATGTCGCGGGTTGCGTGCCGGAACTGCTGCATTCGCGGCGAGACCAGCGACTCGACGAACCCGGGCAAGCGGCCGCGCACGAGTTCGATGCTGACCGTCCCGATCAGGCTCACCAGGAGCAGCGGCGCAAATTCCCGCAGCGTCGCGGGCGCGTCGACGATCCTGAGCGCGACCTCGAGGATCAGCGCGACCACGATCGCCGAGGTTCCGATGAAGAGCAGGCGGGCGATCCAGTAGCGTACGTCCCAGCTGAGTTCGAACAGGTTGTAACGGCTGATCGCGAGCGCGATCGGGAGCGGCATCGCCACCGGAACGCTCCAGATGTAAACCGATACGAGTTCTGCACGCGTCTCGACAGCCGGCATCAGCGCCAGCGTCACCAGTACCGGCAGTCCGAGCGCACCGTAGAAGACCAGGCGTGCCTGCGCTCGCTCGAGCACCGAGTGTGTCTCGCGCAGGGCAAATGCACAGGACAGCAGCAACACAAACCACGCCCCCGCGGTAAGACCGCCCAGTAAGTACATGAAGGTGGGCCAGAGCACGGGCGCACGTTCGAGCGTGAACCAGCCGATCAGGAGCAGCAGCAGGCTCACGGCATAGGGAACCGCAGCGACACGCTGATCGTGCAGCATGAGCGGACGTAGGCGAGGAAAGGTCAGACTCAGGTGCCCGAAGGCAGCAGGCGCAAACACGAGTAACGCGAGGGAGAGACGCGACATCCCGGCCGAGTCTTTGCCCGTCAGGACCGTGGCGAGCACTGAAGAAACGATCGAGTAGAACACCGCGAGCGGAATCGCAGCCGCGGCCTGCGTGCTCCAGAGCAGGTAGATCGGAATGCCGAGCAAGAATCCCGCGGTCAGCAGCGCCACTGCCAGACGGATGAGCCGCGTCGACCGCGGGACCGAAAGCACCGGGACTTCGACCCAACGTTCAGTGTTTCCTCGCTCGACTTCCATCCGGATCGGTCCGCGCGCGCGCGCGAGCAAAGCCTCGAGCGTCGCAAAGTCGCTTATCCGCACCGTCTCGCCCGCGATCTCGACCCTTCGCACGATATCTTCGGGCTGGAGCGGACAGTCGAGCGCGGTCGGACTCGACATTACGCGCGCATTCGGGAGGATCCAGCACGGCGTTTCTGTAGCGATGCCAGGCCTGAGTGTTTGGAAAACCCCGGCCGCCAGCATCCCGAGCACGGGCGCGAGCACGATCAGCGCAATCACGCGGCGCCGCGTCTGGGAGGGGCGCCCGCTCGGATCTTCCGGGGCCGCGGCCGATGCTGTCACCGTTCCCTCTGTGAAAACGCAAAGACCAAGGCCGGCAATACGAACAGGGTTGCCGCGAGCGCACCCATGATCGAGAGCGCCACGAAGAACCCGAAGGTCGCCACGGTCTGCCACGCCGACGTCATCAGCGTGAGAAATCCCAGCGCGAGCGCAACCGAGGTCGTGACCACCGCGCGACCCGTGTGCTGGAGCGCGCCCCGCATCGCGTCGTGCGAATCCGCGCCGGCGGCGCGCCGCACCTGGAACTGACGCAGCACGTGGACGGCATCGTCAACGCCGATTCCAATCACCACGGCGGCGATCATGGCGCGCGCCACGTCCAGGCTCATGCCGAGCCAGCCCATCGCGCCAAGTACCACGACCACCGGAAGCAGCGTCGGCACCATCGCCGCCAGCCCGAGCCGCCAGGAGCGCAGGAAGATGGAGACGAAGACGACGACGAGCAGAAAGGCGATGGGAAAGCTGCGGAACTGGGTCGCCAGGAGGTCGCGGACCCAGTCGTGCTGGACCGCGAATTCCCCGGTCAGTTGGACCTGCCAACTTTCCGGCAGCGTCTCCCGCACCGTGCCGCGCACCTCGCCCAGGGCCTCTTCTCGTTCGTGCGTCGAGTGGGGGGTCCCGGTCAGCGAGACCCGCAGCCGCGAGCGGTCGAGGCTGAGCCAGCGACCCAGGGTGTCCGGGTCGTCGAACGCGATCAGTTCGAGTAGCTCGGCGTTGGCGGTCGAGGAATCGCCGACTCGATCGAACGCGGGTGCATCTCCGTTCAGGAGGCGATTGAGCCGGCCCATGAGATCCAGCACGCTCTCGGCTTTGCTCAGCCCCTCGACATGGGAGAGACTGCTGGAAAATCCAGCGAGGGTCGCGAGCGTGTCGGGGTCCTCGATCTTCGTTCCCGCCGGAAGCTGGATGTCCAACTCCAGCGACTGCGATCGCCCGAGCGTATCCTCGATGAACGAGATCGCCTGCACGACCTCGCTCGACTCACCCAGCGCCTCCATCATGTCGTTGTCGGCACGCAGGTGCACGACCCAGCCGACACCGAAAAAGGCCAGAAGCAGCGCGCTCGCCGCGAGCAGCGGCGTCGCGCGCCGGGCACTGGCGTTGACGACGCCGTCCATCACCGGCCCCCATGCCTCGCTGACGCGTGCGGAACGCGGCGCCACGAGCGGCCGTCGATCGATCGCAATCGGGAGCAGCGAGAAGGTAAGGATCAAGCAGGCGATGACCCCGATCGGCAGGATCACGCCAAAGCGCACGAACGTATCGAGGTCGCTGGCCGTAAAGGACGCGAAGGCCCCGGCGGTCGTGAGCGTCGTGATCACGCACGCCGGCCCCGCGTCGCCGGCCGCGGCCAGCAGGGATTCCCGGGCAGACCTCGCGGGTTCCGCATTTCGATCCGCCGCGTAGCGGGTCAGCAGGTGCACCGCGTCGCACACGCCCACGATCACGAGCACCGGGGCAAGCGCCTGGACGATTGTGTCCTGCGGCCAGCCGAGCCAGCCGAGCAGCCCCAAGGTCCATAGCAAGGCCGCCCCCACTGTCGCGAGCGTGATGAAAGTATGCTGCCACGAGCCCGTCAACAGGTACAAGACGGTCGTGATCACGAGGAGCATGAGTCCAACCAGTACGCCCATGCTCGCGGCGAACGCCCGACCCGCTGAGACATTCCAGTACGCGCTGCCCGCAACGTAGTAGGAGAAGCCCTGTTCTCGAAAGGGCTCGAGGGCACTCTCGATCGCGTCGATCAACAGCACGTCGGTCTCGGGCTCGTTGTCGGTGGGCTGAAGGATGATCACGCCCACCCGCGCGTCCGCCGAGACGAGGTCGCCCACCCAAAGAGGGTCCCCGAGCACGCGTCGCGCCAGTTCGTCGGCGTCGTCCCTGATCACGCCGTTCTCCACGAAGCGCCGTACCTCGAATCCGCCCTCACCAGGCACGAGCACCGACGTGTTCGCCGGGCCCAATACACTCAGAACCGGGGCCGACGCCGCGAGTTCCTCGGTCAAGGCGTCCGCCATCCCGAGCGATGTCGCGTCGAAAACCGTCTCGCAAGGCTGTCCGGCTCCGCACTCCCACGCGATCCGCACCGGGTAGCCTCCCGAGAACTCCTCGACTAGCGAGTCGAGCGCCTGGATCGCCGGGTGGTCACTTCCGATCAGCACCCGAAACCCGTATGCGGGCTTCACGTTGGGCAGCCCGGCAGCGAGCGCGCCGGTGATCACGAGCAATAGCGCGAGCGTGAGCCACGGGCGGCGGAGCGAGAATTCCGTCAGCCGGTACATCGCGGACCAAGTGTACTGCGGCTGTACAGGAAGAGCGGGGAAAGATCCTCCGAGATCCTCGACCCCATCTCCATCGCCGCCGGGAAGGCGCTAGCGCCTGTCGACAAGCCTACCTCATCGCTGAGAGCACCGGAGATGTCCTCTCGCCACACGCAGAAAGTGAACCAGAATCGAGCTTTCCCTCGGACCTGGGATGAGACGCAAATACCCCTGCAGGCAGCACGAAGAGCGTCCCCTCCATCGCGCCCATGATCGAGAGCGCAACCAGGCAGCCGGGGGTCGGTACTGCCTGCCACGCAGACATCACGGGGGTGAGAAACCCGAGCGACTCCGCGAAGTCATGGCCCGCGCCCGGGGACACGGCCCACCCGAAGCCGAAGCCGAAGCCGAAGCCGAAGCAGGAAAACAAGAGCACACTCACGAGCAGGGCCGCCGCTGGGCCGCGGGGTCACCTGTGCCCCGGGGCCGCGGCGCACCGAACCGTCTTACCCCCGATAATTACGCCCGAGAGCAGAGCCGTGACGTGTCCGAGAGTGACCAGTTCCGTCTGAAAGTGTCCGAAACTGTCCGGCTAGCTGCGGCGACGGCGGAGGAGACCCGCGATCAGCCCCAGCACGGCCAGGTACAGGGGCAGATAGCCGAGGCGCTCGAACGGGGTCACGCGCGTCGAGAGCGGCAGCCTCTCGACCAGGACGCCGGGTTCGCCGACCGGAATCGTACTCACGAGCCGGCCGCGCGGGTCGACGCGAGCCGTGATTCCGGTCGATGCCACCCTCAGCAGCGGGGCGCCGGCCTCGATCGCGCGCCAGCGCGCGAGCAGCAGGTGGGTCCGGGCCGCCGGGGTGCGATCGTACCAACCATCGTTCACCAGGTTGAGCAGAAAGCCCGCGCTGGGATTTCGCGCAAAGTCGCTCAGGATCGCCTCGTAACAAATCGAAAGCTCCGGTGCCCCTAACTCTTTAAGGTCGACCTGGCGTTCGCGGCCCGGGAGCTGGCGGAGCGGCGGGACGAGGCGACCCAGCGCGCGCCGCGCGCCGGCCGGGAACCAACCTGGAACCGCCTCGGCCAGGATCAGAGGCCGGCGCTTTTCGTACACCACGCGCGGGGCGACCCCGGGCGCCACGAACACGGCTTGATTGAAGCGCCGGTTCCGCGCGATCTCGAAGCCACCAAAGAGGAGGGGTGCACCGAGCGAGTCGACGCGGGCCTGGATCCTGCGCGCAAGGTCGGGTCGACCCAGGAGGCTCGCATCGAGCGAACTCTCCGGCCACACCACCAGATCGGCGCCCGCGGCGCCCCGAGTCGCCTCGAGCAGCACCTCGAGGCGCACGCCTGCGTCCGGGGCCCCAGGCACGGTCTGCATCGGAACCGCGGGCTGTACCGCCACGACCCGCAGGCTCCGCCCGGGTACTTCGCGGAGACGCGCTTCGACGAAGAGCACGAGCAGCAGCACTGCAGCCCCGCCGACGGCCGTGAGCGCGAGCCTCCGCCAGGGTGCCCGCGCGATCAACTGTGCGCCGAGCGCATTCACGAACGCGACCAGAACGCTCACACCATGTACGCCGATCCAGGCGGCGACGGGCGCGACCGGCGTGTCGATCTGGCTGGCACCGAGAGCCCCCCACGGAATCCGCGGAAAGAGTTCCAGATGCGAGAGCTCGACCAGTCCCCAGCCAAGCGCGACCACGAACGGGAAGCGCGCGCGCTCGGGGCGCTGAACCCCGATGACGGCGCCCAACAACACGAACGCGGGCACGAACGCGAGCGAGGCCGCGAGCCATAGCCCAATCCCGCCGAGCGCCGTGGCCCCGAACGCCTCACGAGCCACCTCGGGCAACCAGGCCCCCTGCGGGAGCGCGGCAAACACACCGAACAGCGCACCGAGCCACAGGCCGCGCACCGCACCGGTGCCGGCCGTCACCAGCAGGAACGGGACGAGGGCGACCCAGCCGAGCGGTGCGAGGTCGAGCGGCGGCAGGCTTGCCGAGAACGAGAGTCCGCTCGCGAGACAGCCGGCGAGCCGGATTGCCGCGCTCGCGCGGGGGCTCCAGACGGGCCCAGGGTCAGGCGTTGAGTTCGCGGATCGCCTCGTGGATCGACTCGAACAGCGGCTCGATTTCGGGTTCTTCCACGCACGAGAACGCGACGCGGATGTCGCTCGTGCCAAGCGCGATCACGCCCACTCCGTACTTGTCGAGCAAGTGCACGCGGAGCGCCTCGGCCTCGACCCCCTTCACCCGGATACACATGAAGTAGCCCGCGTTGAACGGGTACACGTCCCACGACTCGCGGAAGCGAGAGTCCCGTACGACCTCGCCGACCCGGCGCGCACGCGTCCTCAGGGTTTCGAATTTGGCGCTGCGGTCGGCCTCGAAGCGGGATGACTCGAGCGCCGAGAGCACGAGCTGCTGCGATATCGCCGGGCTCGAGGAGACGCCGCCGCGGATCGCACCCATCACCTTTCGCTCGAACGCGGCAAGCAGCGGTTCCGGGTCCTCCACCGGCGGAGGGCCGAAGGTCAGGAACCCACAGCGCAGCCCCCAGACGAACGCCTCCTTGGTCGCGGCGCAGAGCTTGAGCGTGAGCACCCGCGGATGCAGGTTCGCCAGCAGGCCGAACGGCGACTCCTGCAGTGCGTCGTCCGAATAGACGAGTCCGAAATAGGCGTCGTCGACCACCACGAGAACACGCTTGCCGCGCTCGGCTGCGCGCACGATCCCGTCCCTGAGTTCTTCGACCTCGGCGGCAGAGGGCATGTAGCCCGTCGGGTTGTTGGGAAAGTTGAGCAGCGTGATCACCTTCTCGGGACCGACGAGCAACGCCTCGGTGAAGGCCGCGGTGTTGAGCCGCGAACCCTCGGAGTCGTAGGTCGGAAAGGTCTCGATCCGGGCACCGAGCCGGACCCCGTAGGTGAGCCGGTAGTTTCCCCAGAGCTTGTCGGGCAGCAGGATCGTGTCTCCGGGATCCACGAACAGGTCCCCCACGAGCGCGAGCCCGTGGGTGATCGCGGAGGTCACGATCGGGAGTCCGAACACGCGGTTCCGCATCGCCGGGTTCTCTTCGACCAGCTTTCGCCGCCAGGCCTGGCGAAGCGCGGGCTTGCCCGCAGTCGGCGCGTAGTTGAGCGCGTCGGCAGGGGAAATGCTGCCCAGTTGATCCGTGATCGAGGCGAGCGCCATCGGCCCGTCGCCCTCGGTCGCGACACCGATCGTGGCGTTGATCCGGTGCGCCTTCTCGCTGGCCTCGGTCGACTGCGAGATGATGCCTTTCGGCATGAAGAGCGCGCGGCCGCGCTCCGAGAGCAACTCGAAGGCCTCGGGGCTCTGCGCACGAATCGCTTCGTTCAGTTCCTCTGCCAGCGGGTTCAGTGCCATAGGGCGCCGAGAGTAGCAGAGCCCAGCGCCGCTCGGGGCGGATCTCTAGCGAATTCGCTCCAGCACTCGGGCACGCTCCTTGAAGTCGTGCGCTTCCCAGAATGCGAGCCCATCCTGGTTGGCGGACTCGACGCGCACGTAGACGCGCTCCGAGAGCTCCGACCCGAACCAATCGAGGGTCGCATCGACCAGGCGCCGGGCGACGCCCCGCCTGCGCTTCGGAAGCTCGACATAGAGTTCGTGGATCCAGGCGGGACGCGGCCGCTCCCGCTGGATCTCGGCCAGCGTGAAGCCCACGATCCGGCCGGCACACTCGGCGACCAGCAAGCGGAACCGGAAAGAGCGCGTGGCCTCGTCGATCTCGCTCAGCACCACCTCGCGCAGATGCGACACGGTCGGATAGTTTGGGTCGAGCGCACGGTGATAGTCGATCAGCTCGAGCCAGAGCTCTTGCAGGCGGACGCGGTCGGACGGGAGCGCAGCGCGGACGGAGAATACCTCCGCCATGGACTACTTGACGACGCGGCGCTCCGAGGAGCGGAGCATGCGAAAGGTCCCGCGACGTGAGTCCGCAGAATAGCGGCCACGATACTCGTTCTCATCGACCTTCTCGGTGATCTCGAAGACCGTCGCACCCTCGATCTCCCCGATCGCCCCGGACTCGGACCCGAGCGAGTCCACGACCTGGACCCGGACCTTCTCGGGCTCGAAGGTCACGGTCCAGGTCCGGGTAAAGGTCATCATGTTGAGCCCACCCGACATCAGCGGCGGCAGTGAACGAAAGCCCTTCTCGAAATTTCCCTTCATGCGCTTTCGCTTCATGGCTCGTGAACTCACGTCCACGTGAGATCGGAGTTTGGAGAGAACCGAACCCTCCGGCTCCCAGGGCAGGTGTTCGACCATCGCGTGGCGCCGGACGAGTTCCGTATTCTCGCCGAACATCACGTAGGGATACTCCTCCCAGGTGAGCGTGTTCGGCGACTGCTCGATGGTCCAGGCAAGGTCCTTGAACTTGGTGATCGAGCGGTTCTCGGACCGGTCGCTCTTGGAGTGAATCAAGACCGACCAGTCACCGCGGAGGTCGAGCTTGGAGAGGTCGGTTTCGCCGTCGGCTGCATGTACGGTCACCGGCAGGATCACGGCAAGGGCTGCCGCCACGGCGACGAGGCCCGGTGTGACGAGCCGGGCGGGCGAACGCGCTGAGCAAAAAAAGGCCATGGCTGATTATATCGCGCGCTCGACTGCCGGAAAGCTCAGCCAGACGGGAACACCGCAGAAGTGGCTACCCTCGGTACAACGCGGCCGCACGATCCCGTTGCGTACCACGCACGGGGGTCCGATCCATTTCACGAGTTCGGGATGCAGCGACCGCACCGCCTCGACCTCGTCGAGCGATGCCTCGTATATTTCGCGCTGCGCGTTCAGGCAGGTGCGCTGTGTCCACTTGTGGACCAGATGGAGCAGCGAACCGGACTCGGTAAAGCGAACCGAGCGCGCGTTCGGCAGCAGGTACTGGGCGAGCCGCGGGTCGACGCCGCGGCGCACCAGCGTGTTCTTGGCGTCCCAGAGCGCGGTCACCGCCTCGTCGAAGCGTGCGCGCGCCCGGGGATCTGCATCGATCAGGGCCGGGACCTCGAGGTCCGGCTCGAGGGTATCGTGGTGCGAAAGGAGCGGACGCGACCCGGGAACCATGCGGTGGCGCTGGTCCTGGGAGTCCGCGGTATGCGAAAGCCGCTTCTCAAAGCTGTAGTGCGCGTGGTCGAGCGCCTGCATCAACGGAGAATGGGTCGATACGTTGAGGGTATCGTGCCGGTAGGGATTGCGTGCAGGATCGAGGATCGCCTCGATCGCGGCGGCATCTGGGAGCTCGCCTGCACCCCGGCCGAGCACGGTGCGCACGGCATCGGCGACTCGCGCGGGGGCGTCCGGGGTCGCCGACACCAGCCGCGCGCGCCG
Organism: Myxococcota bacterium; assembly: GCA_036337215.1. Taxonomy (GTDB): domain Bacteria; phylum Myxococcota_A; class UBA9160; order SZUA-336; family SZUA-336; genus JABSQV01. The sequence goes on along the minus strand of JAYZEO010000127.1, from coordinate 13,022 downwards.
TTTGCCGAGCCTGCGGTCGAAGTCCGTGCGCCATTGCTCGGAGACAGGCACAGCTTCATGTGTGCGCGCTTCAAGCAAATCTTCTTCGGCGAACGGCTCGCGCCCGACAAAGCGAAAGAAGTCCGGATCGACCTCCTCCACGAGCGCGACCATGCGCGCGACGAGGGCCGACGCTTCCTCGGGCACGTCCCCGGAGCGCGACATGCGGCGAAGCCGGTGGAGAACGAGGCCCGAGACGGTGTGCACCATCGCCGTGTGGCACGCGACCGGGATCACATAGCGTGCGGTCTCGATCGAACGCTTCTCGACGTCGCGCTCGATCGAGCGGCGGAAGGAACGCGACTTGCGCCGTCCCAGGTTCCAGAGTTCCGAGAGACGGTCGCGGACGACCGGGCGAAGCAGGCGATCGAGGTCCGCGTACGCAGCCCAGGCGTCCAGAATCGCCGACTCGTAAAGTTCGCGATCCTGCCCCTCGAGACTCGGCGGCACGTGTGCACGGGCTTCGGAGAGCAGGACGTAGCGCTGGCTCTGCTGCTCGGAGTTGTAGAAGGGATGGCGGTGCAGGAAGGACCAGACGAGTTGCCGCGAAATACCTTCGAGCGAGAACTCAAAGGTGTTGTGCTGGTAGACGGTGTGGTGGCCACCCTCGAAGGTCAGTGGACCGATCCGGCTCCGCTGGCCCTCCGTGACCTCTTCCGGGCGGATCACGCGATCCGAGTAGCAGGTGCGCGCGGCCGCGATCGCGTCGGCGTAAGGGTCCGCAAACCAGCGGCGGAGTTCGACGCGAAGCCCGCCGTCGGTCACCTGTGCTGGTCGAGCGTCCACGGGAACCGCGCCTCCCTCCTCGGAATTCTACTAGAGACGCGGGGCGACGCCGAGAATTCGCGCCACCTCGTCGCGAGAAAAGGCCGCCAGCGGCTCACCCGAGCGCGTAGACACCCCGGCCCCGGGTTCGGCGACCGCAATCCGGCGCACCTCGAAGCCCGCGCCCTCGAGTTCCCGTTCGGCAGACGCCAACCGCTCGGGCGCAAAGCCGGCGAGCAAGCAGCCGGAGGCGAGCACTCCCCAGGGATCGACCTCGAGTGCGCGGCAGATCTCGGGGGCGGGTCCGAACCAGTGCACGCGTTCCGGATCGATTCGGAGCGCCACTCCCGATGCGTCGGCCAGCTCTGCGAGTCCGGTCGCGAGCCCGCCCTCGGTCGGGTCGTGGAGCGCCCGCGCCCCGAGTTCCGCGGCGAGCAGGGCGGGTTCGACCACCGAGATCCCGGGTTGCTCGAGCCCGGCGCGGGCCTCGCGCAGCAGCGCGGGAGAGATGCCGGCGTCCTCGAGTGGCGCCTCCGCCGCGAGCACCGCGGCCCCCTCGAGTGCGGCCGGTCCGACCTGAAGCACGCCATCGCCCGGGCGCAGACCCCCGGTCGGCACGAAACGACCGTCTTCCCGGATCCCGAGCATCTGTCCCACCACTACGGTCTGGTTCACGGCTGCGGTCACCTCGGTGTGCCCGCCGACCAGACTCGCGCCCACGCGCGCGAGCGCCGTACGCGTCTCCGCGAATACGGCCCGCACCTCGGACTCCCGGGTCCCCGGTGGAAGTAGCAACACGGCCAGGAACCAGCGCGGGCGCACCCCCATCACGGCCACGTCGTTCGCATTGATCCAGACCGCGTGCGCTCCGACCCCGGCGCCCGTGAGCGTAATCGGGTCCGTGGCCGCCACCAGGATGCCGGCCGGCACCTGGATCGCGCAGGCGTCCTCGCCCACCCCTGGGCCCAGCCGCACCTCGGCCGGGAGCGGCGCGCCCTCGCCCAGCAACGTCGCGAGCAGGGGCGCCGGCAGTTTTCCCGGGGACAGAACACGGGCCGCCATACACGCTAGCCTAGCGCGCCCGGGCGGCCCCGAGCCGGCTCCCGCGCCATGAACCGCCCCGCCGCGCGCGATCAGCGGCGTTCCATGCCCCTTCCAGCGTCGGGCGGGGTAGCATGGTGGGTGCGATTCCCGTCTGTGCGTGGAATCGGGGAGTTGACTGGATGCCCTCTATCTGGATCATCGGCCGAGATCCGCTCGGACTGCGAACACTGACACCGCAACTCGCGGCGTTGGGCGCGGTCTCGAGTGGCCCCCCGGAACTCGCGCACTTCCGGGAAGCCCCGCTGCCGGACCTGATCGTGCTCCCGGCGCCCGCGGGCGGACCGGCCAGCTTCGAGGAACTGCTCGGGTTTCTGACCAGCATCGTCCACTCCCGCCGGGAGCCCGCGCCCGTACTCTGGATCGACCCCCCGGAGGGAGGCCCCGGGCTGCGCTGGCTCGAGAGCCGCATCGACGACCGACCGCTGGAACGGATCGCCTGGACGCTCGGCGGGCTGGAGCTCCAGAACGCGGCCCGCGAGCTGCTGGCCCGTTCGACACCTCCACCGAGCCTGCGGGATCGCGCGCGCCGCAACTGGGTCGCGGACGAACTGGATCGCCGCTACGGGGAACTCGACCTGTCCAGCCTGCGCAGCGCGATCGATCCGCGCCGGGTCGACCGGCCCGTGCTGCTGATCGGTGAAGACGGCACCGCGCGCGGGCTCGTCGCCCGGGCGATTCACGACCTCTCCGAGCCGCCGCGCAGCCTGCTGCTGTTACTCTCGGCCGGTCTGCTCGAGCCCGGCCGTGTGGAGGAAACGCTACTCGCGCGTAGCGCCGGACGCCGCACCACCGTTTACCTGAAAGAACTCGAGCGCGCGAGCGCGGCCGTGCAGGAGGAACTCGCTCACCTGCTCGGCGAGGCCGGCCTGCGCGGCGTCGAGTCGCTGCGCTTCGTGGCCTCGGCTTCGAGGCTGGTCAGACTCGCAGCGCCACTGGCGCAGCTGCCCTGGCTGCAGGTGAAGCTGCCTCCACTCCGGGAGCGGAGCGACCTGCGCGGGCTCGCAGATGCGGTGGCGCAGGCCTGGGCGGAGCGCACCGGACGGAGCGGCGTTCAGATCTCCGAAGAAGTCCACGCCGCCCTCGCGGCCTATGGCTGGCCGGGTAATCTCCGCGAATTCGAGGCCGTGCTCGAAGCCGGCCTGGCGGGTTGCGCGAGCGGGACCCTCAAGCCCGAGGACCTGCGGTTGGGACCGGCACCGCTCGAGCCAAAAGAGACGGCCCCCAGGCGGCCCGAGCCCCGCAGCCCTGACCCGCCCGGGCTGGAGCCCGAGCTGGGCTCGCTCGAAGCAGCCGTCGAGGAGACTCTGGAACAGGTCCAGAGCGAGCCCGAAAGCCCCGTGCCCGAAGCAGAAACCGCCGCGCACCGGGCCACGCCCTCCGCAGACCACCGCGCAGCACTCGACCCCGGTCTCGCGCTCTCGCTCGCGGCCGAAATCCGCCCGACACTACGTAAGCTGCGAACACAGGGGGCCCTGCTCTCGCAGCAGCCCGAGGACCGAACGACCCGGGCACTGCTCGAAACGCTTCTGGAAGAGGAACTCCCGTTCGCCGAGACAACGCTGTCGCTGCTCGAGCATTTCGCCAGCTTCGGGACGCCCAGTTCCGAGCCCGTCGATCTCGCCGCCCTGCTGTATCAGGAACTCGAGCGACGCCAGAGCCAGATGCGGGCGCGCGAACTGGTGGTACTCGAAGAACTGGAACGCGGTGCCCACCGGGCTATGGTCGATCGGGCGCAGCTCAGTTTCGCGATCGGGGCCCTGCTCGACCGCGCACTCAAGATGATTCCGCCCGGAGGTGACCTGCAGGTGGGAAACTTCCAGCAGGGTGCACGCCACCGCGTGCTGATCCGTTTTCACAGCCCCGAAGAAGTGTTGGTGCCACCCCCCGGTTTGCCGGGCGCCTCGCTGCCACTCGAAGTGCTGCTGGCGCGGGCTGCGATCGAGCGCATGGGGGGTAGGTTCTCGGCCGATGCGTCGGGTGCAAACGACAATCTGATCCTGCTCGAGCTTCCGGCAGCAGAAACAACGCGCTAGCGTCGCTCGCTTGAGCCGAACGCAGCCGTTTCAGAGAATTCAAGCCACCGTCGTAGACGCCGAAGCCGACGGATTCTTCCTGCGCGTACGTTTCGCGCCCATCCGCGGGACACCGGCCGAGATCGAAGATTCCATCCGGCTTGGACCTCGCGGTGACCTGGAGGCTGTGCACGGAGTCGGACGCCTGCTCCGAATTCTACGTTCGGCGCGCATCCGGGCCCCGCGCGACCCCTACGCACTCGCAGATGCGCCCCAGTTCGCACTCTCGTTGCTGCAACGCTGTCGCGGGGCGCTCGTTTGCCTTCACCTGCGGCGACGAATCCGGCGCGGCATCACCGTCTGGACCGAGAGCGGCGTCGATCGCATCCCGGGCATTTTAGATTTCGGCGAAGACGTCGAGGGGTTGTGGATTCGCCGCTTGGGTGGGCAGAGTCTGCTGCGCATCCCGCGTGCGAGACTGATTCGTTACGCAACAACTTCAGAAAATTCTCCAGAAGTCATTTCTGTCGAAGTTCCTTCGAGAAGTCGCTTGCACTGAGCGCGCAGGTCTGTTCTTATCCAACTGCGGGCGTGGCCGTTCCGTTCGTGTCGCGGTTTCCTCCGGGGGGTGGGAAATTGACGACCTTGCGGAGCGGCGCCCCGCAGCCTGGGCCGTTTCTTTCCCGGGCCCCCTTATCCCAACGCGACTGATCGCCTACTCTTTCCGGGTCTCGTCTTTCGAAACCGCGCAGGTGACAGCGCGCGTTCGGGGAGAAGCGGTCGTGTTCGGGATTGGAATGCCGGAACTTCTGGTGGTACTCGTGATCGGTCTACTCGTGCTGGGACCGAAGCGCCTCCCCGAAATCGCGCGTTCGCTCGGCCGAGGCATGAACGAGTTTCGAAGAGCCTCCACAGAATTGCGCGAGTCCCTGACTTCACCGTTCGAAGACGACGAGCCGACCGACAAGGAGGCGGACAAGGCGGAGGGCAGCTCCGGCCCGAGCGCAGCGCGCGAGGATAGCTCTGCCGAGAAGCCGCCGCAGGATCCCAGCTCGGACCACTCAAAAAACGATGGATGACACCCCGCGCCCGATCACCTCCCACCTACAGGAGTTGCGGAAGCGCCTGTTTTGGGTGATCGGAGTCTGGGGCGCCTGCGCCGCAATCTCAGGTCTGTTCGTCAGCCAACTGTTCGAGTTGTTGATGGGGCCCGCGGTCAACGCGCTACGCGCGCGCGAGTACGAACTGATCGCGATCAACCCACCCGAGATCTTCTTCGCGTATGTGAAGACCGCCCTGCTGGTAGGATTCCTGGTCTCGATCCCGGTCACCCTTTACCAGGTTTGGGGCTTCGTGGGTCCCGCGCTCTACCAGAGCGAGCGACGCTTCGCGATTCCGTTCGTGCTCGCAACGACACTGCTCTTCTTCGCCGGAGCGCTGTTCGGTTACTTCGTCGCGTTCCCGTTCGTGTTCGAGTATTTCCTCTCACTCGAGTCCGACATCGTGCGCACCAGCTGGTCGGTCCAGGCGATTTTTGAATTCATGTCCCGCCTCTACCTCGCATTCGGGATCGCATTTCAACTTCCGGTGGCAATCTTCTTCTTCTCGCTCGCCGGCATCGTGACGCCGGAACGACTCGCAAACTCCCGCCCCTACGCCATCGTGATCATGTTCGTCGTCGGCGCCGTGCTGACTCCGCCCGACATCGTGAGCCAGGTTTCACTCGCGGTGCCGCTGCTGGTGCTCTACGAGAGCGGGATCTGGATCTCCAGGATCGTGATTCGTAGACGAAACGAACCCGACAAGTCGGAATCCACAGACCTCGAGCCTTGACCCCGCGACGCGTCTCAGCGGTTCTCCTCGACATGGGCGGCGTACTGCTGCCCGAGGTTCGAGACTACACGGGGGCACTCCAGGACCGGCTGCTCCTCGCACAGCTCCGAGAACTCGGAGAGGAAGACCCCGAAGCGCGGATCCGCGATGCAGGGGCACGCCTCCGGCAGGCCTACCGTGCACTCGCGGAGACGTGCACGCAGCCCGATCCGGACTGGGTCCTGTCCGAGCTTCCGGTCGTCGTGCGACGCAGACTGCTGCGTGCATTCGCCCAGGAAGAGGCGCAGCCGGTGTTCTCTTACGCGCGCGAAGTCGTGGCGCGCCTGAGCCGACACTATCGCCTGGCGCTGGCCTCCAACAACGTCGTCCCGGGCGATCTGCACGCGCGCGCTCTCGCGCGCGCCGGCATCGCGCGCCACCTCGACGCCGCACTCTGGTCCGCAAACTTCGGGCGCCGCAAGCCGGACCCCGCGATGGTTTTCGAACTGCTGCGCCGGCTCGGAGTTCCGGCGCGCCGGGCCGTGTTCGTGGGAGACAAGCGCCGGACCGATGTCGCCGCCGCGCGGCGCGCGGGCGTCCGCTCGATCCTACTGTGCCGCAACCAGACTGTGAGCGAGGGTCCAGAACCCGACTTCCTGATCCAGGACCTGCGCGAACTGCCGCGCCTGCTCGCGCGGCTCGGCTAGAGCGAAGCGTACACCGCGCGAAGCAGCGCGCGCGGACGCGGGTCGACGAGCCAGGCCCCCATGTGCATCAGGTTCATGGTGTAGCCGAAGCTCATGCGGTTCTCGGGATCGGCCTGGCCGTAAGACCCGCCCATTCCGGCATGACCGAAGACCTCGGAGTTCGGACCGGTCGGCTCCTCCGCGGGCGGCATCCCGAAGCCGAGCCCGAAACGCGAAACGAGCATCAAGACCGCGTCCATCCCGAGCGACTGCTCGGTCCGAGCCTGCTCGATCAGCTCGGGCGCCAGCACGTGCACCCCGTCCAGGTCCCCGCCCACTGAGAGCGCGGCATACACGCGCGCGAGCGCGGCCGCCGTTCCGTGACCATTCGCGGCCGGAATCTCGGCCGCGCGCCACTCCCGCGAGTTCGCGGCCGTGGGATCGAGCGGCGGGTTGGCAAAGGCCTTCGCGGTGAGGCTCTCAGGATCCGTGACGATCAACTCCATCAGGTTGGGGCCCTCGGTCTCGTGGATGGGCCCCTGCACGAGCGCCGCAACCCGAGGCTCGAGCGCTTCGGGGAGTCCGATGTAGAACTCGAGGCCGAGCGGCTCCGCGAGCTCTTCGCGGAAGTAGGTCCCAAGGCTCCGGCCCGTAATTCGACGCACGAGCTCACCCACCAGGAAGCCGAAGCTGATGGCGTGATAGCCGTGCTGGTCGCCGGGTGTCCACCACGGGGCCTGCTCGGCCAGGGCTTTGGCCATGCACGCCCAGTCGAACAGCGAGCCGGGCGCAAGCGGCTCTTGCACCGCGGCAAGTCCCGCGCGGTGACTGAGCAGGTAGCGTACTGGCAGTTCCTCTTTGCCGGCCGCCGCGAACTCGGGCCAGTAGCGGGCCACGGGCGCGTCGAGATCGAGCCGGCCCTGTTCGACCAGGCGCAACGCGCAGAGCGCCGTCATGCCCTTGGTCGTGGAGTAGACGTTCACGAGCGTGTCGTGCTCCCAGGCGCGGGTGCGCGCTTCGTCCGCGAAGCCCGCCCAGAGATCCACCACCGTCTCGCCCTCGAGCGTGACGCAGACCGAGGCACCGAGCTCGTCGCCGCGCTCGAACGCCTGCTCGAACTCCTGCTGGACGCGCGCGAAGCGCGGATCACAGCTTCCCTGAACCTCGATCGACTCCGTCATCCGAGCTCTCCTCCGGCTGCAAACGGACCGGGCTCGAATCCGAGCACCCGATCCATGAAGTGGTTGCGAAAGGCATCGGCGTCGACCTCGATCGCACACCGGAACGGGAAACTCTCCGCTCGAGCCTGTTCGCACTCCCGCGTCAGAAACACGCCGTCCGAGATCACGGGCTCGACCTCGAGATCCTCGAAGCGGCAGAAGCCCTCGTCGTAGACCGCGGCGAGCGCGAGCGGGTCGTGCAGGAACGCCACGTTGTCGCCGCTCATGTCGCAGCCGGCCGCGCCGAAGATCTTGTCCTGGATCGGCGTCCAGCAGCGGATCCCGGCAGCGAGTGCCGAATGAAACGGCGTCCCGCGCGCCTCGAGCGTCTCGAGGTCGGCCTCGGTGATCCAGCTCTGGAGCGTGACGTCGGCCGTCACCAGCCGGGTCGGAATTCCGGAGCGCAGCGCCACCAGCGAGGCCTGCGGGTCGGAGCAGAGGTTGTAGTCGATCCCGCGCGCGAAGACGTGGCCGCCGTACGCGACCCTGCGCAGATGGCCGCCCATCACGGTCAGCTGACGCACCGAGCCCGCGAGGTCGGGATCCTTCATCAGCGCCACCGCGAGATTCGTCATCGGCCCGATCATGACGAGTTCGAGCTCCGGATCCGCGCCGAAGAGGCGGAGCAACGCATCGACGCCGTGCTCGGCCTCGATCGGCGGCTCCTCGCCGGGCTCGAGCTGGCCGTCCCCGAGCACCTCCTGCACACCCCCGACTCCTGAACCACCCAGAACCGGAACGCGACAGCCCGCAAAGACCGGAATCTCGCTGCGGCCCGCGAGCCCCAGCAACTTGCTCGCAACCCGGGCCCGGGTCCGCGAGCCGCCACCGATCGCCGTGACCGCCGCGAGCTCGATCTCGGGCGAGGCGAGTGCGAGCGCGAGGCAGAGCGAGTCGTCGACGTCGCCCCCGATGTCGGTGTCGAGCACGATCCGGCGGCTCACGCATCCTCCGCCTGCGCCCGGAGCGTGGGAAGCACTGCCTGCTCGACGAAACCGGTGTCGTAGTCGCCCGCAACGAAGGCCGGATGCTCGAGCGCCGCGATGTGAAACGGGATCGAGGTGGGAATCCCTTCGATCACGAACTCGCCCAGTGCCCGCCGCGCGCGCGCGATCGCCTCCGCGCGGTTGCGTCCCCAGCAACTGAGCTTCGCGACCAGCGGATCGTAATGCACGTGGACGCTCCCGCCCTGCCGACTCCCAGAATCGACCCGGTCCCCCGGCCCCGCCGGCTCGCGGTACGTGGCGACCTCGCCGGGCGAGGGCAGGAACCCGCGCACGGGATCCTCCGCGTAGATCCGGCACTCGATCGCACACCCGGCGAGCCCCACCTCGCGCTGCTCGATGCCGAGCGGCTCTCCCGCCGCGATCCGGATTCCGGCTGCGACGATGTCGATGTTGGTCACGAGTTCGGTGATCGAATGCTCGACCTGGATCCGGGTATTCATCTCCAGGAAATAAAAGCGCCCGCTCGCGTCCAGCAGGAACTCGACCGTCCCGGCGCCCTCGTAGCGGGCCTCGCGCGCGGCCGCGATCGCGGCCTGCGCCAGTTGCTCTCGCAGGCCGGGTGACAGGCGGTTCGCGGGCGCCTCCTCCAACAGTTTCTGGTGCCGCCGCTGGATCGAGCACTCGCGCTCGAACAGGTGAACGAGCTGGCCGCGACGATCCCCCAGGACCTGGACTTCGATGTGGCGCGGCCGCTCGAGCGCCTTCTCGACATAGATGGCGTCGTCGCCGAACCCGCTGCGTGCCTCGGAGCGCGCGCGCTTGAGCGAACGGTCGAGCTGATCCTCCCGCAGAACCAGGCGAATTCCGCGTCCACCACCGCCGGCCGCGGCCTTGATCAGGACCGGAAAGCCCAGTTCGCGCGCCGTCGCGGCGGCCTCGGCATCGCTCTGTCGCGCCGTAGCACCGGGCACGATCGGAAGCCCGGCCGCCTGCATCGTACGCCGCGCGCCGACCTTGTCTCCCATGGTCTCGATGGTCTCGGGAGCGGGACCCACGAAGACCACCCCGGCCTCGGCGCAGTTTCGGGCGAACTCGGGACTTTCGGACAGGAAGCCGTAGCCGGGGTGCAGCGCGTCCGCACCCCTCTCCTTCGCGATCTGCAGAATCCGCGCACCGTCCAGATAACTCGCCCGCGCAGGCGCGGGTCCGCAGGCATGTGCCTCATCGGCGAGCAGCACGTGTGGCGCATCTCGATCGGCTTCCGAGAAGATCGCGATGCTGGTGATGCCGAGGTCCCGACAGGCACGAATGATCCGGACCGCGATCTCGCCGCGGTTCGCAACCAGCAGTTTTCGGAACGGAGGAACCGCCCCGGCCTGACTCATAGGGGGATGTTCCCGTGCTTTCTTTGCGGAGCCGGGGACTTCTTGTTCTCCAGGATCTGGAGGGTCGCGATCACGCGGGGACGCGTGTCTTCCGGCCGGATTACCTCGTCGACGTATCCGAGCGCCGCGGCCTTGTAGGGGTGTGCAAATTTCCGCCGGTACTCGTCCGTCAGCTCACGCCGACGTTTCTCGGGATCCTCGGCGTTTGCGATCTCGTCCCGAAACACGACATTGGCGGCACCTTCGGGACCCATCACGGCGATCTCGGCCTGCGGGTAACAGAAACTCACGTCGCCGCCCAGGTGCTTCGAACTCATCACGTCGTAGGCGCCCCCGTAGCCCTTGCGCGTGATGACCGTGACCTTGGGTACAGTCGCCTCCGCATAGGCGTACAGCAGCTTCGCCCCGTGGCGGATGATGCCATCGTGTTCCTGCTGCGTGCCGGGCAAGTAGCCGGGAACGTCTACGAAGGTCACGAGCGGGATGTTGAACGCGTCACAGAAGCGAACGAAACGCGCTGCCTTGACCGACGCGTTGATGTCGAGCGACCCGGCCATGACCTCCGGCTGGTTCCCGACCACACCCACGCTCCGCCCGCCGAAGCGCGCAAAGCCGACCACGATGTTCTGCGCGTAGTGCTGGTGCACCTGGAGCAACTCTCCGTCGTCGACCACCATCTGGATCAGCTCGGTCATGCTGTAGGGCTTGCTCGAATCCTCGGGCACGTGCGAGCCGAGCCGGGCGTCGCGCCGGTCAGGCGGATCCTCGGTCGCCACGAAGGGCGGATCTTCGAGGTTGTTCTGGGGAATGAACGAGAGCAGGCTCCGGATCAGGATCAGACACTCCTCGTCGTTCTCGACCGCGAAGTGAGCCACGCCGCTGCGAGCGTTGTGCACCATCGCGCCCCCGAGGTCTTCCTTGGTCACCTCCTCGTGCGTGACGGTCCGAATGACGTCCGGCCCGGTGATGAACATGTTGCTCGTGCCCTTCACCATCACTACGAAGTCGGTGATGGTGGGAGAGTAGACAGAGCCGCCCGCGCAGGCGCCCATAATCGCCGAGATCTGGGGGATCACGCCCGACTGCTGCACGTTTCGTAAAAAGATGTCTCCGTAGGCCGCGAGCGAGGTCACGCCTTCAGGAATCCTCGCCCCACCCGACTCGTTGAGCCCGATCACGGGCGCCCCAACCCGGGCCGCGTGATCCATGATCTTGCAGACCTTGGCGCCGAACCCGAGTGCCAGCGACCCGCCGAACACCGTCGCGTCGTGGGCGAATACGAACACCAGGCGACCGTGGATCCGACCCGCACCGGTGACCACACCGTCGCCCAGCACCTGATCGGGCGCCTCGTCCAGATCGTCGCCGCGCGTGGTCCGAAGCCGGTCGTACTCCTGAAAAGTCCCCGGATCGACGAGCAACTCGACCCGCTCGCGGGCCGTGAGCTTGCCGGCCTTGTGCTGCCGCTCGATCCGCCTGACCCCGCCACCGAGTTCGGCGCGCGCATTCAACTCCTCGAGCCGTTTGAGCTTCTCCTCCATGGTCCCTCAATACTCCTTCTGGGACTGGAGCACCGTGATCGCACTCAGATTCACGATGTCTTCGACCGTGGCGTGAGGCTGGATGTAGTTCACGGGACTCTGCATTCCCATCAGGATCGGGCCAACCACGCTGGCCTCACCTACGGTGCCCATCAATCGGACTGCGATATGGGCGGCGTCGAGGCTCGGGAATACCAATACGTTGGCCTCTCCCTTGATCGTCGAAAACGGGAAACGTGCCGCGCGCGTGGCCGGAGTGAGGGCGATGTCGGCCTGCATCTCGCCGTCGATGGCGAGCTCCGGCCAGCGCTGCCGCGCGATCCGAACGGCCTCGGCCAGGCGGTTCGTCTCGGAACCCCGCGAAGTACCGAAGTTAGAAAACGAGAGCATCGCGACGACGGGATCGAAGCCGAGCCATTGCGCCGCGGAGGCCCCCAGCCCGGCGATGTCCGCGAGCTGCTCGGCGCTCGGCCGAACGTTGACGGAGCCATCGCAGAAAAAGAGCACGCGTTCGCTCTGGATCACCATGTAGATCCCGGCGGCACGCTCGTGTGACTCCGAGAGCCCCACCACCTCGAGGGCCGGCCGAACCGCCTCCGGATAGGATTTGGTGAGCCCGGCCACCAGACCGTGCGCGTCGCCCATCCGCACCATCATCACGCCGAAGTAGCTTCGACGGAGCAGCAGTCGCGCAGCGTCCCGCTCCGTCACGCCCTTTCGGCGGCGCAGGTTCACGAGTTCCTTGCAGTAGAACTCGTGTTTCTCCGAGTCGCTGGGATCGATCAGCTCGACGCCGCCGAGATCGATTCCGTGCCGCTCCGCACTCGCCCGGATCTCGCCGAGGTCGCCGAGCAGGATCGGCTCCGCCAACTGCTCCTCGCAGAGTCGCTCGACGGCCCGGAGTACCCGTTCTTCCTTGCCTTCCGGAAACACGATCCGCTTGGGCTTGCTCTTGGCCTTGTTCATGACCGAGCGCATCACCTCGCGCGACCGGCCCAGGCGACTCTCGAGGACCTCCCGGTACTCCTCCAGATCGAGTTCCACGCGAGCCACGCCGGACTCCATCGCGGCTTTCGCGACCGCGAGCGACTCCTCGATTAAAACCCGGGGGTCGAAGGGCTTGGGAATGATGGAGTTTGGGCCGAACACGAACTGCTCGCCCTCGTAGGCCCGTGCGACCTCCTCCGGCAGACCGTGCTCGCCCAGCCGGGCGAGCTCGGCCAGCGCGTGGACGGCCGCGAGCTTCATCTCGATGTTGATCTTCCTCGCCCGGACGTCGAGTGCTCCGCGGAAGATGAACGGAAACCCGAGCACGTTGTTGACCTGGTTGGGATAGTCCGAGCGTCCCGTGGCCATGATCGCGTCGTCCCGGACCTCGACGACCTCGCCCGGCGTGATTTCGGGGTCGGGGTTGGCCATCGCGAAGATCAGCGGGCGGTCGGCCATGCTGCGAACCATTTCTTTCGTGACCAGTCCGGCGGCACTCACCCCGACGAAGACGTCGGCTCCAG
>JAYZEO010000126.1:0-22477 GCA_036337215.1 Myxococcota bacterium | reverse complement strand
CGACGACCATTCCGGCATTCCAGAGATAGCTGCCCGCCCGGAGGAAGCGCCGCGCCCGGGCGGCGCTGGGCTTCTCGAGGAAACGGCGCACCCGGAGCGCAGCCGGACGGCTGGCCGCGTCCGCGGCCGGGTCCGCCACCTGGATATAGCCATAGCCCGTATCGGGACGGGTCGGCTCGATCCCGATCAGCACCAGGCAGTCCTCGGCAGCGGCGGCCCGGGCCGCGCGCCGGACCGTGCGTGCGACTGCCGCCGGGGCCGGGATGTGGTGATCGGCCGGGAAGATCGCCATCAGGTCGTTCGGACCGGCCTCGGCAGCGATCCGGGCCGCGGCCCACGCGATCGCGGCCGCGGTGTTGCGAGCGACAGGCTCGAGCAGCAACCGCACCCCGGGGTGCGCGCGCAGCGCGCGCTTGGTGATCGGCCCGAGGGAGCGCGCCGAGACAACCCAGCTCTGCTCTGGAGCTGAGAGTCGCGACAACCGCTCGAGCGTCTCCTCGAACAGCGTCCCGGCGCCCAGCAGCGGCACGAAGGGCTTGGGGCGATCGGGCCGGCTCGCGGGCCAGAAGCGCGTTCCGGCACCCCCGCAGGGAACGACCGCGTGAATGAGTGGCGTGCTGGCTATCGTCCCACCCCCACGTAGCGGAACCCGAGCCGCGCCATCTCACGCGGCTCGTAGATGTTCCGAAGGTCAACGACCACCGGCTCGGCCAGGAGCTTCTTGATCTGCCCAAGATCCAGAGCCCGGAACTCGTTCCACTCCGTAGCGAGCACCAGGGCCGCTGCGTTCTCCGCTACCTCGTAGGCCTCCCGGCAGAAGTGGACGCCGGAAAGTTCGCGGCGTGCGTTCTCCATCGCCTGCGGGTCGAAGCAACGAATTCTCGCGCCTCGCTCCTGAAGGCCACGGATCACGTGGATCGCGGGAGACTCACGCACGTCGTCGGTATTGGGCTTGTAGGAGAGACCCAGCACGCCGATCGTCCGGCCCTCGAGCCCATCGGTCATTCCGGCAATCTTCGCCACGGCGAACTCGAGTTGCGCGCGGTTCGCTTCGCACACCGCCGCGACGATTCTCTGCTCGACACCGAATCCGCTGCTGAAAGCCACCAGCGACTCGGTGTCCTTGGGAAAGCAGGACCCGCCGTACCCCGCACCGGGGTGGAGAAATTTGGGGCCGATGCGGCCGTCGAGACCCATGGCGCGCGAGACGTCGTGCACGTCGGCCCCCACTCGCTCACACAGGTTCGCGATCTCGTTGATGAAGGTGATCTTCGTGGCCAGGAACGCGTTCGACGCGTACTTGATCAACTCGGCAGTCGCGATGCTCGTCTGAACGAACGGGACCTGAGTCAGTTTGAGCGGCGAGTAAAGTTCCCGAAGGATCGCAGCCGCAGCATCGTCTTCGGTTCCCAGCACGACGCGGTCGGGGCGCATGAAGTCTTCGACGGCGCTGCCCTCGCGGAGAAATTCGGGATTGGAGGCGACCGAGAAGTCGATGTGATCCAGGCCCGCGGCCGACCGGGACTGCTCCACCAACTTCCGGAGCCGCTCGGCCGTCTTGACCGGAACGGTGCTCTTGGTCACCAGCACCTTGTAGTCGTTCAGACAACTTCCAATCGTCTGCGCGACCTGTTCCACGAACGAAAGGTCGGTCGAGCCATCCGGACGCGGCGGCGTTTGAACCGCGAGGAAGATCACGGTCGAGCGCAGCACGGCCTCCCGCGCGTCGGTCGAGAAGGACAGCCGGCCTCCCCGGAGGTTCCGCAGTACGACCTCCTCGAGGCCGGGCTCGAAGAAAGGAACTTGGCCGCGCCGAAGGCCCGCGATCTTGTCTTGGTCAAGATCCACGCAGACCACCTCGTTTCCGAATTCCGCAAAGCAGGCGCCGGTGACCAGGCCCACGTAGCCGGTTCCGATTACGGCCAGTCTCATCGCTTCCTCATCCGTTCAGGGTGCGGCTGCCCGGGTCGAGCCCCGCCGCAACCCAGGCCCCGGCCACAATCCCCAACACCATACCAACAGCGTCGAGCCCGATGTCTCCCAGTGAAAAGTGCCGGCCCGGAACGAAGGACTGGTGCCACTCATCCGAGATTGCGTAGGCCATGCAGGTCACGGCCACGACCGCAATGCGTAGCGCCCGCGGCCCGCGCACCGAATACAGCGTGACCCAGGCGAGACCCGCAAAGAGAGGAACGTGAAGCGCGCTCACCAGCGTGCTGGAGAAGCCGAGACTCGCCACCTGTCTCCCCGGAATCGAGGAGAGGCCGAAGACCACGGCCATGTACCCGAGAACCAGCAACAACCGGGACGGAATCACCCGAATCATGTCGGACGCCTGCCGGTGAAGTACGCCACGGTCTCGCGGAGGCCCTGCTCGAGCGAGACCTTCGCGCTCCAGCCGAGCACGGACGCCGCGCGCTCGACCGCCGCCTCGCTGTGGAGAACGTCTCCCTCTCGCGGAGCTTCGAAAATCGGTTCGGGCGGCTCCTTGCCGAATGCAGCCGCGATCGCGTCGATCAGTTCGAGAAGCGTCACGCGCCCACCGCGAGCGATGTTCAGAACCGCGCCCGCCGCCTCCGTGGGCGCCATCGCGGCACAGCGATTCGCGCGAACCACGTCATCGACGTAAGTGAAGTCGCGGGACTGGTGTCCATCACCAAAGATGCGCGGGCGCTCGGAGCTGCCCAGTGCTCGGATGAACAGTGGAATCACCGCGGCATAGTCGGATTCCGGATCTTGCCGCGGCCCGAATACGTTGAAGTAACGGAGTGCGATCGAATCGAGACGGTAGAGGCGAAGATACTGCTCGCAGTACCGCTCCACTGTCAGTTTCTGTAGCGCGTACGGGGAGCGGGGGCTGGGTACCATTGCCTCCTCCTTGGGAAGCACGGCGGTATCGCCATACACCGAGGACGAGGATGCCAGGACCACACGTCGAACCCCCGCCTCCCTCGCAGCGTCGAGCAGACACAGGGTTCCCAGCACGTTCGCACGGTGCGTGGCCACCGGGTCCGCGACCGAGCGCGGAACCGAGGCCAGTGCCGCCTGATGGAAGACGACCTCGCAGTTACGAACCGCCAGCTCTACCAGCGCGGTTTCGGTGACGCTTCCTCGGACGAACTCGACGTCGCGCTCGAGTCCGTGGAGGTTCTCCTCGCGGCCCGTGGAGAGATCGTCCAGCACGCGCACCTCGTCGCCGGCCTCGAGGCTCGCGCGAACCAGATTGGATCCGATGAAGCCGGCTCCGCCGGTTACGAGGATGCGCACCGGACTAGTCGCTCCCTCGTTCCTTCCGGCCTCGATGGCGGTTCAACTCCGCATCGACCATCAGCCGGACCAGTTCCTGGAAACTCGTCTGCGGCTGCCAGCCGAGTTTCCGCTTCGCCTTCGAGGGATCCGCGAGCAAGGTGTCGACCTCCGATGGACGCATGAAGCGCGGATCGACCCGCACGTAGTCCCGGTAGTCGAGCCCCACATGCGCGAAGGCCAGTTCGCAGAACTCGCGCGCAGTGTGATGCTCGCCGGTGCCGATCACGTAGTCATCCGGTTCGTCCTGCTGGAGCATCCGCCACATGGCATCGACGTACTCTGGCGCGAAGCCCCAGTCCCGCTTCGCATCCAGGTTCCCCAGGTAAAGCGCTTCGTCGAGCCCCAAGGAGACCCGGGCCGCACCCTCCGCGATCTTTCTCGTAACGAACTCTCGACCCCGCCTCGGCGACTCGTGGTTGAACAGGATTCCGGAACACGCGAAGAGCCCATACGCCTCCCGGTAGTTGATCGTGATCCAATGTCCGTACACCTTGGCCACTCCGTAGGGGCTGCGCGGATACAGGGGCGTAGCCTCTCGCTGTGGGGTCTCCTGAACCTTGCCGAACATCTCGCTCGACGAAGCCTGATAGAAGCGGATGCCATCATCAACGAGCCGAATCGCCTCCAGGACCCGCGTCACGCCGAGCGCCGTGAACTCCCCCGTGAGAAGGGGCTGCTCAAAGCTGGTTGGAATGAAGGACTGGGCGGCGAGGTTGTAGACCTCGCGGGGTCGGACCTCGCGCAGCAGGTTGACGATCGACAACTGGTCGAGCAGATCGGCCTGGCGCAACTCCAGGCTTCCGACCAGGTGACTGATCCGCTCGAAATTCTCGGCGCTCGAGCGGCGCACCATCCCGGTCACCTGGTAGTCTCGCTCGAGCAAAAACTCGGCGAGGTAGGACCCGTCCTGACCCGTGATCCCTGTAATCAGTGCACGCTTCGACAAGACCTTGCCCGTCCTTCCGTGATCCTCAACCTGCGGTCCGGCGTCATCAGAACAGATCCACCGGAAGCGCATAGCGAACTCCGACCGTCACCCGATGTTCAGAGTATTCGCTAACTGGGATGTCGCCGCTCGAGGTCTGATGCCGGAAGCGGTACCGCAGGAAGGTGGCCCACTGCTTCGGGAGTCGCCAGTCGAGCGTCGCCCCGAGGTAAGACAACTCGGTGTTGACCTGACGGTCGCTGTCCTGAAAGCAACCGGATCCCACCTGCGTCTCTCCCGGCGCACAGCCCCCAACTGCCTGACTCACGAGGACGGGGCCATCGCTGGCGGACCTGTAGAGTTGCCAGTTCGCCAGAAGCTGGAGCGCCCACGCCGATGCCAGCTTGAGGCGAAACCTGCCGCTCAGCGTGTGCACCTGGAGCGTCGCGCCGACGCCGGAACTGGGCTGGACCCTGCTCGTGAATTCGAGGTGAGTCCGCGTTCTCGAGGTCTCACGCACCATCGAGGCGCCGCCGGTGAATCCCATTCGGGTCTCGCTCGGGAAACCCTCCGGAGCGCTGTAGAGACCGACGAGACCGGCCGAGAGCGAACTGTACCACTCGGGGTTCCAATCTCGCGACCACTCGGCCACCAGCGTCGCAAAGGTATCGTTCTCCTCGCCCGCTCCCGTATTCGAATAGTGCGTGCGGTTGACCGACAGCGTGAAATCGAAAACATCGCGGGAGTTCAAGACCGACTGGTAAAAGAGAGCCCCAGCTACGCTCTCGTGTCCTCGCTCCGTGGTCTCCTGGATGCTGTCGGATGAACGGTAGCCGCGACCCGAGTAGCCGAGACTCCCACCTAACTGAGTACGCGCGCTCTGCTGAAATCTCAGACCGGCATCGAGATCCCAGATCCCAAGGTCGGGGCGCTCCGACTGGATCTGCTGATCGACTTCGGTAATCGCGTCCAGGCTGGGATAGAAATGATAGCCCGCACCGAGACCCAGACTCAGCCGCCGGGAGAAGTTCCTCTGGTACTCGAGATCCGCCGCATAGGAAATCCCGTTCAGGTCGGGGTTTCGGAGGTAGCTGCTTGAAACGAGTCCGGCGCTCAGGCTCGCGACGTCTCGCTCCGAGTCGTAACCAGCCTCGACGGTGGGACCGATCAGGGTCACGTAGTCCGACTCCATGTCGGTTTCCGAGTAGAACACGTTGGACGTGAACTCCTCCCTGACGGAGAGGGAGGGGGTCACGCGGAAGCGCGACTCCGCGGAAGCCGGATCCGGGATCGCAAGCAAAAATAGGCCCGCCTGGAGCCAGAGCAGACTACGGGACGATGATCTTGTCACCCGGCACCAGGAGGATGTTCTGGTCGAGGCCCGTTCCATCTACGTACGCTCCGTAGTCGAAGTTGAATTCGACCGGATCTCCGTCGCTGGACTGCCGGATCACCTTGACCCGGTCCTTCTTGGCGAATGCACCGAAGCCACCCGCAATCGCGAGCGTGTCGATGACGGTCATGTTCGCCCGCATCTCTACAGGTCCCGGACGCGCCACCTCTCCCAACACATACACCGTCTTGGAACGGATCTCTCGTACCACGACGGTCAAGGTGGGACTGTTGATGTACTCCGAAATGCGGTCGGTCAGGACCTGCTTGAGTTCGAGCGGCGTGAGGCCCGCAGCGTGCACGTCGTCCAGCAGCGGAAAGGAGATCTTGCCATCCGGGCGAACCACCACCTCGGGCACCGAGATCTCGGGATTTGCCCAAACCGTGATCTGCAGGGAATCGGTCGGCCCGATGCGGTAGTCCTCGAAAGCCTCCGCCGCCTGGGTCTCCATGTGGGATGCAGGCGGCTGCTTCCGGAGCGTAGTTGCACAGCCACCCGCGAGCACCCCGGAAAGGAGCGCGGTCCCGATCAGAATTCCTGACGCGACGCTCCTGCAGATCCACATGGGCTCTTCTCCTGCTCCGGGCCCCGCCCCCCGGTGGGCGAGCGGGGTCAGATCGGATGGACCAGCCCCGACTCCTTCATCTTGTACAAGAGCGCCTTGTAGCTAATCTGGAGCAACTCCGCAGCCTGTCGCCGATTCCAGCGGGTCTTCTCGAGAACACAAGCGATCACGCGTTTCTCTGCGGCCGCTGAAGCCCTCCGGCCAATCTCCTTCAGGTTGACGTGAGTGACCTCTCCCGACATGAAACGCTCCAATTCGGGAACCTCCTGCCGGTCCGGGTCGCCCGCGTCCTCACGCCGCCGGTCCGCGATCTCCCGCAGCACCGGCTCTTCCGACTGGAGCACCACCATCCGCTTCACCATGTTCTCGAGTTCCCGCAAGTTGCCGGGCCAGCGGTAGCGCAGAAAGGCGTCCATCAGTCGGCGCGAGGGCGCGCGGTACTCACGCGCATACTGGTCCGAGTAGCTCCGCTGGAAGCGCTCGCAGAGCAGTGGAATCTCGTCCCTGCGCTCCCGGAGCGGTGGAATCTGGATGGTGACGACGTTCAGCCGATAAAACAGGTCCTGGCGAAAGCTCCCGTCACCGACCGCCGACTCCAGAGCCCGGCTCGTCGCGGCCAGGACGCGCGCATCGACCTTGATGTCGTGCTCGCTCCCGAGCCGGGAAAAGTGGCCATCCTGGAGCACCTGCAACAGCTTCGCCTGGAGGTCGGGCGACATCTCGCTGATCTCGTCCAGGAAGATGGTCCCCTTGTGGGCCAACTCGAATTTCCCGATCTTCCGCCCCTGCGCGCCCGTGAAGGCGCCCCGCTCGAACCCGAAGACCTCGCTCTCCAGCAGCTCCGATGGAAGCGCCGCGCAGTTCACCTTGATGAAGGGCCCGGAACTGCGAGCCGAGCGCTGGAGCAGGTTCCGGGCCACCCACTCCTTTCCAGAGCCACTCTCACCCCGGATCAGCACCGTGATGTCGGTGTCGGCCACCCGGTCGATCAACTCCCGCACCGCCTGGATCTTGGGACTCGACCCGAGCAGCGGAGGCGAGGGCTCCCCGGCCAACACATCTCTTCGCAACTTGTCCGCGTCGTGACCGAAGTCGCGCTTCCGGAGTGCACGGTCAAAAGCCTGCTCGAGTTCCTCTAGTTCGAAGGGCTTTCGCAGGTAGTCGCAGGCACCGAGTTTGATCGCCTCGACGATCGTGGAGGTGTCGCCGCGCCCCGACAGCATCACGGCCGCGACCCCGGGATCGATCGAACGCAGTTCCTTCAGCGTCTGGATCCCATCGATGCCCTTCGGAAGCACGACGTCGAGCGTCACGAGGTCGGGCCGGTCGGCCGTGAAGGCGTCGATCGCTTCGCTGCCGGTGCCCACGGTTCGGACTTCGTAGCCGAGACCTTGGGCCATCGTGCGAACCAGATCGCAGATGTGGGGGTCGTCGTCCAACACCAGCAACTTGCGGCTGCGCTTCATCTCGGTGTGGTCCATTTCAGCAACGAAATGCGACATTCATGCCAAATTCTAATACAGAAGCATCACCGGAAAGGCCGAAAGCGCGAGATAGAGGGCCCCAACGAGGTTCTTTACTCCCACATGCTATCTGACCCCGCGGGCACTGTGTAGTGAGGGCTCCAGAAGTGGTGATCCCATTACTCAGCCTTGCCTGGCCGCAGGGCCAATGCCTGAAGCGACCGAGGCCAACGGCGCGCTCGCCCGGGTTTAGCAGAAGTTTCCGCCAGAACCGGAAGTTCTCAGGCGCTCCCTCCGCTGGGCGGCGCCGATCCCTCTCGCCGCTCCACGCGTCGCTCCAGCACCCACAGCATGGCGAGGCCCGCAGCCAGCATCAGCAGCCACACCCCCCAACGAAGGGTCGTGCTCATCCCTCGCGACCAGAGCGCGAACAAGGTCAGCGCTACCGAGACGGCGTAGAGGAAGAACACCACCCGGCGTACGCTCCACCCGGACCGGAGCAGGAGATGATGGATGTGGCCGCGATCGGCGCTCATCAGCGCCGCCCCGATCTGTGATGGACGCAGACCGGAGAGCGCGTGTGTGCGCAGGTGGCGGCGCGCCCGGCGCAAGATGGCCAGGCCGGCGTCGAGCAGCGGCAGTCCGAGCCCCAGCAGCGGCACCACTGCAGCCACCGCGGTGGGGCCCTTCTGTGAGGACGCGAGCGAGAGCACGCCGATCGCAAATCCGATCCCCATCGCACCCGCGTCGCCGAGAAAGATCCGTGCGGGGAATAGGTTGAAGCGCAGAAAGCCCGCGAGCGCGCCCGCGAGCGCGGCTCCGCCGAGCGCAGGAGCCTGATAGCCGGGAATTGCGGGGAGCCACACGATCATCAGCGCGGCGATGCACCCGACCCCGGCGGTCAGGCCGTCGACGCCATCGATGAAATTAAAGGCGTTCGTGATCAGCACGATCCAGGCCACGGTCACGCAGAACGAGACCAGCGGAATGTTCTCCAGTTCCCAGCCAAACGGGAGTTCGATCGCTCCAACCTGAAACCCGAGCGCCCACGCCAGCCCGGCCAACAAGACCTGCGCAGCGAGCCTCGGCGCCGCCCGAACATCCCACAGATCATCCAGAAAGCCGAGCAGCACCACCCCGAACATCAGAACCCCGAGCACCGAGAGCGATCCGAGTCCCCAGAGCGACGCCCTCACCGCCGGGCTCCACACCGCCATCCCGGCGATCGAGAGGAATGCCGCGGCCAATACCGCCAGCCCACCGGCAAGGGGAACCGGAGCCGTGTGCTGCTTGCGTTCGCTCGGCTGGTCCATCCAGCCAAGGCGCGGCGCCAGGCGGATCGCGGCCGGGGTCAGCAGCAGGGTCAGCACCCACGACACCAACAGGGTGATCTCGACCTCGGTCACGAACTGTCCTCGACCCGCGTGTGCCCGCTGCTCCCCGTGGCAGGTCCGGCCGGCGGTAATCCCCGAACCCGGAGCACCGGCCCCGGACCGCGCATGTCCATCAGCGGTCCGGCGTCAGGCCGTAGACGTAGTCGTAGGGAACGGGCCCATCTTCGCTGCGGTTGAAGACGATCCCGATCACTTTTTCGCGATCGACCCGACCGAGGGCGCGTTCGAGTTCGGGCCTGGCACTTTTCTTCGACGCAACCACCAGCAGCGCGACGTCGCAGACATCGACCAGGGTCGTCATATCCGGAAGGCCGAGAATCGGGAGTCCGTCGACGATCACGATTCCGAAGCGCGAGTGAAGTTCGCGCATCACTTCGACCATTCGCTGCGAAGCCAGGAGTTCCGACGGCCCCCGAGGAACACTGCGGGCCGCGAGCACCCAAAGGCGGGTGTCCGGAAAGCGAACCAGCGCCTCGTCGAGCGTCGCTCGATCCTCCAGAACCTCCGTCAGGCCGGCAGTTCCCTGCTCGGGAAGAGACTGCTGGACCTCGGGAGTCCGGAGGTCGGCATCCACCAGACAAGTGTCGGCATCGAGGCCCAGACCATACGAGAGCGCGAGGTTTACCGCGGTCGTGGTCTTGCCCTCGTCAGAACGCGCACTCATCAGGACGACGCTCCGGAATGGCCGGGTGCGACGGATTGACTCGAGGCGCGCTCGGAGCGCCCGGTAGTGCTCGGCGACGCCCCTCTCGGCTTCGCTCACGACCACGCGGGTTCGGCGCGCGTCCCGGATCGAACGCCCCATCGCGCGTGAGCCGGACTCCTCCACCTGCCGCGTGAGGGGATCGCGGAACGAGGGCGCGCCGGCGCTATCCTCGAGTTGCGCCCGCTGTTCCTCTGCCTGCTTGAGGGCCTCGGTAATTTTGCCCAAAACACACTCCCCGAGAATTCGTCTCGATCAGCCCGCCGCCCGGAACCACAGACGTCTCGACCAGCGACCGCGCACCCCATCCCCATGCGGCGCTGTCGCGGGCGCGTCCTTCAGACGCAGGTCCGCCGCCGCCTGCTCGATCACCGAGGACGGGATCCGCTGCAGTTGAGCTACGAAGCCCGCCAGCATCGCGCTGTCGCACACGACGTTGATCACCCGAGGGATTCCCCGCGAAAGCCGGTAGAGTGCGCGCAGGGCGCCACGCGAGAAGAGGTCTCCGCTTTCGTGCCCGGCAGTGAGCAGCCTCCGACGCACGTATTCGGTCGTCTCCGTCGCATCGAGCGGCCGGATCGAGTGCCGGAGTTCGACCCGTTGGCGCAGCTGTCTGAGTTCCGGTAGCGCGAGCGTCTGATCCAGCTCGGGCTGCGCGACGAGCACGATCTGCAGCAACTTCGAGTCCGGCGTCTCGAGATTGGAGAGCATCCGAATTTCCTCGAGAAGCTCCCGGGACAGATTCTGGGCCTCGTCGATCAGGAGCAGCGTCTGCCCCCCGTCGCGCAGGCGCTCGATCAGAAATTCGTTCAGCGCGTGGAGGGCCCGGCCCTTCTGAAACGGGGTCGGAAGCTCGAGCCCCAGCTCCTCGAAGAGGTACCCGAAGAAGTCCTCGCGGCTGAGAATGGTGTTGAACAGGTATGCGGTCCGAACGTTGAGCCCGAAGTCCCGATCCGCCATTCGCTCCAGCAGAGCGTTCAGTACGGTGGTCTTTCCGGTTCCGACCTCGCCTGTCAGAACCACGAAACCCTTCCGCTCCTTCACCGCATAGAGCAGGGTCGCCAGCGCCTCCTCGTGGCTTTCCGAAAAATACAAAAAGGAGGGATCGGGGTTGACCCGAAACGGGGCGCGGTCGAGGCCGTAGAAGGCGTTATACATCGGCCGCTCGCTCCTCTCCGGGGGCCGGCGTCCCAGGGTCCAGCGCGGTCGATTCCCCGCCGGAGAAGTAGTAGAAGAGCGCCCCGCCCGCCGCGAGGGCCGCGACCGCCGCCAGCGACAGGGCGAACCGCCGGAGCCGGGCCCGGGCCGCCGCGATCTCTACCGGTAGCCGGATCACCGGGACCGAAACAAGCACCGGCAGGCCCAGGCTCGTTTCCAGGTCTGTCGCACGGAAGAAGCGCGCATCGGCCGCTTCTACTGCAACGACGCTACTCAGACCGACCAGGAGACCCAGACCGATCCCGAGCATCAGCACCAGCGGGCGATTCGGGCTCACGGGCGCCTCCGGTAGCTCAGCCGATTCGATGATGCGGAAACGCTCGCCCTTCTGCCTCGCCTCCATCGCGCGGCCGATGTCCGCATTTGCCTTCTTGACCTCGAGCACACGCAGCAACTCGCCCAGCGAAGCGTGCCGGGTTTCGAAAGCCGCAAGTTCCGCGGCGCGGCGCGGCGAATTCTCGATCCGGGTTTCGAAAACCTCGATCTCGCCTTCCAGGTTCTCGAGTTCCAGCTCGAGAACCCCGGCTTCCACCTCGAAGTTGCGAAGCTCGCGCTGGAGGCTCGCCTGGATGGGCGAGATCACACGCTGACTCTCTTTTTTGCCGGCCTCTTTGATCATGGTCTCGAGTTCCGCGAGTTCCGCGATACCCGCCACGACATCCGGGTGGCGATCCGTAAAGCCTCGAGATCGCAGCGCGTTGAGTCTCAGCTCCACTTCGCTCTTCCGCCGCACCGGGTCCTGGCCGGCGGA
This sequence comes from Myxococcota bacterium, assembly GCA_036337215.1. GTDB lineage: Bacteria > Myxococcota_A > UBA9160 > SZUA-336 > SZUA-336 > JABSQV01. The sequence goes on along the minus strand of JAYZEO010000126.1, from coordinate 10,756 downwards.
GGACCCGGAAGTGCTGAGCGCCTCCAGTTGATGCGTGATGAGACTGACCTGGGTGCGCGCACCCTGCAGCCGTTCGCGCTTGCGGGAGACGTCCGTGATCCGATTCTCGAGACTGCGGCGGTTGCCCTCGAGTTGCGCGGGAAGCTCCCCCGGGTGTCGCTCCTTGAAGGCTGCGATCTCCGCTGCCAGGCCGTTGAACTCGTCGGTTTGACGCGCGATCTCGGTCTGGATGAACTCGCTGGTGCCCTCGGCATCAGAGGTTCGGCCCGCGATGTTCTCACGGATGAAGTCCCGCGCCAGCCGATTGGCGCCGGCCGCCGCACGGGTCGGATCCCCGGCGCGGAAGCTGATCGAGAAGGAACTGATCTCGATGGGTCGGCGTGGATCCACCACCGCGGGCTGAATCGGCTCGATGCCGATCGACTCGCGCATCTCGGCGATCAGTTCTTCTCGTGGCCGCACCACGCCCGGGTAGAGGTCGAGTTGATCGATCACCTGGGTGAGGTTGTCCCGGGACAGGATCTGCATCCTGATGTTGAAGAAGCGCGACTCCTTGTCGGCGACGACCGTGGTTGGGACGAGTTGTTCGGGAATGCCCTGGGGCTCGATCAAGATGGTCGTCACGCCCTCGTACACGGGCGGGAGCAGCACCGCGACCGAAATGCTGATTAGGCAGCCGACCACGATCGGCACGACCAGCCACCAGATCCTGCGCCACAGGATCTTTCCGATCGCGTTGATATCGAAGTCGAATTCGAGCTGACCTGAGGGTCCTTGCATACGGGCTTCCGTGTCCTCTAGGCTCCATCGTCTGCCGCGCAGGAAAACCTGCGATGCGCTGCGGTGCGGCGCATTTCCGACAGTCGTGACCTTGCTCGCAGCCCGAATGGATGGGCCGGGCGGTCCCTTTCCGCCATGACTCCAAGGGACGCTGCCGGCAATCCGGCAATCTCCCCGGAAGGCGGAAACTCTCGTGGCCTCCGCGCTACAGCAGTTGCCACCAACGACCCCCCTTTGAGCCTATGCGCGACCTAGGACTCCCCCAGGCCGGTCTCCTTGATCTTCTGAAGCAAGGTTTTATAGCTCACCGCCAGGCGCTGAGCCGCCCTCTTCCGGTTCCAGTTGGTCTGTGCCAACACCCGTTCCAGGGCCACGCGCTCGGCCGCGAGCGCTGCGCTGCGTCCGATCTCCTTGAGCGACTGCTGCTCCTCGTCTTCTTTGCCCGGGGCTGGCGCGACGGGTTCGGCCCTCGCGGGCTCGCCAACTGCGGAGCCCGCCGGGGGCGGAGGCTCCCGGAGCTTCGCATCGATTTCTTCGAGGATAGAATCCTCGCTCTGCAGTACCACGACCCGCTTGACCATGTTCTCCAGCTCCCGAACGTTGCCCGGAAACGGGTACTCGACCAGCCGGGCGAGCAGGCTATCGGACAGCGGCCGCAGCTCGCGTGAGTACTTCTTGCTGTACTCGCGTACGAAGTGGTCGATGAACACGGGGATCTCTTCTCTGCGCTCCCGGAGCGGGGGAACCAGAATGTTGACGACGTTCAGCCTGTAGAACAGGTCCTCGCGAAAGAGCCGCTTGGCCACCATATCGCTCAGATCCCGGTTTGTGGCACAAACGACCCGGGCATCGACGTGGACGTCCTTCTCGCCGCCCAACCGGGAGAACTCGCCGTCCTGCAACACCTGAAGCAGCTTGGCCTGCAGCGGTGGGCTCATCTCGCCGATCTCGTCGAGAAAGATCGTGCCGCCGTCCGCGATCTCGAACTTGCCTGCCTTCCGGTTGGAAGCACCCGTGAACGCGCCGCGCTCATAGCCGAATAGCTCGCTCTCGAGGAGTTGCTCGGGGAGCGCTGCGCAGTTGACCTTGACGAAGGTGCCCTCGCCTCGCGTGGACAGCTCGTGCAAGGTCCGCGCCACGACCTCCTTGCCCACACCGCTCTCGCCGTAGATCAGCACGGTCACGTCGGCATCCCCCACCTGCTCGACCAGGTCGCGGATCCGCATCATTTTTTCCGAGCCCCAGAGGAATCCGGAGTTCTGACGTTGTTCGTGCGCACGCAGGCGCTGCCGGAGATTTCGGTTCTCGCCCTGGAGTTGTTCCTTCTCGAGGACTCGCTGAATCGCCAGTTCGAGTTCCTCTTCTTCGAAGGGCTTGTTCAGGTAATCGGCCGCACCACGACTCATCGCTTCGACGACGGTGCCTGCCTTGCCGACCACGGTGAGCATGATCACGGGGACCTCGGGCAGACGTTTGATGATTCCGTCGAGTGTCTCGAGTCCGTCCATCCCGGGCATCATCACGTCGAGCAATACGACCTCGGGCTGCAGGCCCTCGTCGATCGCCGCCAGGGCAGCGGTTCCGCTCTCGGCCGCATCGACCTGATAGCCCCTGAGGGAGAGGAGGTTCTTCAGGTAGCTCCGCATGCTGTCGACGTCGTCGACGACCAACACCCGGTGCCGCACCGGAGCAGTTCTCGCCTCTCTATCCAGCTTGACCATTTCCCCTCCCATGCCCGAGCAGCGGCAGACGTACACAGAAGCACGCCCCGCCACCCGGGACGGAAAACACCTCGATCTCACCGTGGTGCGCCTCGACTGCCCAACGGCAGATCGAAAGACCCAGGCCCACGCCCTGACCCGACCCGGTCTCGGCAGCAGTTCCGCGCTCGAAAGGCTCGAAGATGCGGTCCAGTTCTGTCGCACAAACGCCGGGGCCCTGGTCCTCGACCGTGACCCGGATGACACCCGGGGACTCCGTCTCGAGGGTCTGCGTAGCGATCCGAACTTCCTGGCCGCGGGGGCCGAAGCGGATCGCGTTCTGAATCAGGTTGACGAACACGCGCTCCAGTTGGCGGGGATCACCCAGCACGCGGTCGTGCGCGGCCCCGAGTTCCAGTTCCACGCGCTGGTCGCACTCGCTCCAGAACGGACGCAAGGCGGCAACCGCAGCGCGCAAGACTTCATGGAGATCCAGCGGCTCGGCCCGGACCTCGAACTCCCCCACGCGCCCGCGCGATGCGAACTCGAGCAGGTTGTCGAGAAGACACGAAATTCGACCCGCCGCGCGCTCCGTCTCGAATAGGAACTCCCTCTGGTCCGCGCCCAGGCTGCCGACCCTCTCGTCGAGCAGGATCCGTGTGTAGCCCGAGATCACGGTGGCGGCGGTCCGGATATCGTGTTCGATCATGCCGAGTGCGGCCGCGCTCGGGAGCGATCTACACGCCGACGCTTGGGGGGGCCGCAGGGCCTGGGCCGCAGCCCGACCTGCCTCGACCTCCTCCCCTGAAACCCTCATCTGACCTTCCCGCTCAGAACCTGACCCAACGCTGGCCCGAGCCGACTTCCTATTCCTGCCTTCCGTCCCGCGTGACATGTGGGTCTCTATCGGACGGTAGGCCCGACCCCTTTTCCTGAGGCCTGCTCCATCATTTTACATAAAATTGCACATTTTTTTCCACTCCCTGATTTAGGGGTCTCTGGCGCCCTGAGGGGCGCTCTCCTGGCTCGCGGCCCCAGGGAGACCGAAAGGCGGACGGGCTAGAGTAGAGCCGTGAGTGAGGAGAGGGACCGCTATCGCGAGCTTTGCGCTCTTCTCTCGCACCACAACTACCGCTACCACGTCCTCGACGACCCCGAGATCTCGGACCAGGCCTGGGACCGCCTATTCCGCGAGCTACAGGCGATCGAGGCCCGGCACCCGGGCTGGGTGGAGCCAGATTCCCCGGGCCAGCGCGTACACGGGCAGGTGGCATCGGACTTCGCTCCGATCAACCACGCTGTGCCGATGCTGTCGCTCGACAACGGCCTGGACGAATCCGCCGTGCGGGCCTTCGACGCGCGCGTGGCGCGCTTCCTGGACACGTCCGAGCCGGTCGAGTACACGGCAGAGCCGAAATACGACGGGGTCGCGGTCGAACTGCTCTACCAGCATGGGACGTTGCGCGTCGGCTCCACACGCGGGGACGGCCGGACCGGGGAGGACGTCACCCACAATCTGCGCACCGTGCGCGCGATTCCTCTCAAGCTTCGAGGAGAACCGCCGCCGGACCTGCTCGAGGTACGCGGCGAGGTCTTCATGCCCCTCACGGAGTTCGCACGCGTCAACCAGACGCGTCTGGAGGCGGCGGAAGAACCGTTCGCAAACCCGAGGAACGCAACCGCGGGAACGCTGCGTCAGCTCGACCCGAGCGTCGCGGCATCGCGCCGACTCGACATTCGAATTTACGCCATCGGGCGTGGTGGCGATGGGCTCGGGGCCGGTTCCCACCTGGAAATGCTCGAGCGACTCGCGGCGTTGGGATTCAAGGTGACCAGCCCGGTCGAGGTCGGACGCGGCATCGACACGGCCGTCGCCTTTCACCAGCAGATCGAGAGTCAGCGCGCCAGCCTGCCTTACGAGGTGGACGGGACCGTGATCAAGGTGAACGCGTTCGAGTTGCGCGAACGGCTGGGCGAACTCGAACGCTCGCCCCGCTGGGCCATCGCCTACAAGTTCCCGCCCCAGCAGGAGACCACCCGGATCCGTGAGATCCGCGCGTACGTCGGGCGCACCGGCGTCCTGACACCGGTCGCCGTGCTCGAGCCGGTGCGCATCTCGGGCGTCACAGTGGCCCACGCGTCGCTACACAACCAGGATGAGATCGAGCGTCTCGACGTGCGCGAGGGGGACCAGATCTTCGTCGAGCGGGCCGGAGACGTGATCCCGCACGTGGTCAAAGTCGTGACGAGCAAGAGACCCGCCGGCGCCCTTGCCTATCGGCTGCCCGATCAGTGTCCGCGCTGTGGCACCGACACCATCAGGCTCGAGGGCGAGGTCGCGCTGCGCTGCCCGAACCTCGGCTGCCCGGCCCAGGTCCGCGAGCGGATTCTGCATTTCGCGAGTCGCGACGGACTCGACATCGACGGGCTGGGCGGAAAGCGCATCGACCAACTGGTCGAGCGCGAGCTTGTCCGACTGCCCTCCGACCTGGTCTCGCTCGACCTCGAAACGCTGGCCGAGCTCGAGCGCATGGCGACGAAGTCCGCCGAAAACCTGCTGGCCGCGATCGAGCGTGCGCGCGATGTCCCGCTCGGGCGGCTGCTCTATGCACTCGGCATCCGTCACGTCGGCAAGCGGATCGCGGGCGTGATCGCGCAACACACCCGGAACCTCGAGACACTGCTTCGCGTCGAGCGCCAGGAACTCGAGGCCCTTCCCGAGGTTGGACCCACCATCGCGGAATCGCTCAGAGCCTGGCTCGCGGACGGCTCGAACACGCAGGAACTCGAACGGCTCGGGCAGCTGCTCCGGATCGCGCCGCCACCCGAGCCCGAAACGGAGGCGGCGGTGCTTTCGGGCAGGGTCTTCGTCATTACGGGAACCCTGTCCGAACCCCGGGCGCGGCTCCAGGAGCGGATTCAGGCTGCGGGCGGAAAGGTCACGAGCGCGGTCTCGAAGCACACCGACTACCTGGTGGCCGGCGAGAACGCGGGATCCAAGCTGCGCAAGGCGCGCGAACTCGGCGTCGAGGTGATCTCCGAGCCGGACCTCCAGGCGCTGATCAAGTCCACGCAGGCCGACACCGCGAGCTAGGAGTCGTCCCCCGGATCTGGATCGCGGGTCCCCAGTATCAGCGCGTATGCCCGCTTCTGGGACAGTCCCGTCGCTGCCGCGAGCCGGCGGGCCGCCTCGCGGGTCGGCAGGCCGAGCCGGGCGAGTTCGAGGGCCTGGCCCTGGGCGTCCTCGAGCGGGACCGGAGGGCTCTCTGCGGGTCCTCCAATCACGAGCGTCACCTCGCCGCGCAGCTTCGAAATCTCGATCTCGCCAAGCTGCCCGCGCAGCACCTCCTCGTGGCGCTTGGTGAGTTCCCGCGCAACTGCGACGGGCCTCGGGCCAAGCCGCTCGAACAGGTCCCGCAGCGTGTCCCCGACGCGTCCGGGGGCCTCGAACACGATCACGGTCCCGGGAAACGCCGCGACCTGCTCGAGCCAGGCTCCGCGCCGACGCCCGCTCCGCGGCCGAAAGCCGAAGAACGCGAAGCGCTCGGCAGGAAGCCCGCTCGCGACGAGCGCGGCGAGTACGGCCGAGGGGCCCGGGACAGGCACGACCCGGAAGCCGGCTGCGGCCGCCTCGCGTACGAGCCGGGCCGCCGGGTCCGAGACCAGCGGCGTTCCGGCGTCCGAAACCACGGCAATCGACTCCCCGGCCTCGAGCTTCCGCAGCAGACCCGGAAGCCGGCGGGCTTCGTTGTGCGCGTGGAGCGAGACTCGAGGCGTCCGGATGTCGAAGCGAGCACAAAGTCGTGCCGTCCGGCGCGTGTCCTCACACGCGATCAGGGACACCTCGCGCAACACCCGGAGCGCGCGCTGGCTCGTGTCCTCGAGGTTTCCGATCGGAGTCGCAACCACGTGGACGATCCCGGTCCGGTCGGGTACCGTCACGCGCCCTCACTCCCTCGCGAGCGGGAACCAGTGAACCGACGTGAGTCCGGACGTCGAGGGGAACGCATGGCGCACGCGCATCTGGAGCGCCTCGGCTTCCGGGTGCTCGTGCGAAACGTCCACCTGCGGCACGCCGAACTCGACCTGGTCGCGCTCGAGGGGACGACGCTCTGCTTCATCGAGGTTCGATTGCGCTCGAGCGACCGCTTCGGCTCGGCCGCGGAATCGGTCGATACACGCAAGCAGAAGCGCATCCTGCGCGCCGCGGCCGAGTTCCTGTCCACCCACCGGGTCCCGCGCCACCGCGCCATCCGCTTCGACGTGGTCGCGATCGATCTCCAGGAAGTGCCGCCGGTTCGCGTCTTCCGGGATGCATTCCAGCGCTGAGGACCGGTCCGCCGCATCCGCGCGCTACCCCATCCGCCCGCTAGACCGGATGGATGGCACTCGCGAGGTCGACCCACGGTCCTTCGAGCGGCGCCGTCTGGACCAGCTGTACGCCGGCCGCCAGTCGCGCCAGCGCCCGCGCCACCTCCGGCCACGATTCGGGAGCGAGCCCCGCCGGCAGTTCGGGCCCGATCAGCAGCGGAAAGCGGCAGCGCTCGCTCACCTGCTCGGTCAGTGCGAAGCGCAGCGCCAGCTCGAACTGGGCGCGGATCCCGGCTGACGCCCGGGCGAGCGGGCACGGATCGGGAGCTCGCCCGAGGCAAACCGCCCAGGCTCCGTCGTCGACCGAGGGCCGCGTCAGCTGACCACAGCTCAGGTCCAGCAGGTACGGCTCCAGGCGCGGAAGGGCGAGTGCCGCGAGCTGGTCTTCGCCCACCCCAAGCCAATCGGCAACCCTGGCTACGGACTCGCCGAACTGAGCGTGGCCCGGGACGACCTCCGGGGACGCCGTGCCTCGGGAGAATTCGGCCAGCCCCCGTTCGAGTTCGTGCAACTCTTCCTCGCCGCCCTCCGAAAAGATCTCGCGCGCCTTTCCGAGTTCGCGCGAGATCGCGTCGTGGCGCTCTCTCAGATCCCGCACTTCCCGCAGCGCCGCCTCCAGTGCCTCGACGGATTCGAATCCGAGCTCTTCGAGCAGTCGCGGCGCCAATTCAGACTCAAAACCGACGGAGCCGTCGAGCATCTGCACGCGGACCGAGAGCGCCCCGCCGCGCGCATCGATTCGGGCGCGCTGGCGGCGCGAGCGTCGCAGCCGGGCCAGGACCAGGCCAGAAAGTCCCAGGCACAGCAGGGCGAGTAGTCGCCACGCGACCCCGGCCAGGTAGGCCCCGCCCGCAGCTGCCAGGCAGGCTGCGACCGCGACCAGGATCCAGCGAAGCGAGCGCGAGGTGTCGGCCCGCAGCCGCTCGCGCTGGTCACGCAATTCCTGCTGCTTCGCAGCGAGCGAGGCCCGTTCCGCGCCGCGCTCGACCGCGAGTTCGCGGGAGCGCTGCAGCCTCGCGGCGAGGTCCGGGTCCCCGACCGCGGACGAGAGCGAGGCACGCGCCTCGAGCCCGGCTTCGAGTTCGGCCTGCTCTGCCCGCAGGGCCTCGACCTGAGCGCGTGCGCGACTGAACTCGGTCCGCCGACTTGCCAGCCAGGCGAACTCGGCGCCCCGGGAATCGCGGCCGCGCGGCGCGCTCTCCAGCCCTTCATCCGGCTCCGCCCGGGTGGCCGAGGCACGCGAAACTCCTTGATCGGGCGAGTCTTCGGAAGCGGCCGAGCCGGCGCCGCAGAGGGCACGGAACACCTGTGAAGGAGGACGGCCGAGCGAATCCAGGCACGCATCGACCTGCCCGAGGCCGGTGGCGAGCAGCCGGTAGCCGCCCGGCCCGGAGCGGCCGACACCCACCTGCTCCGCCACAAAGTCGACGACAATGCGGTACGCGTCTCCAGAGGTTTCGAACTCGAGCGCCGCGCGCGCAGGATCCGGGCCGGCGCGCGCTTGCCAGTCGCCGAGGGTCCCGAGTGCCTCTGGATAAAGAAGCCCCTCGAGCAGGCGGCGGACACCGAGCCTCTGCGCCGGATCCGCAGATAGCACCGCGTTGTAGCCCGGCCGAAACAGGAACGCGTGGCCCCCGCGAGGAGACCGCAAACCCTCGAGGTGGACGCGGTGCAGGCGCATCCCGCGTCAGGAGTCGCTGCTGCGGCTCTTGTCTATCCGGTCCCGGATGCGTGCGGCCTTCCCGGTCCGGCCGCGGAGGTAAAACAGCCTCGCACGCCGGACCCTGCCGCGCTTCTTGACCTCGATTCTCGCGATCATGGGCGAGTGCAGCGGAAACACCCGCTCTACGCCCACGCCGTAGGACATCTTGCGCACGGTGAAGGTCGAGGAGATCTGGCCGCCCTTGCGGCTGATCACGACCCCCTCGAAGACCTGGACCCGCTCCTTGTCGCCCTCGAGAATTCGCACGTGAACGCGAACCGTGTCCCCGGACCGGAATTCCGGGAGGTCCGTCCTCAGCGCCTGCTCCTCAAACCCCTGCATCTCGCTCACTTTCTAGCTCCCGTAGGATCGCGCGATCCTCGTCTGACAGGTTGGTAGCGCGCAGCAGGTCCGGCCTGCGCCGCCGCGTCTCGCGCAGCGCCTGCTGGTGCCTCCAGCGATCGACCGCGCCGTGGTTTCCCGATAGCAGTACCTCGGGAACCCCACGGCCCCGAAACTCCCTGGGCCGCGTGTAGAGGGGATGCTCCAGCAGCCCGTCGGAGAAGGAGTCCGCACCCGCCGAGTCGGGGTTGCCCAGGACCCCGGGAACCAGCCGCGCCACCGCCTCCGCCACAGCGAGCGCCGCGACCTCTCCGCCCGAGATCACGAAGTCCCCGATCGACAACTGCTCGGCCCCGGTCTCCTCCGCGATGCGTTCGTCGAAGCCCGCATAGCGGCCGCATACCAGAACCAGGTGGGTCTCGCCCACCAGTTCATGGGCCAACTCTTGAGAGAAGCGCCGTCCCTTCGGCGTCAGCAGCAGCACCCGGGAAGACTCGCGGCGCACGTCCTCGATCGCGGCGACCAGCGGCTCGCACCGAAGCACCATGCCATCCCCGCCCCCGTAGGGCGGGGCGTCCACGGTCCGGTGACGATCGACCGCGTAGTTCCTGAAATCGGAGACCTGGATCTCGATCAGGCCGGCCGCGCGTGCGTGCCCGAGCACGGAGGCGTCGAGGAAGGGCTGCACGATCTCCGGGAAGATCGTCAGGATGTCGATTCGCGGGCGGCTCATGCGTCGACTCCCGCGTCTGCATCCGCCTCGAGCAGGCCTTCCGGCGGGTCGATGCTGACCCAACCCGACTCCAGATCGACCTCTTCGATGACCTCGTAGAGCGCCGGGATCAGAAAGCTGAGAGGCCCGTCGCGCACGACGAGCACGTCGTTGCTCCCGGTCGGCCAGATTTCTTCGATCCGTCCGAGTGCGCGGCCGGCGGAGGTCCTGCAGCGCAGCCCGATCAGGTCCCGCCAGTAGTACTCACCCGCCGGGAGCGGCTGGAGCACGCGCGCGGGAATCGCGAGTTCTGCGCCGGCCCAGGGCTCGGCCTGGCTCCGGCTCGCGATCCCATCCAGCCAGAGTCGGACCCGAGCCCGCCCGCCCCGGGTCGCGGGCACCGCGCTCAGGCGTGACTGATGGAACTCCTGTCCCCGCGAACCGAGGCTCAGACGAACGCACTCCGAGACACGAAGATTATCGGCTTCCTCGCCGTACAGGACGACGACCAGCGCGCCCGCGAGTCCGTGTGCACGTGCAACCTGGCCGATCGCGACCCAATCGTCCGAAGCTCGTGCCGTGCGCGAGTCGGCGGGCCGACCGGACGCTTCTGGCCGACGAGACCCTTCCACCTGTGTCGCGGACTCCACGCGCATTTCTGGCACTTCTCCTGCTTCCGACCCTCGCCGGCTTCACTCCGCCGGGCTCTCCTCTGGCTCCAAGATGCTCAACCTGACGGACTCCGCGCCTTCTCTCTCCGTGGACAGCAGCGTCCGGATCGCTTGGGCCGTCTTGCCTTGCGGGCCTACGACCCGATCGAAATCGGCGTCGGCAACGCGAAGTTCGAACTCCGTCCCAGATTCCAGTTCCCGGACCTCGACCGCATCCGGCTCTTCGACCAGTGCGCGCGCGATGAACTCGATGAGATCCTTCATACAGCACCCGCTCCAGGCAGGGTCCGACCTTACTCGGCCTTTGCCTTCTGGGAGGTTTCGGCCTGAGCCTCGGCCGCCGGCTCTGCGGCCGCCTCGGCCACCGGCTCTGCGGCCGCCTCGGCCACCGGCTCTGCGGCCGCCTCGGCCACCGGCTCTGCGGCCGCCTCGGCCACCGGCTCTGCGGCCGCCTCGGCCACCGGCGCGGCGGCCGCCT
>JAYZEO010000125.1:0-23873 GCA_036337215.1 Myxococcota bacterium | reverse complement strand
TGAAGCGGTCGGGTACCGGGACCGGCTCTAGCGCGATCACCCGGTCGTAGGCACGAGCCGCCGCCAGCGGACGCCCAAGTTGTAACAGTGCGCGAGCGTGAGCTTCGTGTCCCGCGGGGTGTTTCGGCTCGCGTTCCAGGAAGCGGCGCAGCGAGGTCTCGGCCTCGGCCGGGCGATTCGAATCCAGGTAGACCAGGCCGCGGAAATACTCGAGACGCTCGACCCGCGGTGAAAGCCGTGTCGCGTCATCGAGATCCCGGAGCGCGGCGTCGAAGTCTCCGTGACGCCGGTAGAGCTCCGCTCGAACGAGCCGCGGCTCCGGGTCAGTTGGCGCGGCCTCGACCGCCCGGTCGGCGGCCTCGATGCGTTCTTCGAAGCCGCCGTGCGCGGACACCCCGCGGGTCAGCGCGCAGACGAGTGCGAGACATGAGAGCGGCCAGACCAGAACCATGCGCGTGAGCGCAAGCCGGGGCATATCCAGCCCATTCTAAGCCGATCACCAGCCCGCTCAGCGAAAAAATGAGCCTGGGCGCGGGGCGCCCGTTACCGGAGCGGCGAGCCAGGCCCGAGGGGTGGCCCCGTAAAGAAGCTGCTTGCCGACTCGGGTCGCGCTCGAAGGCGCGCTTCCGGTTGGGAACCGACCGCCTGGCTCAAGCCAGGCCGCGCACCCGGCGAGTGCGAGCGAGCGAATCCGCGGCCAGCGAGCGAAGCACCTGCCAGGCCGCCAGCTTCCTCGCGTATGGGATCGAGGCGTTGGCGGGGCTCGTCGAAGGCAGCCTGCACAGTTGCGAGGGTCCGAGCCCGGAGAGCTCCGGAAGCACACGTCTTCGGTAACTTGTCTCGGCCTTGGCCCCGTTGAAGCAGATGGCCCGGATCTGCGGATGGTCGCGGAAGAAGTCGCCGAATTCGTTCACCACGATCGACGCCTCGACGATGTCGCTGTCGAGGCTGCTGGTGCGTGTGCAGGACTTGAGCACGTCCCACAACGCGACTCCCTGCCCGCGGAGCTTTCCGGTCCGCTCCGCGTAGGGGGCGGCAGCATCGATGCCCATGATCTCGTCCAGGATCTTCCAAAAGCTGTTTTGCGGATGTGCGTAGTATTGGTTGGCGCGGAGTGACGCCCTGCCCGGCATGCTGCCGAGGATCAGGACGCGGGCCGAGGCATCGGCAATCGGCGCGAAGCTGTGAACCTGCATCGTCGCTTGATGCCTGCTCGGTTCCGCCGGTGACTAGCCTGGACCCTCGGGGTGGTCCTTGGCGTCGGCGCGCAGTTCGTTGCGCCGGCCGCGCAGCCAGAGCGCGTAGCCGCACACGGCGGCTCCCGTGATCAGGTAGGCGACGACGAGATAGGCCATCAGCCGGGATCGACCTCCGGGCGTGTGAACTCGAGCTGCGCGATCTCGAGACGCCGCGCGAACAGGTACCAGAACACCAACGCGAAGCTCACGAATCCGACCAGGAGCGGGATCAGCATCGAGGTCGGCAGACCCTCCCGGGCCGGGTTCGAGGGGTGGAGCGTGCTGCCCTGTGCGAGATCGACCGCGAAGAAGACGAACGGGATCGCGGCGGTCCCGAGGATGCCGTAGAGCGACGCGAAGGTGCGCGCGGCATCGCTTCCCGCAGTCAGGCTCCGGAGGAAGAGATAGGCGGCGTAGATGAACCAGAGTACCAGCGTCGACGTGAGCCTGAGATCCCAGACCCACCAATGCCCCCATACCGGTTTGGCCCAGATCGGCCCCGTGATCAGGATCAGCGTGCAGAAGAGCACGCCGACCTCGGCCGAGGCGACCGAAACGCGATCCCAGTGCTGGTCGCGTGTCCGCAAGAAGCCGATCCCGCCCACCGCGGTCATCACGAAGCCGAGATAAGCCACGGGTGCGCAGGGTACGTGGACGTAGAAGATCTTCTGCACGATCCCCTGTACGCGCTCGACCGGTGCATAGAAGAACACCAGGATCAGCCAGAGCGCGATACCGATGAGCGCCAGCGGTCCGGCAATGCGGGCCGAGCGGATCGCGCGTCCCTCGTCCCGCACCAGCCAGGTCAGGGCCCCGACCACGACCAGGCCCGTGACTCCGTAGCGAAAAGCCTCGCCCACCCTCACTCCTCTACGAGGTAGTCGAAACCAAGGTATCCGATTAGCAGAAAGACCCAATCGAAGAGTGCCAGGGCGCCGGCCGTGCGCGCCGCGAAGGGCCGACCTGCGAGGGCCTCTGTCGTGATGTCGGTCGCAAAAACCAATACCGGCAGGACCAGCGGAAACAGCAGGATCGGCAGCAGGAACTCGCGAAAGCGTGCGGAGGCCGACAACGCCGAGAGCAGCGTGCCGAGCACCGAGAGCCCGATCGCGCCGAGAACGCCCGCGAGCGCGACGGTCCCCGGGCTCTTGGACCAGTCGACCTCGAGAAAGACGGCGGCCAGCAGCGCAGTCCATACCTCGACTGCGAGGAGCGCCAGCAGATTGGCGCCGGCCTTTCCCAGGAACACCCAGCCCCGGTCCGCGGGAACCAGCACCAGGTTCACCCAGGCCCCGTCCTCGGTCTCGGCCTGGAACGAGCGTCCCAGCCCCAGGACCGACGTGAACAAGAAGGCGATCCAGAGCAGCGGCAGGATCGCTGAGTGCGTCTCGGCGCTCGCGGCCCGGAAAACGATCGAGATCAACACGACCACGAGCGCGGCGAAGATCAGCATGTGCCCGAGGCGATCGCGGCTGCGGAGGTCGACGAGCAGGTCCTTGCCGAGGACCGCGAGCGCGATTCGCGGCCCGTTCATCCGGGGACCTCGCTGAGCGCTCCGGCTTCGAGCAGGAGTACGCTGTCCCAGGCAATCTCTTGCGTTCCCTCGGGGTTGCTGTGAGAGGCGACCAGCGTGGTCCGGCCCGCCTGCTGTCCCGCGTGAAGCAATCCGACGAGTTGCTGGCTCGCGGCCTGGTCGAGTCCGTTCCAGGGTTCGTCCAGGAATAGCCAGGCGGGTTCCGGGAGCAGCGCGCGTGCGAGGCCGGCCCGGCGCCGAAAGCCCTGGGAGAGTTCCTGAACCGGGCGGTTGCTCACCTGTTCGAGATCGAGCGCCGAGACTAGTGGCGCGATGCGTTGTTCCGAGATCCCGTGCAGGGCCGCGTTGAAGCGTAGGTTCTCGGTGACCGTGAGCTCTCCGTAGAGTGCCGCGCTCTGGCCGAGAAACCCGATCCGGCCCCGCACCCCGATCCCGGCACTGCCGAACGGGTTGTTGCCTCCGAGTCTGATCTCGCCCGTCGTGGGGCGGGTCAACCCGGCCAGAATACGCAGCAGCGTGGTCTTGCCCGCTCCGTTCGGACCGGTCACACGCACCAGCGCGCCCGCGCCGATCGCCAGGTCGACTCCGCGGAGTGCACGGACCGACCCGAAACGCTTCTCGAGCGCGTGCGCCTCGATGCCGTTCAAAGTGGCCTGCCGCAGGCCGCGCAGAAGCGGTCACCGGGTGCTGCGACCCTGCCGCAGGCACAGGTCGTCTCGACCGGCTCGAGTTCACGGTCTCGAGGCTCCGCCGGCGGGCTTTCACTGTCGTGGAACGACTCGAGGTCGGCCCGCAGGCGATCGCGGTCCTCCGTCGACAGCTTTCCGGTCTCGAAGTCGTGGTCGAGATCGGCGAGTGCGGTCTCGAGTGCCGCATTCGGCTCGTCCCCGCGCTCGTCTTCCGGGCCCGCGGCCGCGGGGCTGCGGAAGGGCACGGACACGAACCAGGCCAGCGCGCCCGCAAGCAGCGTGAGCCCGGCGACCTGGAACAGGCCCGACCCCGCCCGGTACGGCGGCAGCGGCCGGACACGCAACGGAACGCCGCGGTCTGCGTCGAGTTCGAAGCCGACGAATCTCAAGTAGAAGACGTCTCCGTCGCGGGTGGGTCGACTCGCGTAGAGCGCCGGAGCATCGACCACGACCCCGAAGTCCTGCACGAAGAGATCGACTTCGCGGATGGGATCCGGGACCGCAATCGTGGTGTCTAGTGTACGAGGCGTTCCGTCACTCTCGATCGCGGAAGCGAGATCGTACAGAAAGGTGTAGTCCTGCTCTCCTGGGTAGATCGGTCCGCGGAGTTCCAGCGAGGTGTCGGTCACCTCGATCCCGTCGGGAACTGGCCCGAAGGGTGTCACGACCTGCCCGTTTCGCGCCGCGATCCCGATTCGAATCGCCGGCGCATCCTCCGGCGCAACCTGGATGACGAGGGTGGAGGGATTTTGAATCTTGACGCGCTGCTGCATCCGGTAGGTGCCGGCCTCGCGCCTGACGACCCACTGTGAGTGCGCGATCGAGACCTCGCCCGGATCGTTCGATGCGTCGTACACGGGGATATCGCGGGACTGCGTGGAACCCGCCGCGCCGGCCTCGAAGGTGATCACGCCGCCCGAGAACGGGATCCCCGCGAACTCGGCACTCAAAAGGTAGGCAGCGTTCTGGGGCAGCTTCTCGAAGCGGTAGTGGCCGTCCGCGTCGGTCCGTGTTTCGCGTTCGATGGTCTCGCCGCTGCGTTTCAGGCCGCGAAGCAAGACGAGCAGTTCGGCGGTTTCCTCGGGCCGCTCCGGGTGAACGACCTGCCCCTCGATGGTGTCCGCGTCGAGTTGCGGGCTCAGTACGAAAAGTAGCAGTGCGGCCGAAAACCAGCCCGCGGTTAGCCTCGATCGCAAGGATTCACCGTTTGGCTTTCTCGGAGAGGGGCCAAAGCACGAGGGCGTTGCCAAAGATGAAGACGAAGCCGCCGATCCAGATCCAGTTTACGAGTGGGTTCACGAACACCTTGAGGGCGGCGCGCCGATCGGGCTCGAGGCCCACCAGGATCAGGTAGATGTCCTCGCGCATGGAGCTCGAGATTGCCGGGATCGTCGTGGGCTGTTCCTGCTGGAAGTAGACGCGCTTCTCGGGCTTCAGGATCCCCACGGGCGAGTCCCCGTTGAACAGTGCAACCCGGGCGACGGCACCCGCGTAGTTCGGCTGATTCGATGAAACGGGCTGGCGATATTCGAGGGTGTATCCGTTGACCGCCCAGCGTTCGCCGGGGCTCAGCACACGCGTCTCCTCGAATTCGAAGGCCGATCCCGCGAAGCCGATGAAGATCAGGATCACCGCGAGGTGCACGATGTAGCCGCCGTAGCGACGCTGGTTGCGCCGTACCAGTTCGATAAAGGCGCGCGGCGGGCTCTCGCCCCGACGCATGCGGGCTCGGATTCCCCTGCCGTACTCCTCGACCAGGGTTCCGGCAACGAAACTACACAGGCCCACGAAGGCGGCCGGGTAGAAGCGGTCCACGCCGAGCGCGACCGCCCCGCTCGTGACTCCGAGCGCAACCAGAACCGGCCACACAAAGCTCTTGCGCAGGTTGACCCAGGTGGCGCGTCTCCAGGCGATCAGCGGTCCGACGCCGGTGAGAAACAGCAGTGCGAGTGCGAGCGGTCCTGCGTAACGCTGAAAGAAGGGTGGGCCGATCTGAATCCTCTGGCCGGTCAGAGCTTCGGAGAAGACCGGGTAGAGCGTGCCAAAAAACACGACCGAACAGAGCGCCAGGAACACGTAGTTGTTGAGCAGGAAGCTGGCCTCGCGCGAGACCATCGAGTCGAGTCGGCTCTTGCTGCGGAGCAGGGGAGCCCGCCAAATCAGCATTCCGAAAAACACGCTGGCCATGACCACCACGTAGCCCAGGAACACATAGCCGAACCAGCCGGATTGCGTGAAGCTGTGAACCGACTGCACGACTCCGCTGCGCGTGAGGAAGGTGCCGAACAGGCAAAGAGAGTAGGCGAGACCGATCAGCGCGAGATTCCAGATCCGGAGCATCCCGCGCTTCTCCTGGATGATCACCGAGTGCAGGTAAGCGGTGCCGACCAGGAACGGCATGAGAGAGGCATTCTCGACGGGGTCCCAGCCCCAGTAGCCGCCCCAGCCGAGCACCTCGTAAGCCCAGCGGCCCCCGAGCATGATCCCGCAGCCGAGAAAGAACCAGGCCGTGATGGTCCAGCGGCGCGTCGTCCGGAACCAGGTGGTGTCGAGTTGGCGTGACGCGAGTGCCGCGAACGCGAACGCGAACGGGATCGCGAATCCAACGAATCCCGTATAGAGAATGGGGGGGTGGATCAGCATGACCGGGTGCTGCAGGATCGGGTTCAGGCCCTGTCCGTTGGAGTAGGCATGTCCGGGCGGAAGCGCCTCGAACGGGTTGGTCACGAACCCGGTCAGGACCGCGAAAAACAGCGTGTTGGCCGAGAGCATCACGATGACCCACGGGATCAACGCGCGGTTGCGGTTACGGTTCTGGAACAGTGCCAGCGCCGAGAATGCCGAGAGCATCCATCCCCAGAACAAGAGCGAACCCGCTTGTCCGCCCCAGAGCGCCGGGATCTTGTAGATCCACGCCTGCTCGCGACTCGAAGTCTGGGCGACGTAGGCGAGTTCGAAGCGGTTCGAGAGCAGTGCCCATTCCAGGCCGGCTATGGCGAGTGTAAACAGCAGGAAGACCGCGTAGAGCGAGCGCTCCGCGCTCTTTACGAGTTCCGGACGTTCGCGTCGTGCGCCCACGATCGCCGCGCCCGCCGCATACACGAGAAACGGCACGGTGAGGAGGAGGGCGTAGTGACCGAGTTCGACCATGCCGCGGGAACTCCCTAGCGCGCGACCTAGCTAGACTTCTTGGCTCTCTGCGGCCGGATCCTCGGGTTCGTACTTCGAGGGGCACTTGGCGAGTACGCGCCGGGCGACGAAGTAGTCTGCTCCGGGGCTCCCTTCGACGACCACCTCCGCGCCGTCGTCGAAGAGGTCGGGCACCTCGATGCCGATCAGTCTTACGGAGAGCGACTGTACCTCTGGATTCTGCTCTGGATCATCGTGAATGGAGAAGTCTACGTGGCCCGCGCTCAGGTCCTTGCGGATCGAGCCCGCGACGACAAAGCCGTGAACGCGCGCGGCGCGTCCGGGTGCCTGGGTTCGCGCGTCCGCGCTCGCCAATCGGTCGACCTTGGTCACGAAATCTCCCACGCTCTGGTAGTAGGCGAAGGTCCCTTCGCCCTCGGTTCCGCTGGCCAGGAACCAGAAGCCGCCAATGCAGATGCTGAGCGCAGCAATCGTGATCTGCGTGCCCTTACTCATCTCTACCTCGGTGACGGGCGCAACTGCGTCTCGCGCTTTCGCGCAGGGGAACTGCGGGTCGGGTGCAGTCCGTCGTTCAAAGGTTACTTTCGGCCCGGGGGCACGTCAAATTGAGGAACTCGCTGCTGCCGATGCGGGCGTTCGGCGGGCGTCAGTGCTCTCGGCAACGCAATAAGGAAGGGGCCAGGGCCCCGCACCGCATCGCGTCCGTCACGCCGCTCCCGAGCATCGCACACGACGCGCTGTTGGCGCTGGCGATCGCGGACTCCTCCGTGGCACCCACCCCGACCCGACACTCGGTCCGGCCCTTGAAGGTAAAGCACGCATCGCACTGGACCTGCGCCTCCTGCTGGGCGCCATACCAGAGCATGCCCACGAACAGTCCGAGCGCCGCGACGGTTACCAGCGTCCGCATCGAAACAGAGGTTACCACCCGACCCGGCGGGTCGCTTCCCGCCGGAACGCGCACCCAACGTCGCGCCCTCGCCGCTCACAGCGTCGAGCCTGTCGGTCAACCCAGGGAGATCCGGTTCTCTACGCGCGCCAGCCTACGGTCGAGCCGGATCTCGAGCAGTGCCTTTCCGCCACAGGCGATCATCAGTTCCCGGCCGACAGCCTGGCCGGCTTCATCCAATGACGCGAACCAGTCCAGCCCACGCTGCAGCACCCAGAGCGGGTAGAGCCCCGCGTGGGCGCGCATCGGCACACCCCGAAGCGTGGTCTCGAAGCTCCCGACCGACGGCTCGTCCGCGTGCTTCGAGACCACGGAACCCGCGGGCCAGGTGCGCTTGTCGACGACCCATGCGTTGAAGAGCTCGGCGCTCTGCAGCAACCCGTCCCCGGCCTCGTGCAGGCACAGCCGCAGCAACTCGAGCGTCTGACCGGGCAGGGCGTCGTCCGGCGCAAACTCGGGTGCGACGTCCGGGAACTCGGGGGACTGGATCTCCGGTGTGTTCATCGCCTCGGTCCAGCGATAGACCCGCGGTGCGCGCAGCTTCATCAGCGTGGCCGGGTGGGGATCCCGCGCCAGGTGGCCGAAGAGCGGTCCCATGAGCGCGAAGTCGGCCGCGCTGGGCCGTCCTCCAAGAAGGTAGGGCGTGGTGGTGAAGTGGACCTCGAGCAGGTCCAGGACATCGCTGTAGATGCTCTCCAGTGCGGGGAACACGGCCTCGGTGACGCCCATGCCCTCGCGTTTGCCCTCCATGCGGTCCGCGATGACCCGGCCGTAGTGGTCCAGTTCCTCGTCACTGCCCTGCGGTCTGAAGGAACGCCCGAACTCGCGACCGACGAAGCGGTAGTTCTGGTCCATGAAGTTCCAGCGGTAGTGCCAGGCCGGCTTGCCCAGCAGGCCGTCGATCAGCACCTCGAACAGCCGGACCACCAGCTGCTGCCGCGGGCCCGGCGGATAGGCCGAGGGCTCCGGATGCAGCAGCTCGAGCGCGTCGAGGATCGCGACCGTGTCCTGGATCACGCTGCCGTCGGGCAGTTCGAGCTGGGGGATGCGATGGCTGCCGCTGGTCGGCCGGACGTGCTCGCGAAAGCGCGGATGAGCGGGCAGCCGCTCGACGAACGGGATGCCCTTCTTGCGCAGGTAGCTGCGCGTCTTGGCGGTCGCGTAGGAGGCGTGGGAGCCGTAGAGAATGCATGAATCGTGCATGCGGTGACCTTATGCCAGATCAGCGCGCGATTGAAGCCGCGCCGGAGCCAGGGGGTGTTCAGTGCATCGCGTCCGCTCGACGCCGCTCCATCCGCCTGGTCCCACCCGAGAGTTTCTAGGCAGAAACGGCGTCGGCCTGCGGAAAGCCGTAAACCTCGGCCGCGGTCTCGTAGGTGAGCTTTCGCCGGAGTTCGAGCGGCAGGGGTTCGAACATGCGGTCGAGGAACTTGCGCGAGTCGGGCCAGAGTCCGTCGGGGTGTGGGAAGTCCGAGCCCCACATGACGTTGTCGCGGCCCAGTCGTTCGATCAATTCGAGGCCGACATCGTCCTGCTGGAAGGTCGCGTACATCTGCCGTTGCCAGTACTCGCTCGGCTTCATGCGCAGGTCGAGGTTTTGGAACTGGTCCTCCCACTCGTAGTCCATGCGTTCGAGTAGATAGGGAATCCAGCCCAGTCCCGACTCGCCGATCACGACCCGTACACCCGGGTAGCGTTCGAGCGCACCGCTGAAGATGATCGAGGACACGTGAGTGGCCATGCTGAGCTGGAAGCAACTGATGTGGGCGGCCAGCCAGCGCAGGTACTGCTCGCGACCCTTCACGAAGCTCGTGTCGACGTGTCCCCCGATGGTATGCATGTGGAGCGGAAGCCCGGTCTCCTCTACCGCGCGCCAGAGCGGCTCCCAATCCGGGTGCCAGAGCGGCTTCATCGTTTCGGTTACGGGAAGTTCCACGCCGCGCAGGCCGAGGGTTCGGCAGCGTCGGATCTCGTCCGCGGTGTCTTCCGCAGATTGCTGCGGCAGAATGCCGATCATGGCGAAGCGCTCGGGCCGCGCCCGGCAGAAGTCTGCCGCGAAGTCGTTGTAGATTCGGACCATCGCGGCTGCGATCCGATCGTCTTCGGCGCGCTGGCAGGCGCCCAGGATCCCGTAGATCACTTCGCCGTCGACGCCGTCGAGTTGCTGGTCCCGGATCCGTAACTCGGGGTCGGCGGTCCGCATGATCCCGCGCGCCTGGTCCTCGTAAAGTCCGGTCGACGCAATGCGATCGGCGCGCTGGATCTGGCCGGGTTCGTAGCGTCGCCCGGCCGAACCCATGCCCCCGTATAGCCCGAGCCGCGTGCCCTTGTGATTTACCCAGAACTTCCCGTCGTCGGTCTCGATCACGTGTGGCACCCGGTCGCGCAGCCCGGCCGGTGCGTTTTTCGTGAACAGGTCGGCCGGGCACACCGGCAGGTCGATGTGCCCGTCGGCCGAAATGATGGCCTCGCTCACGCCGGGTCTGCTTCGGCAGGCGGCGCGACTTCGAGCACGCCGTCCGAGATCAGCGCGTCGATTTCGGAGTCGCTCAGGCCAAGCAGTTTGCCGGCGATCTCGCGCGTGTGTTCGCCGAGCGCTGGCGCAGGGCCGATGACTTCCTCCGGGAGTTGGCTGCCCCGGAAGGCAGGTCCCTCGAGTACCAGCCGCCCGAGCGGCGGTTGTTCGATCGGGCGGTGGTAGCGGCGTTCCGCGAGGTGCGGATCCTCGAGTTGGTGGCGCGGGTGCTGGACGACGGCCGCCGGGACCCGCGCTGCCTGAAGCGTGTGCATCAGTTCGACGGGCTCGTGTCCGGCCGTCCATTCCGCGAGCCGCTGTTCGAGTTCGTCGCGCGCCGCGATGCGACCGGCTGCGCTGTCGTACGCGGGTCGCTTCGCCCAGTCCGGCTCGCCCATCACTGCCGAGAGCGCGCGCCACTCCGCATCGGAGCGCACGTTGATCGCGCACCACTCGTCTTCACCCCTGCACGGAAACGCGCCCCAGGGAGCGCCGCGTTCGCTGGTGTTCCCGAGCGGCCTCACCGAGCCGGGCGCGAGGCTCTCGCGCGCGAACCAGTCTCCCAGGAGCCCGATGATCGCCTCGAACTGGGCCACCTCCAGGTGCAGGCCGCGGTCCGTTCGCTCGCGCTCGATCAGGCCCGCGGTGACACCGAGCGCTCCGAAGCGGCCGACCAGGTGGTCGGGATGCACGTTGGTCGAGCCCGCGGGCGTGTCCGTATCGTCCGGGTGGTTCCACAGGTACTGGAGTCCGCTCAGTGCATGGGTGCTCGGTCCGTAGCCGATCCAGTTCTTCCAGGGCCCGTGCGATCCCGCGAGGTGGCTCGAAAAGTAGACGATGCGCGGGTTGATTTCGTGGAGCGCCTCGGGGCCGAGGCCGAGGCGGTCCATCACCCCGGTGCCGTTGTTCTCGATCGCGACGTCGGCACTTTCAGCGAGCCGCCGTACCAGTCGCAGCCCCTCGGCGGTCTTGCAGTTGACCCCCAGGCTTTGCTTGCTGCGGCTCGACGAGGCAAAGGCCGGGTTCATCTCTCCGGCCAGGATCACGCGGATGAAATCCGGAGCAGTGCGGGTTTCGATCTTGATCACCTCTGCGCCGTACTCGGCCAGCAGTCGGCCCACCTCGACGCCGACCGCGCCGACCCCGAAATCCAGTACGCGGAGCCCCGCGAACGGGTAGGGCCGTGGATCGGCGGGCGCGTCGGCGATCGCTGCTCCGGGCCGCGTGCCCGAAGCCCGTGCCGCCGGGATCTGGTCGTCGTGCTCGCCGATCGAGGGTGCGCGCTGCCGGGGTCCCATGCGCTCGCCGTCCACCTCGAGGAAACCCGAGGCGATCTGTGCGGAGACACCGGGCAGGATTTCGAGGCTTCGGAAGGTCGCGCGCGCGACCGTGTGCTCGTTCGAGAGTACCTCGCCGGGCTCGAGCAAGGGCGTGATCGTGATTCCGCGCCGCTGCGCCTCGCGTGCGGCGTCCACCTTCTTCTGTTCGAGGAAGAAGGCGCCGAGCACCGGGTCGATCGCCTCGCGGTTCATGAGCCTCGCGATGAACTGCTCGTACTCGGGGTTTCGAAGTTCCTCGGGATCTCCCATCCACTCGAGCATCGCGCGCCAGTGGCGGGGTGTGAGCAGGATGATGCGCACCCAGCCATCCGCGCAGCGGTAGAGGGGATAGATCCCGGCGCCCGCTCTGCCCCCGACCTGGCCGGACTGGGAGAAGTTCGGAAGCGACCAGTCCGCCAGGTTCGCGACCGCTTCCTGAACCGACACGTCGATGTGTTGGCCGCAGCCGTAACGGAGCCGCTGGTAGCAGGCCAGGAGCGTGGCGAAGGCGGCCGTGACGCCGGCCGCGTCGTAGGCGAGTGCGCCGGGTGCGACCAGGGGCGGGCGATGCGGGGCGCCCGCCCGGTGCATCATGCCGCCCGAAGCGAAGCCGAGCATGTCGGTGCCCAGGTAGTCGCGGTGTGGGCCGGTTTGCCCGAAGTCGCTGATCGAGGTGACGACGAGACCCGGATCCGCTTCGATTAGCGCCGCCGGCGCCAGGCCCGCGGCATCGAGCGAGCCTGGAGCGAACGACTCGATCAATACGTCGGCGCCCTCGAGCAGGCGGCGCAGTCGCTCCGGTCCGCCCGGTTGCTCGAGGTCGAGCGTCACCCCGCGCTTGTTGGCGTTACGAAATGCGAAGTAGAGGCTCTGGCTGGTCCCGGGCACGAACGGGGGCAGGCTTCGGGAGTTCGCGCCTCCGCTCGGCTCGGCCCGCACCACCTCGGCCCCGAGGTCGGCCAGCAGACGCCCGCAGAGTTCGCCCTTCTCGTCGGCCAGATCAATGACGCGTATGCCTTTGAGGGGCCCGGGTCGGGTCTCGGCCATAGGCCCGACCATACGCGCGCGGGGGACCCGGGTTCAAGTATGCTCCCGGCGCGAGGGAGGTGACCGATGAACAGGCCCGGCGCAGCCGCCGCGGCGGCGTGTGCGATCGCGGGCTTCGGGGCCACGCTTCCTCTCCCGGTGGCCGCCGCCGAAGCCGTCGCGCTGGTGGGGGCCCGCGTGTACCCGGTGAGTTCGGACCCGATCCCGGACGGGGTGGTGCTGATCCGGGACGGCCGTATCCTGGCAGTCGGGGCGCGAGATCGCGTCCAGATTCCGGAGGGGGCGCGGCTCCGCGATCTCGGCGGGCGCGTCATTATTCCCGGCCTGGTCGACACCCACTCGCACATCGCGCTCTCGGGACGGCCGCTGGTTCGCGCGAACCGCGGGACCAATGAGTCCAGCCACCCCGTGACCCCCGAGATGCGCGCGATCGACGGCATCTGGCCCGGAGATCCGGCGATCCGCATGGCGGTGACCGGCGGGGTGACCACGGTCAACATCATGCCGGGCTCGGGCAACGTCGTCTCGGGCCAGACCGCGTACGTGAAACTCCGCGGCTCGAGCGTGAACGAGATGCTGATCAAGGGCGCCGGGGGGCACCCGGTACCGGGCGGCATGAAGATGGCGAACGGCGAGAACCCCAAGCGCACCCACGGCTCCCGCAACAAGGCTCCGATGACGCGGATGGCCGCCGCGAAGCTCGAGCGCCAGCTCTTCATCGACGCGCTCGAGTACCAGGCGAAGCAGGTGCGCTACCAGGATCAGGTCGCGCGCGGCGAGAATCCGTCCCCGCCGGAGCTCGACCTGGGTCTCGCGCCGGTCGTCGAAGTGCTCGATGGCCTCCGGATCGTTCATCACCACACGCATCGTGCGGACGACATCCGGACGGTGCTCCGAATCCAGGACGAGTTTGGCCACCGCGTGGTGATCCAGCACGGGACCGAGGCCCACAAGCTGGCCGACGAACTCGCACGGCGCGGGGTTCCGGTCTCGGCCATCGTGCTCGATGCGCCGGGCGGTAAGCACGAAGCCATCGAACTCGATTACCGGGGGCCTGCGATTCTGGAGCGCGCCGGGGTGAAGGTCGCACTTCACACGGACGACTACATCACCGACTCGCGGCTGTTTCTGCGTTCGGGTGGCCTGGCGATCCGGGGCGGGATGAGTGAAGCGGGAGCGCTGCGTGCGCTGACGCTCTCGGGTGCCGAGATGCTCGACCTCGCAGATCGCATCGGCAGCCTCGAGCCGGGCAAGGAAGCCGACCTGGTGGTGCTCTCGGGGGAGCCGTTCGCGGTCCGCACCCGGGTGCTCGAGACCTGGATCGACGGCGAGCAGCGCTTCGACCGCGGCGATCCCGAGGACCGCCTCTACCAGACCGGGGGCTTCCAGCTGCCGGATCGTTACCCGCGCGGGGTGGTGCCGTGAGCTTGGGTGCCGGGGGGGTCCGGGCCGGCCTAGTACTGCTCGCCGCGGCTGCAAGCAGCGCACTTCCGGCGCTCGCGGCGCCCGAACTCGAGATCGCGATCCGGGCCGACACGCTCTACACCTCGGGGCCGCAGGGCACGCTGGCCGACGGCGTGGTCATCGTGCGGGAGGGCAAGATCCGGGCGGTCGGCCCCGCCGCCGAGATCGAGATTCCCAAGAGCGCGCGTGTCTATCGTGCAAAGGTGGTCACGCCCGGTCTGATCGACGCGCAGTCGACGGTCGGCCTGAGCGGGATGTTCAACGTGCCCGCGGACCAGGATCAGGACGAGAAGAGCGGTCCGCTGCAGGCGGGCCTGCGCGTCATCGACGGATTCAACCCCGCGGAACGCCTGCTCGGCTGGCTCCTGGCACACGGGATCACCACGGTTCAGGTCAGCCCGGGAGAGGCGAATCCGATCGCGGGTCAGGCCGGGGTCTTCAAGACCTGGGCACCGCCCGGAACCGGGGTGTCGGAGTTCGTGGTGCGTTTCCCGTCGGCGCTCGTGTTCAACCTCGGAGAAGTGCCGAAGGCGACCTATGCGGCGGAGAAGCGCGCGCCCACCACCCGCATGGGAACCGCGGCTTTGATCCGCAAGGCGCTCAGCGAGGCGGGCGCCTACGCGCGCAAGCGCTCGGCCGCTTCCCGCAAGGGCTCGCGCGCGAGCTCGGAACGCGCCGAGACGCCCGAACGGAGCCTCCCCAATGATGCGCTCGCGCTGGTACTGGCCCGCGAGCTACCGGCGCTGTTCGTGGCCCGGCGCGAGGACGACCTCGCGACTGCGCTCAGGCTCGGCGAGGAATTCGGGCTCGAGGTGCAGCTCGCGGACGCGACCGAGGGCTATCTGATGGCGGGTCGGATTGCGCGCGCGGGGGTGCCGGTTCTGGTCGGTCCGGTGATGGAACGGGTCGGGTCGCTCGAGACCATGAATGCGAGCTTCGAAAATGCCGCCATCCTGGCGGCGGCCGGTGTCCCGGTGGTGTTCCGCTCCGGGTTCGAGGGCTACGTCCCGAAGGTGCGCGTGGTGTTGTTCGAGGCTGCGATCGCGGCCGCGAACGGTTTCGGATTCGACGCGGCACTGACGGCGCTCACCTCGCGTGCGGCCCGGGTGCTCGGCGTAGAGGACCGCATCGGTTCCCTCGAGCCGGGGAAAGATGCCGACCTGGTGCTCTACGACGGAGATCCCTTCGAGTACAGCTCGCACGTGGAGCGGGTGCTGGTGGGCGGCGAGCTTGCCTATTCGCGTTGAGGGCGGCGTGCGAGGATTCAGGCGCCGAGCACGATCAGGGTCGAGATCGCGATCCCCAGCAGGGCCGCTGCCAACGCGAGGGGCAGCTGTGTCCGGACGTGGTCCATCAGGTCACAGCCCGTGAACATGCTCGAGAGAATGGTGGTATCGGAAATGGGTGAACACTGGTCGCCGAAGACTGCGCCGCCGAGTACCGTGCCGAAGCAGACCGAGATATAGACGGGATCCGGGTTGAGTGCGTACGCGAGCGGCATCGCGATCGGGAACACCACGGCATAGGTTCCCCAGCTGGTCCCGGTCGAGAACGCGATCGTCATGCAGATCAGCGCGAGAATGGCCGGCAGCGCGACGTAGGAGAGCGCGCCCCCGACCAGGGTCACGACGAATCCGGCAGTGTCGAGGGCGCCCGCAACCTCCTTGAGGGTCACGGCCAGCGCCAGCACGATCGCCCCGATCGTCATGCTCTGGCAGCCTCGCACGAAGGCCGTCATGATTCGCCGGAGCCGCATTCCGCGCAGCCGCGCGACGATCATCGCCGAGAGCAGCGCGGCCAGGAAGGCCTCGTTGATGCGAAAAGTCCCCGCGACCAGGTAGGGCAGGATCGCGATCGAGAGCAGCGCGCCGATCGGGATCAAGAAATCTGCCAGGCTCGGACGGTAGGCGTCTTCTACCTGGCCCGAGTCCGCTTCGGGCTCGGCTTCGGCGATCCACATCGGCTCCGCGTCGGGCGCGTCGAGCGCGCCGGTCGCGCGCGAGCGCTCCCGGGCGCGCCGCATCCGGCGGCCGGTCCAGGGCAGCCAGCCCAGGGCCAGGAGCAGTGTCGAGAGCACCGCGAGCAACGCGTAGAAGTTGTACGGGATCGATCGGATGAAGAACGCGTAGGCCTCGCTTTCGGTCTGGATCAGCGGGATCGTGCCGACCACCAGCCCCGCGATGTAGAGCGGCCAGGCATTGAACGGAATCAGGGTCGCGATTGGCGACGCGGTCGAATCCACCACGTAGGAAAGCTCCTCGTGGCTCACGCGGTAGCGGTCCGTCACGGGCTTCACGGTGGTGCCCGCGAGCACCGTGCTGACCGTGCCGCCCTGGTGGAAGAGCACGCCCACGAGCCAGCCGAACAGCAGGCTCGAGCGCGGCCCCTTCGCGATCCGTCCTCCCACGGTTTCGGCGAAGTGCCGGGCACCCCCGGTCGCCCCCCACATTCCGACCAGCCCGCCCAGGCACCAGAGGTAGATGATCAGGATCTGGGCGAAAGAAGCCGACCCGATCGCGGGCAGCAGGAAGCGCGAGATCAGATTCAGGTCTTCCCAGTCCCCGGTGCGCGAAGCCAGCACCAGGCCGCCGCAGGCAATGCCGGCGAACAGCGACAGAATCACCTGACGCGTCGCGAAGGCCAGCACGATCGTCACCGCGGCGGGGAGGATCGAGAGCCAGTCGGGCTCCACACCCTGAGGCATGCGGGCTACTTTAGCGGACGCTTTGGCGAACGCGGCCCTCGGGCGGAATTTTTGGATCTTCGGGTACGGCTCGCTGGTGTGGCGGCCCGCCTTTCCGTACCTGCGGCAGTGCCCCGCCTACATCGAGGGGTGGACGCGCCGTTTCTGGCAGGGATCGATCGATCACCGGGGCGTTCCCGGTCGGCCCGGCCGCGTGGTGACGCTGGTTCCCGAGGCCGGGGCCCGGTGTTGGGGCATGGCGTACGAGGTGGCAGCCGGGCAACTGGCGGCGGTGCTCGAAATTCTCGACCACCGGGAGCAGGGCGGGTACCAGCAGCTCCGCACCCACCTCCACTTTCCCGACCAGGAGGCGGGAGCGCCGCTCCCCGATGGCCTGGTGTACGTCGCGACCGCGAGCAATCCCAACTACCTGGGACCGGCCGATCTCGATGCGATCGCGTCTCAGGTGAGGGATGCCTCGGGACCGAGTGGCGCGAACTTGGAGTACGTGCTCCGGCTCGCTGCTGCGCTGCGCACGATCGGTGCCGGCGACGAACACGTGTCGGCGCTCGAGGCGATCCTGCTTCGAGATTCGGGCTAGGAGAGCTCGGCGACGGCCTCGTCGAACGAGATTCCCTCGGCGATCCGGGTTCGCTGCTGCATCACCTGGCGTGCGCGGTTCAGGCCGAAGGCGCCGGTCAGGCGTCCCTCACGGCCGTACAGGGCCAGGAAGCGTCCCTCCTCGAGAGAGCCCTGTACGATCCGAAGCTCGTCCTCACCCGAGACGTACCCCACCATCTGGAGCTTGAGTTCGTACTGATCCGACCAGAAGAACGGCACGGGCCGGAACGGCGCAGCCTCGTGGTCCTCGGAGAGCAGGCGCAGGGCGGCCGCCGCTCCCTGCTCGACCGCGTTGGTCCAGTGCTCCAGGCGCATTTCGGTCGAGAAGAGCGGGTTGTGCCAGCGCGCGACGTCGCCCGCCGCCGTGATGCCCGGGATGTTCGTCGCGCAGCTGGCGTCGCACACGATGCCGTCTCGGAGTTCGATGCCCGAGTCGCGTAGCCAGTCGGTCTCGGGCGCGACCCCGATCCCGACCACGGCAAGGTCCGCCTCGATCGCGGTGCCGTCGTCGAGGCGCACGCGCTCGAGCCGCCCCGTGCCCTCGAAGCCCGCGACCCCGACACCGCAGCGCAGATCGACCCCGCGATCGCGGTGCTGGGCCGCGAGCCAGCCGCCGAGCTCGGGACCGATGGCGCGGACCAGTGGAACCGGGAGCACTTCGAGCATCGTCACGTCGATGCCGCGTTCGCGGCAGCTGGCCGCGACCTCGGCTCCGATGAATCCGGCACCGACCACGACCACGCGAGGTCCCCGCTCGAGTGCGGCCCGAATCGCGAGTGCGTCGTCGAGGGTTCGCAGCGTGTGAATGCCGTCGAGGTCGGGCGTCCCCGGCAGCCTCCGAGGCGACGCCCCCGTTGCGATCAGCAGGCGATCGAAGCCGAGTTTTCGCGCGCCGTCGAGTTCGAGTTCCCGCGCGTCGGGGTCGAGTCCGGTGGCGCGCACCCCGAGCCGCCAGTCCACATCGAGTTCTTCGTAGCTTGCCGGGTCCCGCAGCCGGGTTCGCTCGGGTTCCCACTTGCCCTGTAGAATTTCCTTCGAGAGCGGTGGCCGGTCGTAGGGCAGGGTCGACTCGGCGCCCACCACCGAGATCCGGCCGTCGAAGCCGCGGCGACGCAGTGTTTCAACCGCGCGGAGGCCGGCCAGAGACGCGCCGACCACGGCGATGTGGCTCGGTGTCGGCACGGCTCAGTGGGGGTGAGGGGCTGCCCGGGTATTTGCCCGAGCGCTCGGGATCGGTACGGATTCATCGCCGGAGGCGGGTGGTATCGAGGTCAGCATCTCGGCCCGATGCTAGCAGCGATCAAGGTTTCGGTTCGGGAGGTGTCTCCGCCGACCCGCGGGTGCGGAGGTCGAGATCCCGGAACTCGCGTTCGAAGAGCGCCTCGATCTGCGCGCGCAGCGCCTCGAGCTTGGCTTCGGGCAGGTCGCGCGGGACCTCGATCGGCTCTGCAAGGTGGATTCGAACCCGGCTCAGCGGCAGTGGAATTTGCATGCGGTCCCAGCTTCCGACCTCGATGCGCCAGCGTGCCGAGACCAGGATGGGGACGATTGCGGCCCCCGCGCGCTGGGCGAGTAGCAGCAGTCCGGGCTTCACGACGCGCGCCGGGCCGCGCGGGCCATCGACCACGTGCGCGCCCACAGCACCGTTGCGGACCGCTCGCACCTGCGCGAGCAGCGCCCGCACGCCGCCGCGGGAACTCGAACCGCTGACCACCTGCCAGCCGAGGCCCTCTGCAACCTGCCGGATCCGTTCGCCGTCGCGACTCTGACTGATCATGATCACCGGCGTGTAGTGTCGGAAGTACCAGACGCCGGCCAGGATCCGCTGATGCCAGCTCGCGAGTACGATTCGCCGACCCTCGCCGAGCCAGCGCCGGATGCGCTCTTCGCCCTCGACCTCGAAGCGCAGGGTGCGGCCGTAGGCCCGGAACAACCCGGCCCCGGCTCGCGCAATCAGCCAATCGAGCCAGCTGGCCCGCCCGCCCGGCTCGTCCACACGTGCGAGTGTACCGAGCGGGCCCGGCCGCTGCCTGCGGGCAGCGGGCGGACCCGGGGCAGAGCCCGGCGGCCCGTGTCCAGGATTTCTCGGAGGGCCTACGCAGGCGGGCGATGGCGCCCCGGACTCCCGTCGCGGGGCCCGGGAAGTCTCGTAAGTCATTGTATTAGAAGAATATTGTCAGTGTGTCGGGGCGGCTCTCGCGGACCTTTACGGCCCGATTCTGGCCGTCGACCGGGCCCGGCGAAGCATTCCCGCGCGACGGAGCCGGGCCCGGTGGCGCCAGAGTGGGTAAACTGCGGAACCAGCGGGAGCCCGTCGAGGGCCGGGCCCGCGGGCGCAGATCTCGGATCGCCGCCGCGGGAACCCGGACGCGTTGGCCTCGGAGGCCGGCGCGTGCGGTACAGGGAACGACCCCACAGTCTCGGGAGAAGAAGAGGACGATGACGGAGTTCGCAAAGCTGGAACTCGGCGGGAAGACCTACGAATTTCCCATTCTCGAGGGAACCGAAGGGGAACGCGCGATCGACATCGGGAGGCTCCGCGAGCAGACCGGATTGATCACGCTCGATCCTGCCTTCAAGAACACGGGGAGTTGCGCGAGTGCCGTCACCTTTATCGATGGTGAACGCGGCATCCTGCGTCACCGCGGGTACTCGATCGAGGAGCTGACCGAGAAGAGCACGTTCCTCGAGGTCTCCTATCTGCTGCTCTACGGTGAGTTGCCGGCGAAGCTCGAACTCGAGAGCTGGGTCAAAGAGATCCGCTATCACACGATGCTTCACGAGGATCTGAAACGACTCTACGAGGGCTTCCCCAAGGCCGCGCACGCGATGGCGGTTTGTTCGGCGATCGTCAGCGCGCTTTCGACCTTCTATCCGATGGATCTAGACCCGGCCGACGAGGAGCAGGTTCGCCTCTCCACCACCAGGCTCATCGCCAAGCTTCCGACGATTACGGCTTACTCCTACAAACACCTGATGGGCCAGCCCTTCCTTTATCCCGACAACGATCTTTCCTACGTCGGGAACTTCATGCAGATGATGTTCGCGACGCCCTGCGAGTCGTACGAAGTCGATCCTGTGGTCGAGAAGACGCTCGATCTGCTCTTGATCCTGCATGCGGATCACGGCCAGAACTGCTCGACGAGCACCGTTCGTCTGGTCGGAAGCTCTAGGGCGAATATATTCGCGAGCATTTCGGCTGCGATCAACGCGCTCTGGGGTCCGCGGCACGGGGGTGCCAACCAGGACGTGATTCGAATGCTCTGGGCGATCGAGAAGGAGGGACTGACCGCGAAGGAGTTCGTGGACCGGGCGAAGAGCCGGGACGATACCTCGCGCCTGATGGGCTTCGGTCATCGCGTGTACAAGAACTACGATCCGCGGGCCCTGATCATCAAGAGCCATGCGCACGACGTTCTGCGCAGCCTTCGCCGTCCGAGCAAGTTGCTCGAGATTGCGATGGATCTCGAGCGAATCGCGCTTGAAGACGACTACTTCATCGAGCGCAAGCTCTTTCCCAACGTCGACTTCTACTCGGGTGTCATCTTCGAGGCGCTCGAGATCCCCATGAATCTGTTCACCGCGATGTTTTCCATGGGTCGGCTGCCCGGTTGGATCGCTCAGTGGAGCGAGTACCACACCGAGCCCGGCAACGCGATCGGCCGGCCGCGGCAACTCTATACGGGCGTGACGCAACGCCCCTACGTCTCGCTCGATCAGCGCTAGGCGGCGGGCGGGCCGGTGCGCCGGGAAGCAAGAGCGGGCACGATGCGGCAGGCGCGCTGGGGGGACAGCGGAATCGGCCTGGCCGACATGAAGCCGGGGCCGCTTCCGGCGGACTGGATCCGCTTGCGGATTGCGGCCTGCGGGATCTGTGGCAGCGACCTCCATTTCTACCGGCGCGACTTCCCTCCTCCCCCAATGGCGCCCGGGCACGAAATGGTGGGCTATCCGATCGAGGCCGCGCCCGGACTCGAGGACGGCCTCTACGCAGTCGAGCCGCTCCAGCGCTGCGGGCGCTGTGCCTTCTGCCGGGCCGGCACCTACAACCGCTGCCCCGAGGCGCGCCTGTTCGGCATCGCCGCGCACGGCGGTCTGGCGGACTTCATCGATGTTCCTGCCTACACGGCCCTCCGGGTCGACCCGGGGCTTCCCCCCGTCGTCGCGTCGCTTGCGGAACCGCTCGCGGTCTGCGTGCGTGCGACCGAGTTGGCCCGGCTCGAGCCTTCGAGCCGCGTGCTCGTACTCGGTGCGGGCACGATTGGACTGCTTGCCGGACTCCTGGCTCGGGACCGCGTTGCCCGGGTCGCGGTGACGGCCCGTCACACGCACCAGCGAGAAGCCGCCCGCCACCTGGGCCTCGAGGTCGTCGAGGAGAGCGAGCTCCGTGCCTGGGCGGCGGAGTGTGCGCCCGATGTGGTACTCGAGACCGTGGGCGGCCAGGCCGACACGCTTCAGCAGGCCGTCGCCAGCTGCCGCGCCGGGGGGCGGATTGTGGTCGTCGGCGTATTTGGCGGCAACCGGGAGCTCAATGCGCTCGCACTGATGATGAAGGAAGTGACGCTGCTGGGCTCGAACATGTACGCGCGGGGCGCTCAGGGTTCGGACTTCGGCGCCGCGGTGTCGCTGCTGCCGCGGCTGCGCGAGGAACTGGCCTCGCTACAAACCCATCAGTTCCCGCTCGACGAACTCGGAAAAGCCTTCGAGACCGCGAACGACAAACAGAGTGGCTCGATCAAGGTGACGCTGATTCCGTGAACAGGTCGGGGATCCGCCCCATTCGGTCCCCGGTGAAGGAACCGATGTAGAGGTCGCCGTCGACCTGCAGTCCGACGGTCCCGGCCCCCATGGGTGCGCCCTGCTGCTCGACCAGCGTCTCGGTCTCGAACGTCTCGGGGTCGATGGCGATGATCGAGAAGGGTGCGCCGCAGGTGCCTTCCTCCAGGTCGCTGCACGCGAGCGCTTCCGAGATCGAGAAGTCCTGCGACGCGACCAGGATGCGGCCGTCGTCGGCCCAGGTCAGATTGTCCGGATGCGTCACGTCGACGTGGATCGGCTCCTCCGATCCGTCGAGGGTGGCGCGCACCACACGGTTCCCGAGCCACGCGGAAAACCAGATGTATTTCCCGTCTGGAGACGCGATGACCCCGTTCGGGAGGCGCTCGTCGGTCCCCGGGACCTTGCGCCAGCCCCGCTCGGGCTTCCACTCGAGTACGTACCCGGTATTGGCGCCAAAGAACCCCTTGACCAGGTTCCATAACCCCTGCCTCGATCCCCCCGGCTCGAACATGTGGGTCACCACGAAGCCCCCCTCCGGCAGGACCGCTACGTCGTTCCCGATCGTCCCGGGCGGCAACGGGACGCAGCCGCGCCAGTGCACGACAGGGGATCCTTCCCTCGGAACCCCCAACTCGAAGATCTCGATGGCTTCGCGGCCAGCGTGGTTGACGACCACCATGAACGTGTTCGTGCCGCTCCTTTTACGCAGGTCCAGGCCGTGTGGTGCAAAGCCCTTGAGCGGGGGACCGGGACACTTTGGCGAGCCCCACTGGGCTCGCACCCGCTTCAGCCAATCGGTCCGGCCGTGGATCGGCGGGAACAGGTGAACCGCGGGGCCGTTGGGGCGTCTGAGCGCGACCAGTGAGCCTGAGGTCGCGTTCGGCTCGGAGCCCACGTATTGGCTCATGATCAGCCACTGGCGTCCCGGTGCGATCAGCAGGTCTTCCGGGCCCCTGAGGCCGCAGATTGGCTCGATCCCGGCCGCCGGGCTGCAGTCTGTGATGGGCGGCTCAGCCCCGCATGCCCCCACCAGGGCGAGAACGGATACCAGTCGAAGCGCGTTGATCATGTCGCGAATCATAGCCGAGCGGCTCTGTTTGTAGTGCCCCTTGGTATGCTCCGGGTGTGGCGAAAGCCGGCCAGCCTCCGCTCGAAGCCGATCGCATGAGCGGCTACCTGGTGTTCCTGTTCTTGCTGCTCTCGAGCGCGACGCTCTTCGAGGGCTTCGACTCCGGAATGCTGAGCTTCTCGGCGCCGGAGACTCGCGCGACACTCGACATCAGCGTGGAGCAGTGGGGCTATGTCAATGGCTTCACACGGCTCGGCATGATGGGATCATTCCTGTTTCTGCTCACGGCCGATCGGCTGGGCCGCCGTCGCGTGATGCTGATCACGATCGTCGGATTCACGGCTGCCAACGGACTGACGGCTTTCGTCACCGACAAGTACCAGTTCGCGCTGTTGCAGTTCGTCGCCCGGCTCTTCCTGACCGCGGAGTATTCGCTTGCCGTGATCATGATCGGCGAGGAATATCCAGCGCGTCTCCGGGGTGCGGCGATCGCGATCATCACGAGCCTGGCCACCGTGGGCGTGATGATGATCGCGAAGGTGCAGCCGTACGTGTTGCTCTCGGAAGGCAGCCCCGGGAACTGGCTTCACGATTTTTCCTCAGGCATCGTTGCGGCGACCGATCGGATCGCCGGCCTGGAGGCCGAAGGCGCGATCTGGCGCGCGCTCTACATCCTTGGCCTGTTTCCGCTCGTGGTCGTGCTCGGGCTGCGCCTCGGTATGCGGGAAACCCGGCGCTTCGAGGCAGTCCAGTCGGAAGCCGAGGGTGGTGGGGTCTCGATCCTGCGTGCCGGGATCCGGTCGCTTCGCGTGGTCT
>JAYZEO010000124.1:0-18190 GCA_036337215.1 Myxococcota bacterium | reverse complement strand
GATTTCGTGATCGAGGAGGCCAGCGTCCACGGTGCTCCGGGGCTCGTCAACCTGCTCGGAATCGAATCTCCTGGACTGACGGCGAGCGCCGCGATCGCGGAGCGGGTCGCGGCCTTGCTGGCCTGAGCCCCGCCGCTTCCGCCTGCGCCGCGGGCCCGGGGGTAGAATGACGCCCCATGTCGGCTAGAGACGGCTCGATGAAGGCTCGGGACAGATCCTGGCGAGGTGGCGCTCGCTCCTTCACCCGCGGCGCGGTCCGGTGACGGCCGAGCCGGCCCGAACCCTCGCCACGCCGATCGACGCCCCCCCGCAGCCAGGCGTCGAGCCGAGCGTCTCCTGGGCCACGATTGGCTTGTACAGCGCACCCACGCTCGGGGTGGGATTCATGTTCCTGCTCGTGAACCTGTACATCATGCCGTTCGGAACCGAGACGCTGGGCCTCTCGGCGGCCACGATCGGCACCATCATCGGCGTCTCCAGGATCTGGGACGCGATCTCGGATCCGTTGACGGGCTTCCTGTCCGACCGCACACACACCCGACTGGGGCGACGGCGACCCTGGCTGCTGGCCTCGATCGTGCCCATCATGGCCAGCTTTCTGATGCTCTGGACTCCGCCCCCGGGCCTCTCCCAGACCGCCCTCACCGCCTGGATGGCGGTCGGGGTACTGGGCTTCTATTCCGCGATGACGCTTTTCGTGGTGCCGCACCAGTCTCTGGGGGCTGAGTTCACGGCCAGCTACCACGACCGCTCCCGCGTCTTCGGCATGCGGCACGTCGGCTGGACCCTGGGAAGCCTGGTCGCACTACCGGCCATGTACCTGCTGATCCAGTCGACCGACGCACGCTCGACGGCGTTCCGGCTCGCTGCGGCCGCGGCGGTCGTCACGGCCTTGCTGATCGCGCTCGCAATCGTGGCACTCCGCGAGCGCCCAGACTTCATCGGCCGCGGCGGACGAAGCCCCTGGAAAAGCTTCGCCGACGTGCTGCGCAATCCGCACGCGCGGGTGCTCCTGATCGTATTCCTGATCGAGAACATCGGGGGGGCAACGATCGGGATCCTGACCTACTACGTCGCGACCTACATCGTGGAGACGCCGAGTCTCACCCCGGTCTACATCGCGCTCTACATGGTTGCGTCGATCGTCTCGGTACCGCTCTGGCTCCCACTCGCGCGCCGCTTCGGCAAGAAGGCGCTCTGGATCTTCTCGATGTGGCTCACGGGCTTCGCGTTCGGAGCGATGTGGTTCCTGGAATCAGGTTCCTGGCTGTTGATCTCGGCACTCGCGGTCCTCGGCGGACTGGCCGGGGGTTGCGGCGCATCCGTCGGCCCGTCGGTCCAGTCGGACGTGATCGACTACGACGAGTTCGTCACGCACGAACGGAAGGAAGGCTCCTACTTCGCAACCTGGAATTTCGTGTTCAAGGCCGCGAGCGGGATCACGATCTTTCTGACGGGCTGGGTCCTGGAGGTCTCGGGATTCAGCCCGCACCAGGAACAAACCGAAACGGCCAAGACCGCGATCCTGGCCCTCTACTCGCTATTCCCGATGACCTGCTACGCCATCGGCGCCCTGTTCTTCATGCGCTTCCGACTGGGCGAAGACGAGCATGGCAAAATCCGTACCGCGCTCGACCAGCGTGCGCGAGCCACCTCCCCCACCGCCCAGACCGCGGACCCCTAGGAGAATCCAGATGCCCCTTCACACTCCTCTCTGTGAGCTGCTCGGAATCGATGTCCCGATCGCGCTCGCCGGAATGGGGGGCGCGAGCCACCCCGCACTGGCGGCCGCGGTCTCGAACGCAGGTGGCCTCGGCATACTCGGCGCAGCCAGCTGCGGGCCGGACGAGTTGCGTAAGTGGATTGCCGAGACGCGCAATTTGACCGACCGGCCGTTCGGAGTCGACACACTGCTCCCCGCCTCGGTTCGGCGGCAGCCAGCGAGCGCGGAAGGTCCCTCCCCGGCGGACCAGGTCCCGGAATTGCTGGAATTCGCGCGCGCCTTTCTGGAGCAGGAAGGACTTCCCTCTCCGGTCTCAGGCAACGCGCCGCGCACTCGAACGCGCCGGGAGCTGTTCTCGAAGAACTTTTTCGAGGAACAGATGGAGTGCGTGATCGAGGCGCGGGTTCCGGTCTACGCATCCGGGCTCGGCGATCCCGGGCCCTGGATCGACCGGCTTCACGATGTCGGAACCGTGGTGATGGCCGTGGTCGGCGTGGTCCGTCACGTGAGTAAGGTCAAGGCGTCCGGGGTCGATGTCATCGTGGCTCAGGGCCACGACGCCGGCGGGCACAACTCGCCGATCGGTACGCTTTCGCTGGTCCCTCAGGTCGTGGACGCTGCGGGCGAAACCCCGGTACTCGCGGCAGGCGGAATCGGCGACGGGCGCGGCGTCGCCGCGGCGATGATGCTCGGGGCCGCGGGCGCCTGGGTGGGCACCGCCTTCCTGGGCACCCTGGAAGCCAACCTGTTCGACTACCAGAAGCGCGCACTCGTCGACGGCAACGAAGAAAGCACCGTAATCTCGCGCTCGGTCACCGGAAAACCGGCCCGGCTGGTTCGCAACAAGTGGGCCCAGGCCTGGGTCGACGCAGGCAAGGAGCCTCTGCCGATGCCGTTCCAGTCGATGATCTCTGGCCCGGTCATGCAGGCCGCCATCCAGGCCGAGCGGGCCGACATCTACGCGGGCTTCGCGGGCCAGGGGATGGGCATGATCCACGAGATCCGGCCGGCCGCCGCGGTACTCGAGGACCTCGTAAAGGGGGCTGAAACGGCGCTTGCAGGCGCGCGAGAACGGCTCGGCTGAGATTCTGGCCGCGCCCGAGGGTGGCGCCGGGCCCAGAATCGGTTGCCAACAGGGCGGATTCCCGTAAACTCGCGCCCCTCTCATGTATGCGGTGATACGCGCGGGTGGCAAGCAACTCCGGGTCGAGCCCGGGGACCTGGTCTCGATCGAGCGTACCGCGGGTGCGCCGGGCGACCGGATCGAGCTCTCCGAGGTATTGCTGGTCGGGGGCGACGAACTGCAAGTCGGAGCCCCGTGCGTTCCGGGCGCTCGCGTGGTCGCCACCGTTCAGGAAGCCTCGAAGGGGCCCAAGATCAACATTTTCAAGTACAAGCGCCGGAAGCGTTACCGGCTTCGCCAGGGCCACCGCCAGAACTACACCACCATCCGAATCGAATCGATAGAGGCCTAGCAATGTCGCATAAGAAGGGACAGGGAAGCACCCGGAACGGCCGGGACAGCAGTGGGCAGCGCCGCGGGATCAAGATCTACTCGGGCGAGCCGGTCATCGCCGGGAACATCCTGGTCCGGCAGCTGGGCACCCGTGTCCACCCAGGTCGCGGGGTCGGCATGGGCCGCGACTACACCCTGTTCGCGCTGCGCGATGGCCAGGTCCGCTACTACCAGTCGCGAAACCGCAACCTGGTCTCGATCGAATAGCCCAGGGGCGGCCGCGTCCGAGATGCTTCGCGGCCCGGCTCCCGGCCCGTTCCGAAGGCGCGTGACCCCCGCGAAAGCTTCCTGCTTCCGGCACACTCCCAGGGACCATGCGCGCGGACTTCATTGACGAGTGCCGTTTCTTCGTTCAGGCCGGCTCGGGCGGCCGCGGCTGCGTCTCCTTCCGCCGCGAGAAATTCGTGCCTCGCGGCGGCCCCGACGGCGGCGGCGGCGGCCGCGGGGGCTCGGTGATCCTCGAAGGGGATCGCGACAAGACCACGCTACTCGACATCCGTTACCGCAAGCACTGGCGGGCCCGAGGGGGCGCGCACGGCCAGGGTACCCTCAAGGACGGACGCTCCGCGAGCGACGTGATCGTGCGGCTGCCCCTCGGAACCGTGGTGCGCTCGGAAGAAAGCGGCGAGATCCTGGGCGAGATCCTGAAGCACGGTGAGCGGCTGCTGGTGGCCCGGGGCGGCGTCGGCGGTCGCGGGAACACGGCCTTCAAGAGTTCGACCCGGCGGGCGCCCATCGAGGCAGAAGCGGGCGAGCCCGGAGAAGCACACTGGCTCCGCCTCGAACTCAAGGTACTCGCAGACGTCGGCCTGATCGGATTCCCGAACGCCGGAAAGTCGACCTTCGTCTCCCGCGTTTCGGCTGCGCGTCCCAGGATCGCCGCCTACCCGTTTACGACGCTGGCGCCACAACTGGGACTGGTCGAGGTCGGAGAGGCGCGCTTTGCGGTCGCAGACATTCCGGGCCTGATTCCGGGGGCGCACCAGGGCGCCGGGCTCGGCGACCGTTTTCTACGTCACGTCGAGCGCACCCGCATCCTCGTGCACCTGCTCGATCCCGAGCCAGTGTTGCTGGAGACGCCGGAACGGAGCCCGCTGCGCGACTATCGCGCACTCCGCCGGGAACTCGCGAGCTACGCGGCCGGGCTCGCCGAGCGCCCGGAACTCGTCTATCTCACCAAGGCGGACCTGGTAGGCGACCCGCAATCGCGGGAGCGAATCGCGTCGGAGTTACGCCAGGACGGGGTCGAGGTGAGCTGGATCTCGGCGGCGACGGGGGAAGGCATGCAAGCGTTGCTCGAACGGCTGAGCCGGGAAGTGACGGCACGCTCCGGCTCGACGGGGCAGGCATGACGCGTGCCGGGCTCGGACGCGCGCGGCGCATCGTCGTCAAGGTCGGAACCGGCCTGCTGGCTCCGCCCACAGGCGGCGTACACACGCGCCGCTTTTCGCAGATCGCTCGCGATATCTCTGCCCTGCTCGACGAGGGACGAGAAGTCGTGCTCGTCACCTCGGGTGCGGTCGGGCTCGGGCAGCGCCGCCTGGGGCGGACCGAGCGCCCGCTTACGCTGCCCGAGAAGCAGGCTGCGGCGGCGATCGGACAGATCGATCTGTGCCGACGCTACGAACGCAGCTTCGCGAAGAACGGATACCTGGTGGGCCAGATCCTGCTCACCCACGCGGGGCTTTCCAACCGAGAGCGCTTCCTCCGCGCAAGGCGAACGTTTCAAGAACTGCTCGCGAAACGCGTGGTGCCCTTGGTCAATGAGAACGACTCGGTGGCCACCGAGGAACTGCGCTTCGGAGACAACGATCGGCTGGCGGCCCTGGTCGTCAACGCGAGCGGGGCAGACTTGCTGATCCTGCTGACGGACGTCGACGGACTCTACGACCGTCCGCCCCAGGAGGGCCCGGGCACGCGCATCCCGGAGGTCGAGCGGGTGAACAAGCGACTGCTCGCGCGCACGGACGACGGGTCGGGAAGTCCCGGCGGAAGCGGCGGCATGCGTTCGAAGCTCGAGTCGGCACAGGCGGCGGCACGCTTTGGCGTACCCACCGTGATCGCGGGCGGGCGACGGGCCGGAGTGCTCACGGAAATCCTCGCCGGACGCGACGTGGGAACCCTGGTCCATCCCGCGCGGGAGCGTCTCTCGGCTCGCAAGCACTGGATCGCGTTTTCGCCGCGGCCGCGCGGCTCGCTCGAAATCGATGCAGGTGCCGAACGTGCACTGCGCGAGCGCGGCCGGAGCCTGCTCCCCGCCGGGGTGGTGCGGGTGCGCGGAGAGTTCCGTGTCGGAGATCTGGTTCGTTGCCTGGCTCCCGGGGGCCAGGAGGTGGCGCGCGGCCTGGTCGCCTACGGCGCCGACGAGATTCGAACGATCCGGGGTCAGCGCACGTCGCAGATTCCGGCGCTGCTCGGGTACTCGAACGGCAACGCGGTAATTCACCGGGACGACCTGGTGATCGCATAGGCAACACCCGGGGGCGCATTCCGGGATCGCGGCGAGAGGCCGCTTCCGCAAAGCCCGAGCCCGCAGTCGCAGGTTGCCGGGGCTGCTACCATCGGGGCGATGGATCACGCTGCACTGACCGAGCAGCTCGGCTCTCGCGCCCGGAGTGCCGGAGAGCGCGTGGCCGAATTCCCGGCGGAGGCGCGAGACTCGGCGCTGTGCCTGGCGGCCGACCGCATCGAGCGAGAAGCGAGTTCCCTGTGCGGCGAGAACGCGCAGGATCTCGAGGCCGCGAAGCAAAACGGCCTCTCCGGCCCGCTCCTGGACCGATTGGAGCTAAACGAGCGCCGGATCGCGTCGATGGCACAGGGGCTGCGGGAGATCGCAGCACTGCCCGACCCGCTGGGCGAGATCACGCGCATGCGGAATCGCCCTAGCGGGATACAGGTCGGCCGGATGCGGATCCCGCTCGGCGTGATCCTGGTGATCTACGAGTCGCGGCCCAACGTCACGGCCGACGTCGGCGGGCTCTGCCTCAAGAGCGGGAACGCCGCGATCCTGCGGGGCGGCTCCGAGGCGCTCCACTCGAACCGCGCCATCGCGGAACTCCTGCGAGGGGCGCTCCGGGAATCGGGCATTCCCGAGGACGCGATTCAGCTCGTGCCCGAGACCGACCGGGAGATCGTCGACCTGCTGCTCGAACGCGAGAACGACATCGACCTCGTCATCCCGCGCGGTGGAGAGAGCCTGATCCGGCGTGTCTCAGAGCGTTCGCGGATTCCGGTCGTCAAGCACTACAAGGGCAATTGCCACGTCTACCTGGATCAGTACGCAGATCCCAAGATGGCGCGCGAGCTCGCGATCAACTCCAAGACCCAGCGAGTTTCCGTCTGCAACGCGGCCGAGACCCTGCTGGTCCACTCGGCGTTCGCGGGACAGTTTCTCCCCGAACTGCTCGCAGAACTCGACGGACTCGGGGTCGAACTTCGAGGCTGCGAGCGAACCCGCGCCGCGTTTCCCGATGCCGTCCCGGCAAGCGACGCGGACTTCGAAGAAGAGTACCTCGACATGATCCTCGCGGTCAGGGTCGTGGATAGCCTCGACGATGCGGTGGAGCACATTCGGCGCTTCGGCTCGAACCACACCGAGGCGATCGTCACGGACGATCTGCGCAGCGCGCGCGAGTTCCTGCGCCGGGTCAACTCGTCTTGCGTCATGGTCAATGCGAGCACGCGCTTCGCGGACGGGTTCCAACTCGGACTCGGTGCCGAGGTCGGCATTTCGACCTCGAAGGTGC
Organism: Myxococcota bacterium; assembly: GCA_036337215.1. GTDB lineage: Bacteria > Myxococcota_A > UBA9160 > SZUA-336 > SZUA-336 > JABSQV01. The sequence continues at coordinate 11,205 of JAYZEO010000124.1, read as the reverse complement.
ACTGGTATGGGCCGATGGGCGTCGAGGGACTCACGACCGAGAAGTTCGTCGTGTTCGGTAACGGTACGCTGCTCGAGTGAAGCTCGGAATCCTCGGCGGTACCTTCGATCCGATCCACCTGGCGCACTTGAGGATCGCCGAAGAGGTGCGCCTCGCGCTGGAACTCGACCGCGTGTTCTTCGTTCCCGCCTCGAACCCGCCACACCGCCCGGGACCTGTCGCCGCGGCGGCCGACCGGCTGGAGATGGTCCGGATCGCAACCGCCTCGAATCCGGCCTTCGAAGTCAGCGACCTCGAACTCCGCCGCGAGGGCCGGAGCTACACGGTCGATACGCTTCGCGCGGTGTCCGCGCGGCATCCCGGAAGCGAACTCTGGTTCATCATCGGCTCCGACGCGGTCGCCGAGATCGACAGCTGGCGCGAGCCCGACGAAGTGCTGCGGCTCGCGCGCTTCGCGATCGTCAGCCGCCCAGGAAGCCCAGATTTGACCCTGGCGCACGGGCGCGAGGCCCGGGTTTCGCGCGTTCCGGTCACCGCGCTCGCGATTTCCGCGAGCGAGATCCGGGCGCGCTGCGCACAAGAGGCTTCGATCCACTACCTGGTACCCGACGCGGTGCTCGACTACATCCGAAAACACCGACTCTACACGGAGGACGCGTGACCCCACGGGAGAAAGCCCTGCTGGTCGCCGCTGCTATCGTCGCCAAGAATGCCAGCGAAGTCGTGATTCTCGACGTGAGGGAGGTCTCGGGCTTCACCGACTTCTTCGTGATCGCCGGGGGCACTTCCGCGCGACAGACTCGCGCCATCGCCAATGCCGGGGTCGAGGCCGTCTCGAAGTCGGGGGAACGGCCGCTCAGCATCGAGGGCGAACGGATCGGACGCTGGATTCTGGTCGACTTCTCCGACGTGGTGCTGCACGTCCTCCAGCACGAGGCGAGAAGCTACTACGATCTGGAGAGGCTCTGGCGAGAGGCGCAAGCGATCGAACTTCCAGAGCTTGCGGGAAGCGTCGGTTGAGGGGGCCGATCTGTCTCGTCGTTCTCGACGGGTTCGGGCTCCGGGGCAACGGCGAGGCGGCCGAGCACGATGCGACGGCACTCGCCGATACTCCGTTCTTCGATCGCGCAGACCGCCTCTACCCGCGGGCCCGGCTCGAGACTTCGGGGCCCGCAGTCGGCCTGCCCGAGGGGCAGATGGGGAACTCCGAGGTCGGCCACATGACCCTGGGCGCCGGCCGGATCTTCGAGCACGACATTGTACGAATCCAGAAGGCGTTCGACTCGGGCGCCCTGCAGACCGGCGGAACTCTCACGGGCTTGCTCGAAGCAGCCCGTGAGGCGGGCAATTCGCTGCACCTGTTCGGTCTCGTGTCGGACGGGGGCGTTCACAGTTCGCTGACACATCTCCACGCCCTGATCGATCTGCTCGAGGAACACGGTCTCGCACCCGTGCTGCACGCGTTCACCGACGGTCGCGACACCCCGCCACGCAGCGCGCTGTCCTGGATCCCCCAGCTGGAGCAGCGACTGCTGGCCCTCGGGGGATGCATCGCGACCCTGTCGGGACGCTACTGGGCGATGGACCGGGACCAACGCTGGGACCGGATCGCGCTCGCGCACCGGGCCATCGTAGGGCGAGAGGGTGCCGCCGCCGCCTCGGCCGTAGACGCGATCCAGCAGGCCTACGAGCGGGACGAGTCGGACGAGTTCATCCGGCCCAGCGTGATCGCGGGAGATGCTCCGGGAGCCTTCCAGGATGGATCGGCCGGTCTCTTCTTCAACTTCCGGGCCGACCGGGCACGGGAGCTCACGAACGCACTCACGCGGGTCAGACCCGACGCTCTGGGAGCCGAGATTCTCGAACTGGAGCCGATCCGCCCGCGATCCTTTCACACGCTGACCGTTTACGACGACGCGTTCGATCTGCCCTCCCTGTTCGAGTCGATCGACGTATCGGGAAGCCTCGGAGAACTCGTAAGCGGCGCGGAGCTCAAGCAGCTTCGCATCGCCGAGACCGAGAAATACGCACACGTCACCTACTTTTTCAACGGCGGCCGCGAAGACCCGTTCGAGGGCGAAGACCGAATTCTGGTTCCATCCCCGCGCGACGTTCCGACCTACGACCTGAAACCCGAGATGAGTGCCGTCGCGGTCACGGATCGCCTGATCGAAGCGCTCGATCGCGAAGCGTACGCTTTCATACTGGTGAACTACGCAAACCCCGACATGGTGGGACACACGGGAGTGATCCCGGCCTGCATCCAAGCGGTCGAGGTCGTCGACGCCTGCCTCGACCGGCTTCGCACCGCGATCCTGTCCCGCGGAGGAACCCTGCTGGTCACTGCCGACCACGGAAACATCGAGTCCCTGCGAAATTCTGAAACAGGCTTGCCCAAAACCGCGCACACCACCAACCCCGTGCCACTCTGGTGGATCGTCGACCCGGCAGAGGGGTGCGCACTCGAAGACGGCGGCCTCGCAGACCTGGCACCCTCGCTCTGCGAACTGCTCGGGCTCGAACCGGATCCGAAGATGAGCGGTCGGAAGTTGCTCAGTTGCAAGCCGAAGTCCTAGAACTGATCGTCCCGAGCGTCTGCCCCGGCTGCGACCAGCCGCGCGCGGAGGGTCGGCCCCTTCTCTGCGGAGCGTGCGCGGGAGCGCTGGTACCACTGGCCGGGCTGCGACGAGTCCACACCGCGATCGCCTATGAAGGCAAGGGCGGAGAGCTTCTGCGCAGGTTCAAGTTCCAGCAGCGCCGGGACGCCCTTGGGGTGCTGCTCGACTTCCTGTGCGAGCGCGTGCAGGGCCGCCAGTTCGAGGGCATCGTTCCGGTGCCGCGGCATCCCCGCCGAGTGCGGGAACTCGGCAGCGACCCGACCTTCGAAATCGGGCGTGGCCTCGCGCGACGGACCGGCCGGCCCCTCTGGGACGGCGTGCTGAGGCGCAGCCGCCCCACGCCCCCGCAGACCGGACTCGGACCGACCGATCGGCGTCGCAACGTTCACGGGAGCTTCCGGGCCCGCCGGGCGGCGCTTCGCGGACGGAGCGTGCTACTGCTCGACGACGTCACGACCACGGGCGCGACACTCGACGAGGCGGCGGCCAGCCTGCGGAAACAGGCCGGCGCACGGCGCGTACTCCGGGTCGCGCTGGCGGGAACGATTGCGCTATAAGGGTGCCGTGAGCCCGAGCAGACGAGGAGCCCCATGCCCGATTCCGTACAGACCAAAGAGGCGCTAACCCTGAAAGCCCATGCAAATCTCGGCGAAGAAGTCGAAGACGTGGAGTTCTCGGCGGGCGAAGAACTCACTGTACTGAAGGAGTGGGACCACCACTACCTGGTTCGGAATGCCGACGGGAAACTGTTCAACGTCCGCAAGGAACTCGTGAACCGAGGGTAGGCGATCGGGCAGCGGGCTAGGACAGGAGTCTGCTGAGCGTCTCGATGAGCTTCCCCGGATCGACGGGCTTCTTGAACAAGACCCCGTCGAGTCCCTCCAGGCGACTTCGCTTGATGATGTGGTCCTTGTCGTAATAGAAGGCCGTCATCAGGATGATGCGGGTATTCGCGTAGTCCCGGCGAACCGCCTGGAACAACTCGTAGCCGTCGAGTCCCGGCATCACGACATCCGAGATCACCGCGTCCCAGCTGGCCTGCCCCAGGCGGTCGAGCGCATCACGGCCGTCCTTCGCGCCCTCCACGTAACAGCCTTCCGCACGCAGTACGTCGGAAACGGTCCGGCGCACCGCCGTGTCATCATCCACGACCAGTACGCGACGCCCATCCAATGACGAGGCCGCCTGCGGCTCGAGGTCGAGCATGCGCGCGTCCCCGATGTAGTCGGTGCTCAGGTACTCGTCTCTGGCGGCCATCTGCGAGAGACGTTGGAGTTGCTGCTCGATCCGTCCGACCTCAACACCGATCGCCGCGATCCGCTCAACTTGCTCCGCGCTCCCGGTCTCTCCGATGAGACGGCCGAGCAACCTGAGTTGGTTGGTGATGACGGCGAGGGGATTGTTGATCTGGTGGGAGAGTCCGATCGCGATCTCGCCGAGCACCGCGAGCTGATCGCGCCGAATGAACTCCGATAGATCCTTGGCGAACCCGATCGTCCCATGCTCGCGACCATCGAGATCGGCCAGGATCTCGCCCGAGATCGCGACCGGGATCTCGTGCCCGTCCTTTGCAACGAAGGTCGTAGGAAAGTTCACGACCCTGTTCCGGCCACCCTGGTCGGGGTCGCGCATCGCGTCCATGACGCGCTTCGCCTCGGCGCGGCTCGGATAGAGGCGGAGCACGGGCGCGCCGATGATCTCCTCCCGCGCGTACCCGAGATTCTCGACGGCCCCATCGTTGTAGAACGAAACGACACCGGGACCTTCGGTCGCGATGACGATATCGGGGGAGGCCTCGACCAGTCTCTCGAGAGAGGCCCGGGAAAGCGGCATAGGGATGAAATCTAATCCCTCGCCGCAATGCGCGCCAAGGCGCCGGCCGGCGGAGGTGGATTAGAGGCCCAGGAGCTCGAGCCGAACCTTGCCCAGCGCCGCGCGCGGAGTCCTCTTCCAGAGGGCAATCGCGAGGTGGTTTTCGCCGCTCGGGTCGAGGATGCCCCATGGCAACAGGAACCGGACCTGGGGTCCGCGTTCCGGCCAATAGCGCCCGAGCAGGTGCCCGTTCAAATACAGGTTCGCCTTGCCGCGACCCGGGTCGAACACGGCTCCGATCGCCCCGCGCCCGGGATCCAGGCCATCCAGGCGGAAGCTCGTTTCGTAGAGTCCCACCCCGGCCGGCTCGGCCTCCCAGGCGTGCGGGAGTGCGACGGACTCGGAGCCCCCGCGCTCGATCCCGGAGAAGGCAACCACCGGATTCATCCCGCGCTCTCCTCGCACCAGGCCGCCACGAAACTTCCACGAAATCGGTGTCGAGCCCGTGTCGAGTCTCACGATCCCTCTCGGATTTCGGGCATCGTCCGCAAAGCCCTTGTTGTGACCCAGGCTCTCGACGCAGATCACGATCAGGTTCGCGCCCGAATTCCACACGCAGGGGCGCAGGTCGATGCGCGAGAGCTTCGCCCCATCTGGGCCTACGCCGAGCGCATTCTGAAATTGGTCCCCGGCCGCAATCAGTTCGCGATTGATCCAAACCGCCCAGCAATGGCGAGCGTCGAGCAACAACCGGTCCAGCGGTCCCCGAAAGCTCCCCCGGTACCACGCAAAGCCGTAATGGAGCCCGAGTGAGTCGATGTCGAGCCCGACAGAAGCCTCGGCGCGTTCGGCCGGAATCGTCGCCCAGCCGGAGTCGTCGTAGTCGGGATCGAGTTGCGGGCTCACACCCGTGAAGGTCCACTCCTCCAGGGCCGGCAGGGGCGTCCGGGGCGGTGGCGCAAGCGGCAACTGCTTCTCTGGCTCCGGGCTCACGACCTCGAGCTTTCCGTCCGGGGTGTATACCCGGATCTGGGCCTCCCAGGGAGCCAGCTCCGCCCGGAGTGGCTCCGGCATCGGAAGATTGCGGGGCTCCCGGCTCGCGTTTCGCAGGAATACGAAGCGCCGGGTCGGCCCCTGCCGGGTCACTAGATGTTCCGGGCACCAGGGCTCCAGCTCGATCCGATCGGTCCGGGCGAGTTCACTCTCGTAGGCCTTCAGAAACTCGTTGATCCTGGAAACCGCCCGATAGCGCGCACCCGTGCGCCCCGACTCGGCCACCGGCGCGCCGTAATCGTAGGAGGAGTAGACGTCGGGGCTCGACATGTAGCCCCAGGTCACCCCGCCACAGAAGACATAGTAGTTCCAGAGCGTGGCCCGCTCGGCCAGGGCCGCCACGGTTGCATTCTCGATCGCTTCAGATCCGAGCAACTCCCGCACCCTCCCGTAGCCCGGCCCTCCCCAGCCGTCGTACCAGCCTCCCTGGAGTTCCGGAAAAAACACCGGATTATCAGGGCGGTGCGCGTCGAGACCCGCTTCGTCCCCACGAAAGGACGCAAAGCTCTCGCGCCTGTCTCTCCAGTCGCGCCGGAAATCAGTGATCGGATAGCGATCGATCGCCATCAGATCGACGTCGGCCTGCCTTCCACGATCGGAGGCGAGGTCATTATGGAAGATCGGAACCTTGATCCCGGCTGCGCGAACCAGTCCATAGAGCTCGCGCATATACGCGTTCGTCTGACCGCGCCCGCGGGCCTGCTCCAGCGAGTGCGAGGCAGAAACGCGGCGCATCGGCCGCCGCAGCGCGTCCAGAAGAGTCAGGAACCTCGCGACCGGACGCACTCCGAACCAGCGCAACAGCAGGTCAGCAAAGTCGCGCGGCAGCGTCGACATGGGGGCGGGGAGCGTGTACTCGTTCTCGACCTGCACCAGGAGCAGCCCGCGGCAACGTGCGATCCTGGGAAGAACCTGGGCGAACCACTGGCCAACCGCCCCCATGAAGGCACGCGAGTAGGCGAAGCCGGCTTCGCTGCGGCAACGCAGAATCACACCGGGCTCACGCAGCAGCCAGGCCGGAAGCCCCCCCAAATCGATCTCGGCGCAGACGTACGGGCCGGGACGCGCAATCAGATACAGCCCCGCCTCGTCGATCAACTCGTGCAGCCGGTCGATGTCGCGGAATCCCGAGAACCTGTACTCCCCTGGTACCTCCGAGTGGTAACTCCATGGGTAGTAGACATCGACGGCATTCAGCCCGGCCCGCCGCATCTGCTCGATTCGGTCGCGCCAGAGTTCGGGATCGGGAAGGCGGAAATAATGCAGCGACCCCGACCGGATCAGCTTCCGCTCACCATCGACGATCAAGCTGTAGCGATCGAACTCTACCCGCACGGATCAGACCCGGCTGGCGAGCCAGCGCTCAGCATCGATCGCAGCCATGCAACCGCTGCCCGCAGCGGTCACCGCCTGCCGATAGCCAGGGTCGATGACATCGCCACACGCGAATACTCCCGGAAGCGCCGTGCGCGTCGATCCGGGTTCGACCCGAATGTAACCTGCGGGATCGGTCTCCAGCCAATGCGCGAAGAGTTCACTGTTAGGCCGGTGCCCGATCGCGATGAACACAGCCCCAACCTCGAGCTCCGTCTTCTCCCCACTTCGGACATCTCGAAGCGATACCGCGCGAACCTCATCGTCGCCCAGGATCTCGTCGACGACGCGGTTCCAGACGAACTCGATCTTCGGGTTCTCCAGGGCACGCTGCTGCATGATTCGGCTCGCGCGCAACTCGTCGCGGCGATGAATGACATGCACCGAGCTTGCAAAGCGCGTCAAGAAAAGCGCTTCCTCCAATGCGGTGTCTCCTCCACCCACGACCGCCATCCGGGCTCCGCGATAGAGTGCTCCGTCGCAGGTCGCGCAGGCCGAGACCCCCTTGTTCATCAGCCGCTCTTCGGAGGGGAGGCCCAGCCACCTCGCCGAGGCGCCCGTCGCGATGATCAGAGCATCGGCTGTCAGGCTCCGCTCGTCGGTTTCGATCCGGACGGGCGGCTCACCGAGTTCGACCCGGGTCACGTCCTCTTTGTGTACCAAGGCGCCAAAGCGCTCGGCCTGCTTCTGAAACAGCTCCATTAGTTCCGGACCCCCGACCCCGTCCGGAAAGCCGGGGTAGTTCTCGACGTCGGTCGTGATCATCAGCTGTCCGCCGAAGTTGAAACCTGCCAGGACCACGGGAGAGAGCGCGGCTCGGGCCGCATACAGTGCCGCCGTGTAGCCTGCGGGCCCGCTGCCGACGATCGCAATCGCGGCATGCCCCGCTGCTGCCGGCATCTAGGCTCCGGTTCCGGAGAGCAGCCGGTCGAGTCGCCCGGAACTCTCGGCCAGTGCGAGATCGTCCGAGCCCCCGAGGTGCGTACTACCGATGAAGATCTGGGGCACGGTGTGCCGACCGCTCTTCTCGATCATCTCGATCCGACGCTGTGGCTCGCGATCGAGGTCGATCTCGTCCCAGTGCACGCCCTTTGAACGCAGAAGCAGCCGGGCCCGGTGGCAATAGGGACAACTCTCGCGGAGGTACATCAGAACATCTGCCATAGCCGTATCCTAGCCAACAGCGAGCACCGCCGTAGGATCGGCGGGGCCTAGCGCAGCGCTCTGATCGCGCGGATCTCGTATTCCTTGGTGCCGGACGGAACCCGGATCGTGACCTCGTCCTCGACTCCCTTCCCGATCAAGGCACGGCCAACCGGGCTCTGAACCGAGAGCCTGCCCTCCGAAATATCGGCCTCGTATTCGCCTACCAGGGTGTAGCTCAGTTCCTCCCCGGACTTGAGGTCCTCGAGAACCACGGTCGTCCCGAATCTCACCCGGTCCGGTGGCTCTGCGGGGGGCTCGACGACCTCGCTGCGCGCCAGTTGATCGTCCAGCAACAGGATTCGCGCTTCGATATGGCCTTGCGCTTCCTTGGCGGCGTGGTACTCGGCGTTCTCAGAGAGATCCCCGTGCTCGCGCGCGGCCCGAATCTCGGCAATCACATGCGGCCGGTCCTCTGTCTTGAGTCGCCTAAGCTCCTCAGTGAGGCGCTCGTAGCCGCTGCGCGTCATGTGGACTCGATCGGCCACCGAGCTACGGAAGTTAGGAAGGACCGATTAGGGTGTCAATCCAACCGCCGAGCAAACCTGCCGTGGAGCGGCGAGGACGAGACAGCACCGGGTGGCCCGGTGCGATGGCGGATCCGTGTTCCCAGTCCCGGGCTGTTACACTCGCAGCCTGAGTCCGTCGACCCCAAGGAGGAACCAACCTTGATCCCGCGGATCTTGCTCCGACTGACCACGGTGGTTGCGACCCTGATTCTGGCCGGTCTGGCCTGCGGCAACGAGACCACGCCCACCTCGGAGGCGCGTCCCGCAGCCTCGAGCCCCGCATTTCCCGCCAAGTTGCCGCCCGCGGCTGCAACGCCATCGAAAAGCCGGCCTGCGATCCCGCCGCATCCACAGGTCCCCTCCACCCCGGCGTTGGAGGCACCGCTTCCTCCACTCCGGTTCTCGGGCTCCCCCACGATCTACGTACTCAGGCGCATCGCCGGTGAGTCCGGCGTCCACATCGGAGTTGACCTTTTAGAAATTGGCCAGCCGCCCGAGACCGCTGGCTTCGGGGGACGCTTCGTCGATCTCGATCTCGATCAGGGAACGGTCAGAGAAGCCCTGCAGCAACTCTACGCGAAGCTCGGAGGATTTCACTACATCGGCATGGGCGACGGGATCTACATCAAGGAGTGGGGCTTCCTACCCAACGACCCCGTAGGCGTACAGAAGCGGATGCCCGCCAACAGGTACGCGGGAAACTTCACCAATCTGCATTCCTGGTTCTTCAGACTCGCCGGGATGGTCGTCAGAGTGGAGAAGGCCCCCGGGACGCCGGTCTGGAAGAAGGTAGATTTCGAAACCACCGAACCCATGTCTGTCGTCGAATTCATGATGCGGTACGGGAACGAGGCCCAATCGAGCTGGCTACTGCGCCGCAACCGACCGAAGGTGGGAGTGCCGCAAAAGCCCGAGTTCGCCATCTCGGAAATCCAACTCCTGCCGACGAATACGGATGGGGGCCAGGCCAGCGGGGTGTTCAACCGCACTTCGGTCCTGGCCACGCTGGTGGACATTTCGGAACTGACGGGAACTCCGATCTGTATCGTCGATTGGTCGCACGGTCAAGGAATCCCGCTGCCCTCAATCGGAGGGACCATGGGCCCCCACGGCAACAACTCCCCGGTCCAGGAGCAACTCCCGAAGCTCTTGGAGCAATACCCGGGCACCGTGCCGTTTCGTTGGGAAGAACGGGACGGTGTGATCCTGGTGCACTCGACCGCCTACGACTTCAACAGGGCCGTAGCGGGGAGCATCATGGCCGAGCGACTGAAGGGGGGGTCATTCTCCGGTTCACTCGGAGAACTCGCACGTTGGATCAACCAGAATGGTCAGGGCCCGAGCAAGGGGGATCTCCTGGCCGGGGAGATATTTGCCAACGATCCGGTCGCCAGCCTCGAGATCAAGGATGGAGCGACCATCGAGGAGGTCCTGCTCGCCTTCGCGGCCGAGACCGGGACCGGCTGGACGTTCTCCCGGCGACTGACGACATCGGGCAGGGAAGTCGCGGATCCGGACAGCTCAGCATCGGACGGCGCTTTCCTGCTGCCGCTCGAATTTTGGCACCGAAACGGACTTCAGGGACTGGCCGCAAGGAGGAACTCGTCGGCCGCAGCCGTCAGCGGAGCCGCTCCTCCAACAAACGGATCAGGTAGCCCATGATCAGCAGGTTCGGAAGCTGCTCGCGCTGGTGCTGCCCTCCGACTCCGTCGAACCCTCCGACCTCGCGCGCGAACCACTCCGCGTAGTCCAGAAAGAACTCGAGCAGTTCGACGGGTACGTTCCCGGCGAGCATGCGATTGATCTGGTCCGGCGTGAACTCGGTCCAAAGGTCAGCAAGCTCGTTCGCGATCTCATTGCGGGTCACAGCGACACCTTCAGCAGCATATACAGATTAGCTTACCCCTATCATCTGTTAGAACAACACCCCATGTCAAGAACAATTCGCCGTCGGTACGCGCAGTTTCTGCCCAGATGGTGACACCGCGGGTGCAACCACTGCGCAAACAGTTGACCTGCAGAACGCAACAGTCTCTTGAAGCACTCGGTCCTCCTTCCGAATTTTGATTTCGAAAGAAATCACCGGCAGCATCCCGACACCCGCAGGCAAGAGAACCGGGGCTAGTACGCGCGAGGCCCGAGGTTGCGCAAGGCTTCTTGCGAGTTCCAGCGAATCTCCCTCGGCGGAGCATCCGAATCTTCCAACGAGATCCGTTCCAGCAGTTCCGCCGCCACCGCGACCGGGCTGCCCGTTCGTATCGCGATTGCGATCGCGTCGCTCGGCCGAGAATCGACGACGAGTATGCGACCATCGCGAGAGATCTCGAGTACCGCGTAGTAGGTATTGCCCCGGAGTTCGGTGATCACGACGCGATCGAGCGTCCCGCTCATTGTCCCGAGAACGCTGACGAGTAGATCGTGCGTGTTGGGCCGGGTCGGGTCGACCTTCCCCATCTCCATCGCAATCGACCGGGCTTCGTACGGGCCGATCCAGATGGGAAGCCGGCGCCCGGCGCCGGCCGTCTCTTCGAGCACCACCACCGGGCGTTCGGTCTGCGGATCGAACCCAACACCCGCAACCCCCCTCGCCAAGGTCCGGGGGTCCGAACACCCCCCCCCCCCCCAAGCGAGCAGTG
>JAYZEO010000123.1:0-10732 GCA_036337215.1 Myxococcota bacterium | reverse complement strand
GATTGCAAATGCAACGAGGGCTCCCGGAATCCCGAGCGGACTCCGGTACGGCCGCTCGATGTCGGGCAGGCGCCGCCGGAGCAGGACGAAGGACGCGGTCTGCAGCATGTAGGAGATCACGGCCCCGAACACGGCCATGTTGAGCAGCACCGCGCCGACCGGGTGGTCGGAGCCGAGCAGGTGGATGGTGAGTGCGACCGCGTAACCGAGCACCGCGCCCGCCAGCAGCGCCGCGACCGGCGTCTTTCGCCTGGTATGTGTGACCGAGAGCCATTTTGGAAAGTACCCGGCGCGCGAGAGCGAGAAGATCTGGCGGCCGTAGGCGAACACGATCGTGTGAAAGCTCGCCACCAGTCCGGCGACGGCCACCAGTGACAGCAGCCGCGTGCCCAGGCCGCCTCCGAAGATCGTCTGAAAGCCGTCGAAGAGGGGCTCGTCCGAAGTGCCCAGCGCGGTCGCGCCGGGCGCGATCCCGGAAGAAAGGATCAGGGTTGCGAACGCGCAGACCACCAGGGTCGCGAGTCCGAGCAGGATGCCTCTCGGCATGTCGCGCTGGGGATCGTGGGACTCCTCTGCCGCCAGTGGAAGCTGCTCGATCGCCAGGTAGAACCAGATCGCGAAGGGCAGGGCCCCGAACACGCCCGCGATGCCGAAGGGAAGCCAGCGCGAACCGCTCGCTCCGGGTTCGGTGTCGAGTGCAAAGCGGTCGAGGTCGAAGTGCTGGAGCGCCCCGATCCAGAAGACCACCAGGATCGCGAGCGCCAGCAGCGTGACCCCGATCGTGAAGCGAAAGCTCGTCTCGACTCCGGCCACGTTCAGCCCCACGAAGCCCACGTAGCAGAGTGCCCACCAGAGGGGGGCCCAGGCATCGGGGGTTCCGAAAATGGCGCCCAGGTAGCCGCCGATCCCGACGACGATCACGGCCGGGGTCAGGATGTATTCCATGTTTTCCGCGAGCCCGGTCAGGTATGCACCCCAGGGGCCCATGGCCGAGCGCGCGAACGAGTACGCACCCCCGGTGTGCGGCAGCGCCGGCGCCATTTCCGCGATGCTGAAGCAGAGCCCCGCATACATGACGGTAATCACGGCGGTTGCAATCAAGAGCCCACCGAACCCGCCGGCCGCGAGCCCGAAGTTCCAGCCGAAGAAGTCGCCCGAGATCACGGCCCCCACCCCAAGGGCCCAGAGCGATCCGACCCGCGCGTAGCGGCGCAGGCCGCGGCGCTCGAAGTAGCCCGCTTCGACGGCCTTGTACGCGACTCCGTCGCCGCGGTCTCCCGGGTTCATCGTCGCGGCAACCCGAGGACCCGTTCGGCGATGATGTTCCGCTGAATCTCGCTGGTACCGCGCGCAATCATGAAGCGGCGAGCGTTCAGTTCCTCGAACTGCCAGATCCCCCCATCGACGGCGCGCTCGCTGCCCGCCACCAGCTGGCCGTAGGGACCCTGAAGATCGACGGCGAGGCGGTGGAAGCGGTTTTCGAGTTCCGACCAGTAGAGCTTTTGAATGCTCGTCTCGGGTCCCGGAGCCTCGCCCCGGGCGAGCAGGCTCAACTGGCGGAGCGAGTTGAGCCTGAGAATCTCGACCTCGATCGCGATCTGGGCGAGCCGTTCCCGCAGCACGGCCGCGGAGGGCCCCGTTCGTTCCCGGCCGAGTTCCGCGAGCCGCTCGAAGCGCTTCTGAAAGCGCGCGTAGAGCGAGAGCGTGTTCGCGCCCCGCTCGTAGCCGAGTACGGTGTTCGCGATTCGCCATCCCTCGGTCGGTGCCCCCACCAGGTTCTCGGCCGGGACCCGGACGTCGCTGAAGAAGACCTCGCCGAACTCGCGCTCACCCGTGATCTGCGTGATCGGACGCACCTCGATGCCGGGCGAGCGCATGTCGATCAGGAGAAAGCCGATGCCGTCATGCCGGGGCCGGGAGGGGTCCGTGCGCACCAGCGCGAAACACCAGTCGGCTTGGGCCGCCAGCGAGGTCCAGGTCTTCTGACCGTTCACGCGGTAGTGGTCGTCCTCCAGTTCGGCCCGGGTCGAGAGCCCCGCCAGGTCCGAACCGGCGCCGGGCTCGGAGTAGCCCTGGCACCAGAGTTCTTCTGCGCGGAGCATCGGGGGCAGGTAGCGGCGCTTCTGGGCCTCGCTTCCGTGGTGGAGGATCGCGGGACCGCAGAGCCCGATGCCGAGCGGGTTCAGGGCGGGTGGCGCTTCGGCCCGGGCGAGTTCCTCCTGCAGGATCGCGTTGCACACCGGGTCGAGTTCGCGGCCCCCGTGCTCCACGGGCCAGGTCGCGCCCACGTAGCCCGCCTCGTAGAGTTTTCGATGCCAGGACCTCTGCCGCTCGAAGCGCGTGGCCTCGTCCGCGTCGTCCGCGAATCCGGGAGCACACCAGTCCGGAAGCTCGGCATCGAGCCAGGCCCCGACGGTGGCCCGGTAGGCCTCCTGTTCCGGCGTAAAGTGGAAATCCAAGGGAGCGCCAAGATAACATCGGGTGTGGCCCACGAGCGATCAGGACCCCTCGAAGACGTGCGCGTGCTCGAGTTTGCTCAGGTGATGGCGGTGCCGGCCTGCGGGCTGCTGCTCGCCGACCTCGGTGCAGACGTGATCAAGGTCGAGCCGCCGCGCGGCGACAGCTTTCGGCTGCACCAGCCCACCGGGGTGCGCGGCGAGGGACGGGGCTACGCGGTCTTCAACCGTGGCAAGCGCAGCCTCTGCCTGGACCTCGCGCATCCCCAGGCCCGCGAAGTCATCGACGCACTGGTGACCAGCGCCGACGTCGTGCTGGTGTCGATGAAGCGATCCGATCTCACGCGTTATGGGCTCGACTACGCGCGCCTGCGCGCGCTGCGGCCCGAGCTCGTCTACCTCGAGAACACGCCCTACGGTCCCCGCGGTCCCTTCGCGGACGACGGGGGCTACGACGTCGTGGTCCAGGGCATGTCGGGGATCGGCGGCATCACGGCAGCAGACCAGGGCGGCGCGCCGCGCCTGGTCCGCCCGGCCTATGCCGACATGGGAACCGGCTTTCTATCGGCACTCGGCATCCTGGTGGCGCTCCGAGAACGCGACCGCAGCGGCGAAGGGCAACGCGTCGAGACCTCGCTGCTCTCCACCGCGCTGACGCTCGCCGGGAACGTTCTGCACCGTTTCGAGAACTTCGATCCCGCGCGCTGGGAGCCGTTCGAGCGTGAACTCGCCCGGCTGCGTGAGCGCGGCGCGGGCTTTGCCGAGCAGCAGCAGCTCTTCTCCCGGACCCTGCAGCCGGGCGGGGCGGGCAACATCTATTTTCGTCACTACCGCACCAGCGACGGTTTCCTGTCCGTCGGCTCCCTGTCGCCGGGATTGAACGCGCGGCTCCGCAAGCTCACGGGACTCGAAGATCCGAGGCAGGGCGAGGACTTCGACGCGGCTACGCCCGAGGGCTTCGACGCCCTGCAGGCCTTCGTGCGCCGCGCGGAAGATTTGTTTCGTACGAAGACCACGCAAGAGTGGATCGAGTTGTTGCGGGAAGGCGGGGTTCCCTGCGGACCCTTCCACTTTCCAACCGAGGTCTTCGCGGACCCGCAGGTTCGTGCGAACGACTACCTGGTCGAGATCGAGCACCCCGCGCTGGGGCGCTACCAGACCTTCGCGTCTCCGGTCCGTCTGGATTCTGCTCCGGCGCAGACGCCCCGGTGGTCGCCGCAACTCGGCGAGCACACGGATCGGGTACTGGCGGAGGCCGGACTGTCCCCGGAACGGATCGGCGAGTTGCGTTCGGCGTTCGCGGTTGGTCCGCGCCAGGAGCGCCAGCATGCTCCGGCAACGGAAGAACGCGACGAACTCGCCAGCGCACCTTCACCCGGAACGCGCGGAAGCTCCGCGGGACCTGTGCGGAGGCCGAAGGAGAACTAGCTTCTCGGCCTGTAGCAGGCTCCGGGGGGAGAAGGTGAAGAGCCGGATCGAGATCGTCGAGGAGAACCTGCAACGTGCGCTCGAGGCTGCGCGCGCGCCCCGGGCCCGTCTCGCCGAGAGCGACCCGCTGCGTTCCGGTCACGGCCTCACGGCCGGGACTGCCCTTCGCCTGTTCGAAGATCAGGTTACGAGCCGCGCGATCGACGTGGCCGCGCGCGAACTGCGTCGCCAGGGTTCTGGCTACTACACGATCTCGAGCGCCGGACACGAGCAGAACGCGGTGCTGGGCACACTCTCGCGCACCACCGATCCGGCCTATCTCCACTACCGCGCCGGCGCCCTGATGCTGGCGCGCGCGCGCGCGCACGGCGAGATCGATGCGGTTCGCGACACGCTGCTCGGCATCTGTGCTGCACGCGAAGACCCGATCTCCGGGGGGCGCCACAAGGTCTGGGGGAGCCGGCCGCTTTGGGTTCTGCCGCAGACGAGTACCGTCGGATCGCATTTGCCGAAGGCGGTCGGAATGGCGTTTGCGCTCGGCCGTGCGAGGGGCCTGCAGGTCGAGACCGAGCTTCCGCACGACGCGATCGTGCTCTGCTCCTTCGGCGATGCGTCCGCCAACCACGCGTCGTCGCTGGCCGGGATCAACGCCGCACGCTGGGCGCACCGCCTGGGTGCGGAGGTTCCGATCCTGTTCGTCTGCGAGGACAACGGGATCGGGGTTTCGGTCGAGACCCCGAGGCGCTGGATCCAGGATAGCTTCTCGCACCTCTCGCATCTGGAATACCTTCGGGCCGAGGGAGATCTCGACGAGATTTTCGAAAGCGCCGCTGGCGCGGTGGCACGTTGTCGCGGTGCCCGCGTCCCGGTCTTCCTGCACCTGGAGACGGTGCGACTCTGGGGCCATGCGGGAAGCGACGTGGAGAGTGTCTATCGTTCCGTCGCCGAGATCGAGACCCAGGAGGCTCGTGACCCGTTGCCCCGCAACGCGCGATTCTTGATCGAGACCGGAGCCGCGTCGCCGGACGAACTGCGTGCGTGTGTCGAGCGCGCGCGCGAACGCGTCCGGAGCGCCGCCGCCGAGGTGTCGGGTAGCCCGCTGTTGCAACGCGTTTCAGAGATCGCGGCCCCGATCGCTCCCTACGACCCCGAAGCTTGCCGTGCGTCGGCCGAGGCTGCGAGTGATGCGGTCGCGCGCAGCAGTCTCTTCTCGGGAGGCCTTCCGGAGCAGGCGAGTGCACCGTCCCGCCGAACCCTCGGCGCTCACCTGGGTTCGGCACTCGCGGACGAGTTGCTGCGACGGCCGGAGATGATCGTGTTCGGCCAGGATGTGGGTAAGAAGGGCGGTGTGTACTCGGTCACCTCGGGCCTTCAGTCGAAATTCGGGCCCGCCCGCGTCTTCGACACCCTGCTCGACGAGACCTCGATTCTGGGCGTGGCACAGGGCGCGGCGCACGCCGGGCTGCTCCCGGTTCCCGAGATCCAATACCTGGCCTTTCTACACAACGCGCTGGATCAACTGCGCGGCGAGGCTTGCTCGCTCGGCTTCTTCTCCTCGGGTCAGTTTCAAAATCCTCTGGTCGTGCGGGTGGCCGGCCTGGGCTACCAGCAGGGTTTCGGCGGTCATTTTCACAATGACGACTCGATCGGGGCGCTGCGCGACATACCGGGCCTGTTGCTGGCGGTCCCTGCACGCGGAGATGATGCGGTGCGCATGCTGCGCGGAGCGCTCGCGGTCGCGCGCGAGTGCGGTCGCGTGGTCTGCTTTCTCGAACCGATCGCGCTTTACCACGAGAAGGACCTCCACGCGCCCGGAGATGGCGGCTGGCTCTTCGACTACCCGCCGCCCGGAAGTGCCGCGCTGCTGCCCGGGGAGCCGGGCCTGTACGGGGCATCACATTCCGAAATCCTGCTCGTGAGCTATGCGAACGGGCTCCGCCTGTCACTGCGCGCGGCGCGGGAACTCGAACGAGAGCACGGGATTCGGGCGCGCGTACTGGACCTGCGCTGGCTCGCGCCGCTGCCCTTCGAGGCGGTTCGTGCGCACGCGGAGGCCTGCGGGCGGGTGCTCGTGGTCGATGAGTGCCGGGCCACCGGGGGTGGTGTGGCCGATGCCCTGATCTCGGACCTTGCCGAAGCGGGCTTCGGCGGTGTGCTGCGCTCGGTCCGTTCCGCGGACAGTTACGTGCCGCTCGGACCCGCAGCCAACGCGGTGCTGGTCTCGCAGGAACAGAGCGTGGAAGGCGCGCTTGCCCTCTGCGGGTCCGACGGCAGGCGCACCGCCTGACGCCCCGGGACTCTGGCACCGCGCACCTTCGGGGGGTTCCCGGCCGAGGAGACGTTACACTCCCGGCCCTGATGTCGGTCTCCGCGAGAAGAATCTGGCTCGACGGTCGGTTGGTTCCCTGGCAGCAGGCGACCGTGCACGTACTCGGCCAGTCGTTGCAACGCGGCTCTCTGGTGTTCGACGTGATGCCCGTCCATACGACTCCGGACGGCATTCGGGTCTTCGGCCTGCGCGAGCACGTCGAACGCTTTCTCGCCTCGGCGAAACTGAACGAGATGGAACTCCGGCCGGGCCTGGACGAACTGCTCGCTGCGATTCGCGATACCGTGCATGCCAACCCGGGATGTGAGTGCGTCAAGCTGAGCGCCTACTGGCCCGGAGTCTCCCTCGAGTTGCTGCCTGCCGACGCATCTCCCTCGGTTGCGATCGCGGCCTTTGCGCCGTCCGATCTCGGCGGGAAGCCCGGCGCGGATCCCGCTGCCCCCGCGCGTCTGATGCTTGCGGAGCCGATCAAGATGCCGCCCGAACACCTCTCGCCCCAACTCAAGATCGCGGCTGGCTACACGGCATCGGCCAGCGCCAAGCTGCGGGCGGTGCGCTCCGGGTTCGATGACATCCTGCTGCTCGACGGGCTCGGCGAGGTCGCGGAATCGTCGACCCAGAGCTTCTTCCTGGTCGAGCGCGGTGAGATTCACACGGCGCCGCTCCGCTACGTGCTGGCCGGCGTCACGCGGCGCTGCTTGCTGGAACTGATCGCGGCCGAGGGAATCGCCTGCAAGGAAGATCGGGTTCCGCGCGAACGACTCCAGTCGGCGGACGAGGCATTTCTGTGCGGGACCACCATCGGGGTCCGGGGGGTGTCCCTGATCGACGAGCGGGAGTTCCGGGCGCCGGGCCCGATCACGCAGAGGCTCGTGCAGCGTTTCACGCGCGTTGTGGCGGGGCAAGATCCAGAGTTCTCTATGCGATGGATGCAGGCGCTTTCGTGACGACTCCGAAGCGTCCGCGCGGCGCTCGCGTGCTCTCGGGCATCAAGGCCTCGGGTACGCAACATGTTGGAAACTACTTCGGCGCGCTGCGTCAGTTCATCGAGCTGCAGCAAGGGAACCGCGGGACCTACTTTATCGCCGACTACCACTCGATGACGACCATCACGGATGCGCGGGAACGCCGGGACTTCGTCCACGCGATTGCACTCGACTACCTCGGGCTCGGCCTCGATCCGGCGATCTCGATCCTGTACCGGCAGAGCGATTTGCCCGAGACCGCCGAGTTGACCTGGATGCTCGATTCGGTCACGCCGAAGGGCTTGCTCGATCGCGCGCACGCCTACAAGGACGCCGTGGCGACCGGAGCACCCGTGAACATGGGGCTCTACAACTACCCGGTCCTGATGGCGGCCGACATCCTGATTCACCGGGCAGACGTTGTTCCAGTCGGAGAGGACAACAAGCAGCACGTGGAGATGGCGCGCGATATCGCGATCAAGTTCAACAACGCGTACGGCGAGGTGCTGACGATTCCCGATGCCTACATCCTGTCCGAGGTCGCGGTTGTTCCTGGCACCGATGGCCGCAAGATGAGTAAGGCCTACGAAAACACCATCGAGATGTTCGCGCCCGACAAGCGACTCCGGAAGCAGGTGATGGGCGTCGTGACCGACTCGACGCCGGTCGAGGACCCGAAGGACCCCGATACCTCGAATCTCTACCTGCTCTGGAAGCTCTTCGCGAAGGCCGACGAGGCCGCCGAGATGGCCGAGCGCTTCCGGGCGGGTGGCCTCGGTTACGGTGAAGTAAAGAAGGATCTTCTCGCCCGTGTACTCGAGTACTTCGGCCCCGCGCGCGAGCGGCGCGCTGAACTGGCGCGTGATCCCGCTTCGGTCGAAGACGTGCTCCGGGACGGCGCCCGGCGAGCGCGCGAGACCGCGCTCGCGCTGGTCGAGGACTGTCGCGAGGCCGCGGGCCTGGGCCCGCCCCGCTGAGGGGCGTGCCGAGCTTCAGTCCTGGGGTAGGAAGCGATTCAACAGGCCCTGCACGGCTTCGCCCGTCTGGCCGCCGAGCTGCTGATCGATCGCGCGGCGCAGGCCCTTCGCGACGGCTCGCGTGGCGACCACGGCCGCGACACGAATCGCGAAGGCCTCGCCGATCGCTTCTGCGAGCTGCGCCGGTGGGACCCCGGCGCGACCGCCGACGCCGCGCATCCGAAATCCGGGAAGCGGAAGCTCGTACTCCTTTCCGCCCGCCGCGCGGGTGTCTGCATCGATCTTCCCGGTCGTGACCGCGAACTCCCGGATGCTGATCCGGACTGCCGAAGCCTCGCCCGGACTGCCGCGACTCGACGAGGTCTCGGCTTTGAGGTGGGCCTGCACGGCCTGCAGGTTGGTTCGGCCCTCGCCGTCGGTCACGACCGAAACCCGGGGATCGTGGATCGAGAGGCGCTTTACGACGACGTGTTCCGAGCTTCCGCTCGCGACTCCGAGAGCGCTGGACACGTCGAGCGCGAGCGTGATCTCGTCGATCGAGAACAGGGGTCCTCCCGAGAAGCCCTGCGGATTTTCGACGCGGAGGTCGCGAATCGTGCCGCTTCCGGCGCGCAGGTCGAGTTCGACGCTGCCCACCCGAACCCGGGTGCCGAGGCTGCGGGTGCCGACGGACTCGATCTCGCCCGCCACGATCGAATCGAGATTGTGCCGGAGGTAGTAGAGCCCACCTCCGATGACGGCCAGCGCCACCAACGCAATGATCCAAACCCTCATGGTCCGGGATCCCTCCCGAAGTGTCGCGGTACCTGGCCGGAGCCCAAGCGGGTGCTTGGCGTGCCCGGTCCTAGGTCCGACCTTCGAATTTGAGGTTGAACGACTGAATCCTCCTGGCAAGTTCGGGCATCCCGACCTCGCTGGCCGTGGTCAGCGCCTCGGCGGCGAGTTCTCTCGCGCGCTCGTGGTCCCGGGCCTTTGCCTCTCCGCGCTGGAGCCGCATCTGTGCGTAGTCGAACTGGGTCCGCGCCAGGGGAGGGCGCGCGCCCATCGCGGTGTTCTGCTTGAGCGCTTCCTCGAAGAAGGCCTCCGCCGCATCGAAGCGGCCCAGCGTGGCGGCCAGCAGTCCGAGGTAGCGCGCCGCGGAGCCGAGGCAGATGACACCCGGGCCGATCGAGACCGCCCGGCCTGCATGCGGCCGCAGCAGCGTGTAGAGGTGCCCGGCGCGTGTCGCGTCGTCGAGCAGGGAACAGATCTCGGCCAGGTAGGTTGCAGCTGCCAGCCAGGTTGCGTCGCGGCGGAGGTCAGCGAAGTTCCGGGCCGCGATTGCCTCGAATTCTCGGGAGGCGGCCTCCCTCTTGCCGGAAAGCAACCGGATCAAGATTCGAGCGCAGCGCCAGGTTGCAATCCAGGGCTGGCGTCGGACGAACTCGTCGAGCAGGCGGTCGAGTTCCTCGAATTCTCCCCGTTCCCGGTATAGGGCCGTGAGTTGGATCCCGAACCACTGGGACGCGGTCTGAGGGTGGACGAGTTCTCCCTGGTCACGCGCGTGCTGTGCGGAGTCCCGGGCCTCCTCGAAGCGACCATTCAGGTGCGCGCGCATCGCCCGGAACAACGAGGTAAACCAAAGATGCTGAGGCATTCGGAACTCCGACGCCATCCATGCGATGGCATCGAGTTCAAGGTCGACGCCGGTCACGTCTCCGAGTTCGAGCAGGTCGGCGAGGCGGAACTGGTGGCCTTGCAAGGCCAATCCTTTGGCATCGATCCGTTCGGCGAGACGAACGATTTCGACAGCGGTGGCGAAGCGATCTTCAGTGTTCTCGGGCCCCCACAGAGCCAGGTGCCGGGCGACCAGTACGTCGGCCAGGGCTCTCGGATCGTCCACTCGGCGCGCCATCTCAATCGCTTCGTTCGAAAGTTCTCGGAGTCGCTCCCAGGGAGCCGCGGTGCGAAGCTCGCGCGCGAGACGCCCGAGCACGCGCGCGCGAAGCGCACTGTCTGTCCGGGGGAGCGCCTGGAGTGCCTCCTGCAGCAGCTTCACGAGCGTGTGATCGACGGTGTCGTCGACGTCCCAGAGTCCGAAGCCGAGGGTGGCGCGGGCGAACAAGTCGGGGAGGGCGAGGCTGCGCGCGATCACGGAGGCTCGGAGCAGTGTGTCCCGGGCTGCCTCACCCTGTCCGGTTCCCCATTGTGAGTCTCCGAGCCCCAGCAGGAGCTGACAGCGGAGTTCTTCGTCGGGACCCGCGAGGTCGAGTGCCTGGAGGGCCCGCTGATAGTGCGTGGCTGCGGCTTCCCAGGCCAGTTGCGCCTGGGCTCGCTCGGCCGCCCGGGTCGAGTACTCGACGGCTCGTTCGGTTCCCCCGGCAGGTGCTGCCTGGGTGAAGTGATGGGCGAGTTCGGCGAGGACCGATGACTCGTCCTGTGGCTCGAGTTCGGCGAGAGCGCTGCCGGCCCGACCGTGAAGTCGGATCCGCTCTGCGGCGGCGAGTCCGGTGTAAAGGGTTTCTCGTGTCAGTGAGTGGTTGAAGCGGTAGCGCTTGCTCGAGTCGGGACGCTCGCGTGCCAGGTGCACCGTCTTTG
>JAYZEO010000122.1:0-11801 GCA_036337215.1 Myxococcota bacterium | reverse complement strand
TCAGTTCGAGCAATATCTTCAAGCTCGGGCTCCAGTTCCAGCTGTAAGGAGCCCGCAGGCGGGACTTCTGCACTTCTAACCCCCAGGGCTCGGAGAGCCCAGAAGAGGAAATACTGAGATGACGCTACGAACACTGATTGCTTCGCTCGCGGTTACGGGTGTGGTCGGGCTGTTCGGGGCCCCGGCGACGCAGGCCGCGGCTACCAAGGAACCCATCAAGGTCGGAATTCTCCACTCGCTCTCGGGCACGATGGCGATCAGCGAGACCTCGCTGCGCGACGTGGTGCTGATGATGATCGAGGAACAGAACAAGAAGGGTGGGGTGCTCGGACGGAAGCTCGAGGCCGTGGTGGTCGACCCCGCCTCGAACTGGCCGCTGTTTGCCGAGAAGGCGCGCGAACTGATCGAGCGCGACAAGGTCGACGTGGTCTTCGGCTGCTGGACCTCGGTTTCGCGCAAGTCGGTGCTGCCGGTGTTCGAGGAGCTGAACGGACTGCTGCTCTACCCGGTGCAGTACGAGGGCGAGGAATCCTCGTTCAACGTGTTCTACACGGGCGCAGCTCCGAACCAGCAGGCCGTTCCTGCGGTCGAGTACCTGATGAGCGAAGAAGGCGGAGGCGCCAAGCGCTGGGTGCTGCTCGGGACGGACTACGTCTACCCGCGCACCACCAACAAGATCCTGCGCCACTTCCTGGTCTCCAAGGGCGTCGCGGAGAAGGACATCATGGAGACCTACACGCCCTTCGGTCACAGCGACTACCAGACGATCGTGGCCGACATCAAGAAGTTTGCGGCCTCGAAGCCAACCGCGGTGGTGTCGACCATCAACGGCGACTCCAACGTGCCCTTCTACAAGGAACTCGGGAACCAGGGCGTGAAGGCCGAGGACATCCCGGTGGTCGCGTTCTCGGTGGGTGAAGAAGAACTCCGCGGCATCGATACCACGCCGCTGGTCGGTCACCTGGCCGCCTGGAACTACTTCATGTCGATGGACAACACCTACAACAAAGAGTTCGTCAAGCAGTGGCATGCCTACGTCAAGGAGCACAACCTGCCGGGTGGCAGCAAGCGGGTCACCAACGACCCGATGGAGGCCCACTACATCGGCTTCAAGATGTGGGTGCAGGCGGTCGAGCAGGCCGGGACTGCGGACGTGGACGCGGTGCGCCAGGCGCTCGCGGGCCAGACGGTGCCGGGACCGTCCGGCTACACGATCAAGATGGACGAGAAGAACCACCACCTGCACAAGCCGGTCGTGATCGGCGAGGTCAACGAAGACGGGCAGTTCGACATCGTCTGGCAGACGCCGGGGCCGATCCGGGCCGAGGCCTGGAGCCCGTACATTCCCGACAGCGCCGACCGGATAGCGGACTGGACCTACCCGTGGGTCTGCGGAAACTGCAAGAAGGGCAAGTTCGGGGGCAATCCCGACGTGGCTGCAGCCGCCGCTCCCTAATTCTACGATTTCGATCCAAACGTTTTCCGGGCGGGCCGCGGTTCCCTACTCACGGGGGCCGTGGCCCGTCGCTGATGGCTCGTGCGGCGTGCATGCTCGCGCGTGAACGGGGATGAAGGGGGCTGGGGGCTTGTCCCGCTGGGTTTTCTCCGCGTGCGTTGCCCTGGCTGTCTGGGGCGCCGCAGCGACTGTCCGGGGGGCGGACGCCGAGCTCGAAACGCTCGGTGCGAAGAGCCGCAAGCAGCTGATCCAGGCCGTGATCGCGGCCGGACACCGGGACGATCCGGCGGCGTTGCCCGTCCTCGAGGCGCTGCGGGAGCGTCGACTGCGCGTCGACGCGACCGGTCGCCTCTACGCCGTTCCCCCCGAGGGGGGAACGGCGTTGTCGCTGACCCGCGGGATCGGAGAGCCGGCCGGCGAGCGCAGCCTGAGAAAGCCCCGGCTCAACAACCTCGTGCGGCGCACCCTGTTGCCCGTGATCGCGTTGCTGGAACTCCAGTCCGAGGATCCGGAGGTCCGCTTCGCGGCAGCCCAGCAGCTCGGCAAGTACCCGCGTGAGGATCTGCTCGAGCCGATCGAACGCGCGCAGCAGCGAGAGACCGATCCGGCGACCCGGGAGGCGCTCGACCTGATCCTGGCCCAGCTCCAGCTCGAGAGCGACGACGCCGCGCTGCGGCTCTCCGCGGTCGAACGAATCGCGGACTCCGGGGATCTCTCGCTGCAGCCACTGCTCGAGCGGCTCGTGGCCCAGGGCGACGACGGCAGTTTTGCCGAACCCGACGAGCAGGTTCGGAGCGCGGCCGAAGCCGCGCTCGGCGACCTGGCGCGCGAGCAGTGGCTGGTCGATACCGCCAAGCACCTGTTCTACGGGCTGAGCCTCGGGAGCGTGCTGCTGCTCGCGGCCCTCGGGCTCGCGATCACCTTCGGCCTGATGGGCGTGATCAACATGGCGCACGGCGAGATGCTGATGCTGGGCGCCTACGCAACCTATTCCGCCCAGTTGCTGTTCCAGAGCTACGCGCCGGAATCGATCGACTACTACCTGGTGGCTGCGGTTCCGCTCGCGTTCGGGGTGACCGCGCTCGTCGGGATGGCGCTCGAGCGCAGCGTGATCCGTTTTCTGTACGGCCGGCCGCTCGAGACGTTGCTGGCCACCTGGGGCATCAGCCTGATCCTGATCCAGACAGTGCGCCTGGGCTTCGGGGCCCAGAACGTCACGGTGGCGAACCCCGCCTGGCTCTCGGGCGGCTTCGAGGTTCTGGACGGTGTCGTGTTCCCCACCAGCCGGATCGTGATCATCTTCTTTGCGGCCGCGGTCGTGGTGTTCGTCTGGCTGATGATCCAGCGTACGCGCCTGGGACTCGAGGTGCGCGCCGTGACCCAGAACCGGGCGATGGCGGCGAGCCTCGGCATTTCCACCGACCGCGTCGACACCCTGACCTTCGGGCTCGGATCCGGGATCGCGGGCCTGGGCGGCGTGGCGCTCTCACAGCTCGGCAACGTCGGTCCCGAACTTGGCCAGGCCTACATCGTGGACTCGTTCATGGTGGTGGTGCTGGGTGGTGTCGGGAAGCTCGCCGGGACGATCGCGGGTGCGCTCGGGCTCGGCGTGGTCAACAAGTTGCTGGAGCCGGTGTCGGGGGCCGTCCTGGGCAAGATCGGGGTGCTGGTTTTCTTGATCCTGTTCATCCAGCGCCGGCCCGAGGGGATCTTTGCGCTGCGCGGCCGCGCCTCCGAGCAGGAGGGTCAGCCGTGACCGCGCGCGCGCCGCAGAGCGCTCCACACACCTGGCTCGTGCCCGTGGGCTTGTTCGCGGTCGCCGCGATCGCGGTGCCGCTGCTGAACCTGGGTTTGGCCGACGACTCCCTGTTGCACGTGCCTGACTACCTGGTGTTGTTGCTCGGGAAGTTCGCGTGCTATGCGATCGTGGCGCTGGCGGTGGGCTTGATCTGGGGCTACGCGGGGGTGCTCAGCCTCGGCCACGGAGTGTTCTTCGCACTCGGCGGCTACGCGATCGGCATGTACCTGATGCGCTCGATCGGAAGCGAGGGCGTCTACAAGAGCGAGCTTCCCGACTTCATGGTGTTTCTCGATTGGAAGGAGCTGCCCTGGTACTGGTACGGGTTCCAGCATTTCGGGTTCGCGCTGTTCATGGCACTCGCGGTGCCGGGGCTGCTGGCATTTGTATTCGGATTCCTGGCATTTCGTTCCCGGATCCGCGGCGTGTACTTCGCCATCATCACGCAGGCCATGACCTATGCGGCGATGCTGCTGTTTTTTCGGAACAACACCGGTTTCGGTGGTAACAATGGGCTCACCGATTTCAAGCGCCTGCTCGGATTTACGCTTCGGGATCCGGAAACCCGGATCGGCCTCTACCTGGCTTCGGTGACCGCGCTCTTCGGCTGCTTTCTGCTCTGCCGCTACGTGGTCGGGTCCAGGCTCGGGCGCGTGTTGCGGGCCGTTCGCGATGCGGAATCGCGCGTGATGTTCTCGGGCTACGACGTCCGAAGTTACAAGCTGTTCGCGTGGACCCTCTCTGCCGTACTCTGCGGACTCGCGGGAGCGCTCTACGTGCCCCAGGTCGGCATCATCAACCCCAGTGAGATGCAGCCCGCCAACTCGATCGAGATGGCGATCTGGGTCGCCATCGGTGGCCGGGGGACCCTGGCCGGCCCGATCGTGGGCGCGCTGCTCGTGAATGGCGCGAAGAGCTGGTTCACGGTCGCGTTGCCCGACGCCTGGCTCTACGTACTCGGACTGCTGTTCATCGGCGTGACGCTGTTCCTGCCGCGCGGGATCGTCGGAAGCTTCCTCTCCAAGGGCGGAGGGACCCGGGCGTGACGGTGCCGCACAACCCGGACGTGGAAGCCTCCGGCGGGCTCGACACTCGCCAGGGCATGATCCTCTACCTCGAGGATCTCACGGTGAGCTTCGACGGCTTCAAGGCGCTCGACGAACTCTGCCTGTACCTGCGCGAGGGCGAACTCCGCTGCATCATCGGACCCAACGGCGCCGGCAAGACCACCATGATGGACGTGATCTCCGGTAAGACGCGCCCGGACTCCGGCTCGGCCTTCTTCGGGGCCCGGCTCGATCTGACCCAGATGAGCGAACACGAGATCGTGCGGGCCGGAATCGGCCGCAAGTTTCAGAAGCCCACGATCTTTCCGGGCCATACGGTATTCGAGAACCTGGAACTCGCGCTTCGCGGTGACCGCGGCCTCTGGCGCACACTCTTCGCGAGGCTCTCGGGCGAGCAGAAGGATCGCATCGCTTCCGGTCTCGATACGGTCGGGCTCTCCGAAGAAGCCTATGCCCTCGCCGGGCAGCTCTCCCACGGCCAGAAGCAGTGGCTCGAAATCGGGATGCTGCTGGTCCAGGATCCCAAGCTGCTGCTCGTCGACGAGCCGGTGGCCGGGCTTTCACTCGGCGAGACGGAACGCACCGGCGAACTCTTGAGTTCGCTGGCCGGCACACACACCGTGGTCGTGGTCGAGCACGACATGGAGTTCGTGCGCCAGATCGCGCGTACCGTGACCGTGCTCCACGAAGGCCGGGTTCTGGCCGAGGGTCCCATGGAGAGGATCCAGGAGGACCCCGAGGTGATTTCCGTGTACCTGGGAAGCTAGCGGTGCTCGAAATCTCCGGCCTGAACCAGTTTTACGGCGAGAGCCACATTCTCCGGGATGTGGAACTCCAGATCGCGGACGCCAGCTGTACCTGCCTGATGGGACGGAACGGGGTGGGCAAGACGACCTTGCTCAAGTCGATCATGGGCCTGCTCCGGGTCCGCTCGGGCCAGATCCGCTTTGCCTCGCACGAACTTCGGGGCGAGCCCGTGCGGGTTCGCGCACGCGCCGGAATCGGCTACGTGCCCCAGGGGCGCGACATCTTCCCTCGGATGACGGTCGAAGAGAATCTGCGCCTGGGCCTGCCCGTTCGCGACGACGGCCTGCGCGAAATCCCGGAGTTGGTCCTGACCCTGTTTCCGGTGCTTGCCACGATGCTGCGCCGGCGCGGCGGCGACCTCTCCGGCGGCCAGCAGCAGCAACTCGCGATCGGCCGCGCCCTGGTGACCCAACCCCGGATGCTGCTGCTCGACGAGCCCACCGAGGGTCTCCAGCCCAACGTGGTGAGCGAGATCGGGGACGTGCTCGTCAAGCTGAACCGCGAGCAACAGATGACGATCCTGGTCGTCGAACAGAAGCTCCGCTTTGCGCGC
This sequence comes from Myxococcota bacterium, assembly GCA_036337215.1. GTDB lineage: Bacteria > Myxococcota_A > UBA9160 > SZUA-336 > SZUA-336 > JABSQV01. The sequence continues at coordinate 6,120 of JAYZEO010000122.1, read as the reverse complement.
CGGGTCGCCGACGACTACTGCATCATGGAGAAGGGTGCGATCGTCGCCTCGGGCGCCATGAGTTCCCTCGACGACGAGCAGGTCAAGCAGTACCTGACCGTCTGAGGGCCCGTTCGCGGGATCCGAGAGGCTCGCCGGAGCCGGGCCCGCCGCGTTATGCTTGACCCCGGACCCGTTTCGGACTTCGGTTGCCACAGGGAGGGGGCCCCATGGTGGAAACGCTGCTCGTGGTTCTCGTAGCCGGGGTGGCCGTGCTGCTGGTACTCCAGGTATGGACCGGGAATCAGCGTACCCGCAGCGCGAGCGAGCAGGAACTCACGCGCACCCAGGCCGAGGCGGAGTTGCGCGAACTGGTGAAGCCGCTCCGCGAACGCATCGAGAGCTACCAGCAGGCGGTTCAGGAACTCGAGACGCAGCGCGCCAAGCAAGAGGGGGCCCTCTCGACACAACTCCGGGAACTCACGCGCCAGTACGAGGGCTTGCAGGGACAGACGAACGACCTGGTCACGGCGCTCAAGGACTCGGGTGCGCGCGGCACCTGGGGTCAGATCCAACTCCGGCGTATCGTGGAACTCGCCGGGATGGTGGCCTACTGCGACTTCGAGGAACAGGTCCATGCCTCCGGTGGCGGGCACGAGGGAGCTGTTCGGCCCGACCTGGTGGTGCGGCTTCCCGGCGGTACCAGCATCGCGGTCGATGCGAAGGCCCCGGGCGACGCGTTCTTTGCTGCGAGCGAGGCGTCGGAGCCGGCGCAGGCCGATCGGCTCTTCGAGCAGTTTTCGGCCCGCGTGATGGACCACGTCAAGCAGCTGGCGGCCAAGAGTTACTGGGACCGCATTCAGCCCGCGCCCGAGTTCGTGGTGATGTTTCTACCGGTCGAGCCGATGCTGGCCGCGGCCGCACGCCATCGCCCCGCGCTCCTCGAGGAAGCCGCCCGTTTGCGCGTGATCGTGGCCACGCCGACCTCGCTGATCGCGATCCTGCGCGCGGCGGCCTTCGGCTGGCGTCAGGAGAAGATTGCGGACGACGCCCGCCACGTAGCCGATCTGGCGAACGACATGGCACAGCGTGTGATCACCCTCTGGAGTCACTTCGACAAGGTGGGCCGGGGCCTCGACACCGCGATCGAGGCTTTCAACCGGGCCGTGGGATCCTTCGAAACCCGGGTGCGTCCGACCGCGCGCAAGCTCGAGGAACACGTCGAGAAGATGCGAGATCTCAAGCAGATCGAACCGATCAGCAAGAGCGGACGCAGCCTTCCGACCTCGCCCGGAGGCGATTCCGAAGAATCTTCCTGAGCCGAGGTGGCTCGGGGCGTGCGCCTCCCGCCCGCGATCCGCGGTCGGCCTCTGCCGGGGTATGCTGCGGGCGAGGCCGGTTCTGGAGGAGACCATGAGTCGAAGCGGTGATCGCGCCCCAGGCTGGGAGGAGCTGCTGGAGCAGCTCGCCGCCCGGCAGCACGAAGCGCGCGCGATGGGTGGGCCCGAGAAGCTCGAGCGCCAGCACCGCGGTGATCGACTCGACGCGCGCCAGCGCCTCGAGGTGCTCTGCGACAAGGGGAGCTTTCAGGAAATCGGGGCGCTGGTCGGCTCGGTTGCGCACGGAGCGCTGCCGGCCGCGCCCGCCGATGCGATCGTTGGGGGACTGGCTCGGATCGAGGGCCGCCCGCTGGTGGTTGCGGCCGAGGACTTCACGGTCCAGGGCGGCTCGATCGGCCTTGGAAACCACGCCAAGCGGGTACGACTGGTGGGCCTCGCGCTTCAGGAACGCGTGCCGCTGGTGCTGCTGCTCGAGGGTGCGGGAGAGCGTGTGACGAATGCACTGGAGCGCTACCCGCACGCGCCGAACGACTTGCAGGTGATGGCTCGGCTCTCGGGGCGCGTCCCCACGCTGGCGGTGGTGCTCGGGGCCTCCGCCGGCCACGGCGCGCTGACCGGGTTGCTCGCGGACTTCGTGGTGATGGTCGAGGGCGCGTCACTGTTTAGTGCCGGCCCGCCCGTCGTCGCTCAGGCGCTCGGCGAGCAGGTGTCGAAGCAGGAACTCGGCGGCGCCGCGTTGCACACACGCGAGAGCGGGGTTGCACACAACGCGGTGGCGAGCGAAGCCGAGGCGCTCGCGCTGGTGCGTGCCTATCTCTCCTACTTTCCGTCCAGCGCCTGGCAGAGGCCGCCGATCGACGAGGCAGGCCCGGACCGGGAAGCCCGACAGCTCGACGACCTGCTCGAGATCATTCCCACGGATCCCAACCGTCCCTACGACATGCGGGCGGTGATCGAGTGTGTCGGCGACCGGGGTGCGTTTCTCGAGATCCAGCCGCACTACGGAGACTCGATCTTGACGGGTCTCCTGCGCCTCGGGGGCTGGCCGGTGGGGATCGTCGCCAACCAGCCCGCCGTCCAGGCCGGATCCATCACGCGTGAAGCCGCCGAGAAGGCCGCGCATTTCCTGGAACTGATGGACGCCTTCCATTTCCCGGTGGTGTTTCTGGCAGACAACCCGGGCATCATGGCCGGCTCGCGCGCCGAGCGCGCCGGGACCTTGCGCAGTGCCGCGCGCATGTTCGCCGCACAGAGCCGGCTCCGCTCACCCAAACTCCACGTGACCCTGCGCAAGGCCTACGGCTTTGGCAGTTCGCTGATGGCGATGAATCCCTTCGACGGGCAGACGCTGACGCTCGCGCTTCCGGGGAGTTCGCTCGGGGCGATGCCGGCCGAGGCCGGTAGCGATGCGGTCGGGGCCGACCCGGAGGAGCGCAGGCGCCTCGCCGAAGCGGCCGCTTCCGGAACCTGGAAGGCCGCGGACGCGCTCAGCTACGACCGCATCATCGACCCGCGCGAACTCCGCACGGCCCTGATCGAGGCGTTGTGCGCGACCTCGGCGCGCGCCGCGGCCGCGCCGCTGCCGGCCGCGCACCCGGGGATCCGGCCCGGAACAGCCGGCGCCCGGCTACCCGGACGGGCGCTTGTGCTGGCCCCACATACTGGCCGTGAGCCGCAGGCCCGGGACGTCGGCGCGTGACTCGGACTCCTCGTAGAGGCGCCGGTAGCCGGTGTGGAAGATCTTCCACTCCCCGTCGATCTTCCGATACTGATCGTCGTAGAAACCCGCGCCCCTCAGCGTGAAGTTCTGCTTGGTGTCGATCACGGTGTCCTGCAGCGCCCAGATGCCGGTCGCCGACGAAGCGTCCTGGAACTCGATCTCGGGCTGATGGACCTGGTGGCTCGAGTGGAAGCTGTCGGCCCCCATGGCTTCGCTCAGGAACTTGAGGATCGCGTCTCTGCCCTTGAAGCTGAACTTCCCGTCTCCGTAGCTGGTGGTGGCGTCGTCGGTCAGGCAGCTGCCGAGTTCGTCCCAGCGCTTCTGGTCGAGACAGCGCAGGTAGCGGTACTTGAGACGCTCGATCGCGTAGCGTTCCTCGGACTCACCCAACGCTCGAACCTCCCTTGAGCAACTCCGGGTGCAGGGCCTCGACCATGCGTCGGAACCCCTGCCGCCACGGAACCTGCGTCTTCCCGATCAGCTCTTCCATCCGCGTGGTGTCGACCGCGGTGCTCTCGATGGTGCGCGTGGTCGGCTCGAAGCGCGGCGTGAGCCCGGTGAGTTCGCCCAGGTAGCCGCACCACTCTTCGATGCTCACCACATCGCTCCCGCCCCAGTTCAGGATCGTCGCCGGCACCGAGGCGATCTCGATCAGCCGCGGGAGCATCGCGATCAGGTCGTCCTCGTGGATCGGGTTGTAGATGCTGGGCGCATTTTCGTGCACCTGGATGGGCTGGTCGCGGTGCATGAGTTCGAGGTGGAGGCCCGGCCAGCCGCCCCCGTCGCCGTAGGGCACGTTGAGTCTCGGGATCACCGTCGGAAGTCCGAACTGGCGCGCGCAGAAGCGGGCCATGCCCTCCGCTGCGATCTTGCAAATGCTGTAGGTCGGCAGGAACCCGAACGCGCGGTGGTTGTCGCCGAGCAGGGAATCTTCGGACAGGAGTTCGTGGTCCTGCGGTTCGTACACCGCGGTCGACGAGCAATGCAGGAATGCGCGCGCGTCCCGGCAGTGTTCCATCAGGAATCCCGTGCCTTCCGCGTTCGCGGCGAGGTCGGCGTCGAAGTTCCCGCTCTTGGCCACCGCGAAATGCAGGGCCAGCGAGAAATCCCGCGGCAGGTGCGAGAGTTCTCCTTCTGCGAGGTCTGCCGTTTCGCAGCGCACGCCGTCCTTTTCGAGGGAGGCGCGGATCTTGGGGTCACTGAAGCGCGCGATGCCCCAGACTTCGTTGTCTCGCACCAGTGCCCTCGCCACGGGCCCTCCGACCTGCCCGGTGAGACCCGTAATCAGAATCTTCTCGCCCTTCAGCATGGCGCGTCCTCCCTTAGTCTCGACTTTCTAGCTTGAAACGCTCGATGTATCCCGCGAGCCGCTGGCGGACCGCGCCCGGCGTGAGCCCGTACTTTTTGAGGCCGTACTCGTGCGCGCCATGCCTTCCCTGTGGATTGTCTCTCACATGGCCCGACAGTGCGATCTCGGCGGATCCAGCGAGTTCCAACCCGAATTGTGCATAGATCTCGGACGCGGTGGCGAGCGGATCGGCGATGAATGCGCGGTAGTCCACGTCGAGGAAGTGTGCGGGATCGAGCGCATCGCGCGAATGCAGTCCGCGTTCCAGGCTTCTGGCCAGGTACTCGAGGACGCTTTCACCCAGGTCGGGCCTCGGCGCACAGCCGCGTGAATTCAGCAGGGCTTCGATCATGCTGCAATAAGACGGGATGCACTCGAGTGGGTTGCGATGGGTCATCACGATGCACGCATCCGGGAACTGATCCACGAGTGCATCCAGGCCCCACAGATGGGCCGGAGACTTGAGCAGCCAGCGTTCGCCCGGCCGTTGGAAGTCGAGCATGCGCAGCAGGTCTGCGTAGTAGGCATAGCTGCTTCCAAGGTCCTGGTCCTGGAACCAGGAGCCGTAAGGCTCCATCAGCACCTCGATGCCAACCTGGACGTCGCGGAAGCAGTGCGCGAGCAGCAGTACGCACTCTTCGGGCGTGTCGGCGCCGGTGTGGTGGATGCGGCTGAATTCAGGATCGCGCTGGCGGGTACGTTCGTCGGCGGCCCGCATGGCCTCGTGGCGCGGGTCGGGCTGTCCCGCTTCGAGTTCCATCGGGTCCGGAAAGATCCCCTCCCAGGCGAGCAGGGGCCGCGCCGCGGGATCGGAAGCCAGCAGGTTGAAGAGCGCCGAGGTCCCGGTGCGTGGCAGGCCGGTCAGGTAGACGGGCCGTCGGAGTTCGCGTTCCCGGATCTCGGGGTGTTCGCGCAGGGTCTTCGCGACGCGCAGCCGCGTCGAGAGCAGCAGCACCACGCGACGCCAGTTGTGCTTGCGTCCGCGCTCGGAAAGGCCCGCGGCGCCTTCGTAGGTCTCGAGCAGGACCCGAAGGCCCTCGCGGAACCCGTCCCCGCCAAAGTCGGAGAGGCCGGTCGCTGCGCGCGCCGCTTCGAGGACCGCGTCTTCGCTGAACGGGAACTCAGTCACCCCGGAGCTCCGCGATCGGAACCACGCGGGTTTGGGGCCCTGGAAATTCGCTCGCACCGACCCAGCGCCAGCACATCGTCCCGAGTTCGTGACCGCAGGTATCGAGCCAGTTGTCGACGCCCGGGTTCTCGTGAGAGACCACGACGCGCACGGAGCCGTCGTCGCGGAGCTTGGCCATGAAGGCGTTCAGGTGGACGGGGAAGTAACGGTAGTCGAGCGACTCGAGCCAGTGGTTGGCCAGCTGGAAACTCCAGTAATCGCAGGCCGGAGGCGTGGCCTCGATCACCAGCGCCTCGTCGGGCCCGAGTCGCCAGTAGCTGTGGTAGTAGGTGATGTTGGGGTCGCCGCCGGCGATCCGGGCGCGCTCCCGGTCGAACATCGGGAGTTCGTTGGTGTGCTTTGCAAAGTCCTCGGCCCAGGTCTCGAAGATGGTCGAGCAACCCTTCACGAAGCCCGCAGACTTGCGCAGCGCCTGATCCATGCGAGCGGGTTCCAGGTGGCGCGGTTGCCCCCGGCCGTCGATGCGCTCGCTCGCGCTCGCGGCCGGGATCTCGTTCGCATGGTGGGTGCGGGGTTGTCTCACGATCAGCGTGCTGGTCGCGGG
>JAYZEO010000121.1:0-18485 GCA_036337215.1 Myxococcota bacterium | reverse complement strand
AGCGCCTCCAGGTCGGGCGTTCCCAGGACCAAGCCCGTCATTCCCGCGCGCTCGCCCTCTGCGGCTGGCTCGAGCACGATCTCGGAGGCTCCGATCGAAACCCGGACGACCCCGGCTTCGAGTCGCCCCGGAAGCTCCAGGTTGCGATCGAAGGTCTCGGCCGCATCCGGGACCGAGTCGACGGCGACGCGGACCTGGTCGAGCCGCAGTCCGTTCTCGTGTTCGCTCACGGCTCGGCGTACTCCACCAGCACCCCCGCACAGGAGCGCGGGTGCAGAAAGCAGATCTGACCCGCCAGCCCCGCGCGCGGCGCTTCGTCGATCAGGCTGAGGCCGCGCTTGCGTGCGCCCTCGAGTTCAGCGGCCACGTCGTCGGTTTCGAAACAGACGTGGTGCAGACCCCCGCCGCGCTTTTCCAGAAAGCGGCCCACCCCGCTCTCGGGGTCGATCGGTTCGAGCAACTCGATCTCGCTGTCTCCGCAGCGGAGCAGTGCCGCACGTACCCCCTGGTCGACGACGGTCGCCTCCTTCTCGAACGGGAGCCCGAGCGTGTCGCGCCAGAATCCGTAGGCGGCGTCGAGGTCGGGGACCACGATTCCGATGTGATGAATTCTCTTGAGCACGGCGCGCTATTATACAGATCTATGGCGCTGACAGAGCAGAGTTTCGGACCGGGGAGAGTACGGGATGCCGAGACCCTTTCTCAGCCCGATCTCCAGGCCCTGGATCCCGATCGCACCGTCGCGTTCTGTGCGGTCAGCGCACTCGAGGTTCACGGTCCCCATCTCCCGATCGGATCCGACTACCATCAGGCCATCTGGATGGCGGACGAGACGGCTCGGCGCTTCACCGAGCAACATCCGGACTGGACCGCGGTGCGATTCCCGCCGCTTCCGATCGGAACCGACGAACTGCCGCTCGCGGGGTCGATCAATACCCCGCCGAGGGTCGTCTACCGGGTGGTGCGTGCCTTCGGCGAGCAGTTGGCCCGGGCCGGCTTCCGTTACGTGCTGCTCACGAACGCGCACGGTGGTCCGCGACACGCGGCCGCACTCGAGGCCGCCTGCCGGGCGGTCTCGCGTCGTAGTGGGATCTCGATGTTTACGCCCTCGATCCGGGCGCTCTACCTGCTGACCCGGGGTCTGGCTTTCGATCGCGTCGAGGCCTGCATCGGACGCGATTTGAGTGAGGCGGAACGCGTAGGTCTGGTGTCGGGTGAGCACGCCGGTGCCTGGGAGACCTCGTGGTACCTGGCGAAACGTCCCGAACTGGTCGCGCCCGAGTTCAAATCGCTGCCTGCCGATGAGCCTCCCGAGTTTCGGCCGATTGCGCGCGTGGGGAGTTGGATCGCGGCCGCCCTTGCGCGGTTGGGTCGCGTCGAGGCCGCTGCTCAGCTGCGGATGGTCGCGCAGAGCCTTGCAGGCGCAGTCGGCTGGGCCTTGAATTCGCGCTTCGGTTACGCGCGGGGGGGCAGACGCGTCTCCTACCACGGCGCGCCCGCGATTGCGTCGCCGGAGATCGGCGAGGCCTACGCAGAAGTTTCGGTGGAACTCTGCCTCGAGGACCTCGAGGCCGTGACCTCGGGTCGGCTGGATGCGCTCGACGTTCGCAGCATCGCCTCCGATCCGCTGCTGATTCAGCCGCATTTTCCTCGGGTCGTGGCGGGGGTGCTGGGCGGCGTCGCGCTGCTCGTCGCGCTCGCTCTCTGGGCGTTCTGAGCCAGAGTCGGGTGGATTCGGGCTCTCGAAGCTCGCGCGGGGCTTCAGGCCGGCCGCCGGCCGTCCGAAAGGTCTCTTGGTGGTGCATGCGAGCGCGGACGCTGGATGAGAGGCCTGCCCGAGTTGATGCTGGGAGCAGGTCTGGTGGCCATCGGATTCGCAACCGGCGGGTCGGTGTTTCACGGGAGCCCAAGCCTGCTCGACGCCTGCTTCGATGGCCTGGGACTGTTGTTCGTCGGCCGTGGCCTGCTGCTGCTGGTTCGCCGCGCTCCCGGGGCTGCGTCCTCGGGCGCCAGTGTCCCAAACGGGGAGGCGCTGTCTCCTTCCCGGCACGACCCCGCGCCGGAGCGCGACATTATCGGCTGAATGATGCATGCTACGAGTGCGGTGGGGGTTTCGACCGAAGGTAGTCGCCCCGTTCAACCGCGTGAATGGCAGGGAACGCCCTGCCATCGGATTCGGGATCCAGGGGCTTCGCCCCGGAGCCGTGCGTGCCTGGCGAATCTAGCTCGCAGCGCCGTGCGGCCTTTCGATGGAACCTGCATGTGAGTGATCGCGATAAGACTTCGTCCAGCGACTCCGACAAGCGGCGCCGTGAGAAGCCGCGCCGGGGTGGTAACGGCAGATCCCGCTCCGAGGGGGGGAAGCGAGGTGCGCGCCGCGTGAGCGGCGCGTACAAGCGCCGCGTCGAGGAGCAACTCTTCGGCAAGCGCAACGACGCGGGGCGGAGCCGTCTCGAACAGCGACTGAGAGATGCGCACGCCTCGCCTACATTTCTCCGCACCTACCGCGAATTCAAGAAGAGCTTCGGCATGCCCGAGCAATTCGGCCTGCTGCTGATGCTGCTCGATCTGGAAGACGAACGCGAGTTGCTGGGTGTGCTCCAAGCGCTTGGCGAGGCCGTGCCCCGAGCCTCGGTCGATGAGCGCAGTCTGCTGCGGAGCCGAATGCGCAACCTCGAGATGTCAGCTTCGACGGATGCGCTCGGGAACGCGGCTTTGGAGCTACTCGGCCGACTCTGAGCTCGCCGGCACGCCGATCGCTTCGAGGGAACCCGGGCCCCGAGGCGCCCGGGTTCTTCGCAGCTCTCCGGCCCCGGGTGCGGATCGGGGCAGGTGTCCCTTTCGACGCATGGGAGGGGTCACAGGGGGGTTGAAAAGAGCGTGCGTCACTTGAAATCAGCCTCGAAGCTTCTCTGAAATTAGCAAACAAAAAACGAAAGTCAATCGAGATGCCCAAGCAACTCCGCATCCGGAGTCACGCGATCGAGTTGTCTGCTCTCGACTACGGGGAGCCGGGCCAGGCACCTGCCCCGAGCATGCTGCTGCTCCACGGCATGCGGGACCTGGCGCGGAGCCTGGATCCGATCGCCGAACGCTTTCGCGACCGCTTCCGCGTGATCGGGCTCGACCTGCGCGGCCACGGCGACAGCGACCACGTGCACTACTACGCCCTGCAGCACTTCGTGATCGACGTGCGGGCCGCGATCCTGACGCTCGATCTCGAGCGGCCGGTGTTGGTGGGACACAGCTTCGGGGGAGAGGTCGCGTCTCAGTACGCGGGACTGTTCCCGGAGGTGCCCCGGGCGCTGGTACTGGTCGAGGGCATCGGACCGCCGAAATGGGAAGGCGAGGGTAGTCGCGAGGCTGGGCTCTTCTGGGCGCGGAATTCGATCGAGGCGCTCGACCAGCTTCCTCCGCACGGCAAGCGCGTCGCCGGTCTCGACGAGGCCACGCAGCGGATCCGGCGCAACCATCCCGGGCTCGATTCCGCGCGCGCACGCCTGCTGGCTGAGGCCGGTACCCGCCCGCATCCCGAGGGTGGGCTTCGCTGGAAGTGGGATCCTTTCCTGCGCACCAGCTGGGGCGGCTTCAACTTCCGGCAGATCGAGGAGAGCTGGGAGCGCATCAGCTGTCCGACGCTGGTCGTGAACGGGGGCGCCTCGGGAGACTTCTGGACCCGGGGCCGAGAGCGACCGCGGGAGACCGGCAAGGGCGGTGGCTACCTTCCGGAGACCGAGTTTCGAAGACGCCTCGCGTTCTTTGCGGACGCCGAGTCGGTCGAGATCCCGGGAGCCGGACACATGGTCCACTTCGACGAACCGCGCGCGCTCTGTGATGCAATCGACGCGTTCCTGCGGCGGCGCGGAATCGACGGGAACGGGAGCGGTTGATGGCACTCGGGTGGCGCGGAGAACTCGTGCGGCGTCCCGTGTGGGTCAACGTGATCCTGGCGTTCTGCATCTACATGGCCCTGATCTATGTGCCCTGGGACCTGTTCTGGAAGCCCCTCGACCAGGACGACGAGGTCTGGTTCGGGATTTTGCTCTCCGGGTATGCAGCCAAGGTGGGCGCGGCGTTTCACTGGGTCGTGTACGCCGCGCTCAGCTACGGGTTCTATCGGCTGCGTCCCTGGGTCTGGGTGGCGTCGGCCGTCTACGTGGTCCAGATCGCGTTCAGCATGTGGCTTTGGAATCTGCTGGATCCGCGTGGACTGGGCTGGGGGGGTGGGATCCTGTCGGCGCTGCCATTCCTGGTGCTCGCGCTGCTGCTGTTTCGCCGCCGCGCGACGCCGGCTGAGTAGGGGTGGGTCAACGGCGGCCGCGTCCTCCAGCTAGGCCGTCTTCGGGCGACCTGCGGACCGACCTGGAACGGATCGATGGTCGCCCGTACGGGCACTACAAGGATCTCTCGCGCCGTGCCTACAGCCTTGGCGGGCTCGAGTTGTGCTTCGATCACGTGCAGGGGGACCCGTTCGCGGCACCCAGCCGCGTCTGCGTCGAGGTCCCGGCGGACGCGGCCGGACTGCCCGCACGGGCGTCTGCGAATCCGGACGCGCGTCGCGCGGCCGCCGACTTCATCCAGCGCGCGCTGGGGCGGGCGCTCTCCGGCTATCGGGCACGCGCCGGCTCAGGCAAGAGCGGCTTGCTCGAGGTCGCGCCGGTGGGCCAGGAGGTGCTCGAACGCACCGGCGTCCGCGTCGATGCCGACGGCGGGGTGCAGGTCCGGCTCTCGGCAGGCTTGCCCGCGGCCGGGCGGCGGATCCTCGGACGCGAGGCCGCACGCTTGCTCGCGGATCGCTTGCCGCGCGAACTTCAGGCGCTCTTCGAGGCGCTCGATTCCGAAGCGCTCGGCGTCTGGGTGAACGCGGTCGAGGACCAGGTGGCGCTCCGCGCGCAGCTCGCGGATGCCGGACTGGTTGCGTTCCTGGCCGAGGGCGCGGTGTTGGCACGACGGACCGGGGCCGATCCGCGGCCGCTTGCGGGCGCGGTTCTGCTCGAGGTCCCGGAAACCCTGCGCGTCGAACTCCAAGCTCCACACGCGGGGCCGCGCGTGGGCCTTGGGATCCCGGCCGGAGTCAGCTTGATCGTGGGCGGTGGGTACCACGGAAAGTCGACCCTGCTTTCCGCGATCGCCCTCGGTGTCTACGACCACGTTCCCGGAGACGGTCGCGAGGCCTGTGTCACCCGCGCCAGCGCGGTCTCGGTTCGGGCCGAGGACGGGCGGTCGGTCTGCGGCGTCGACCTGCGGCCGTTCATCGACCGGCTCCCGCTTGGTCGTCGCACGGACCGCTTCGACAGCCCGGATGCCTCCGGCAGTACCTCACAGGCGGCCGGTATCATCGAGGCGCTCGAGGCCGGGGCGACGGCACTGCTCATCGATGAGGACACGGCCGCCAGCAACTTCATGATTCGGGACGCACGCATGCGGCAGCTGATCCCGGCCGAGAGCGAACCGATCACGCCGTATCTCGACCGGGTGCGGCAACTATCGGAGGAGCGCGGCGTTTCGTCGTTGCTGGTCGTCGGCGGGGCGGGCGATTACCTCGACGTGGCCGACAGCGTGATCCAACTCGACGCCTACCGGCCGCGCGATGTCGGGACCCGAGCGCGCGAGGTCGCGGCCGCGCTCCCGCTCGGCGATGCCGCGCCGCGTGCGCCCGGCCTCTGGGAGCCCGCGGCGCCGCGCGTCCCCGATCCCCGGAGTCTCGACCCGTCGCGTGGGCGGCGGTCCGAGCGGGTGCGCAGCGTGAAGACCCGAGCGATCGAGTTCGGGACCGAAGAGGTCGACGTTTCGCTGCTCTACCAGCTGGTCGATCCCGCGCAGAGCCGCGCGATCGGGGATGCGCTGCTGGTACTCTCCCGCGGGATCTGCGACGGCAAGCGTTCGGTCGCGGAACTGCTCGACGAGATCGAGGCCACGCTGGACGAGCGTGGCCTCGGGGCCCTCACTTCGTCGGGCTTCGGCGATCGCGCGCGGCCGCGACGCTTCGAGATCGCGGCGGCCCTGAACAGGCTGCGGAGTCTGCGCCTCACTTGAAGCCCCGACCGCTTCTCTGGGATCATGCGTCCCACAGACAGGAGGGCCCATGTCCTACAACCAGATCATCTACGAGGTCGAAGACCGGATCCTGACGCTCACGCTCAACCGTCCGGATCGGCTGAACGCGTTCACGCAGACCATGCTCGAGGAACTCGTCGACGCGCTCGACCGTTCCGACGCCGATGACGAGATCCGGGCTGTGATCGTGACCGGCGCGGGGCGCGGCTTCTGCGCGGGCGCGGATCTCGAGTCCGGGGGCACCACCTTCGATCCGAAAAAGCGCAAGGACCGCGGACCTGCCCAGATTCTGCGGCGCGACGGCGGCGGACTGCTCACGCTCCGTCTCTACGAATCCAGGAAGCCCGTGATTGCGGCGATCAATGGTCCGGCCGTCGGGGTCGGTGCGACCATGACCTTGCCGATGGACATCCGGCTCGCGTCCGAGGAAGCGCGGCTCGGCTTCGTGTTCTGTCGCCGCGGCCTGGTCCCGGAGGCCTGTTCGAGTTGGTTCCTGCCTCGCCTCGTGGGAATGCAGCAGGCCGCGGAGTGGGTGTACTCGGGCCGGGTCTTCCCCGCACAGGAAGCGCTCGCGGGCGGGCTGGTCCGGAGCCTGCACGCGCCCGACGAACTGCTCCCGGCGGCGCGTGAGCTCGCGCGCGAGATCGCCGAACATTCCGCGCCCGTCTCGGTCGCACTGTCGCGCCACATGCTCTGGAAGATGCTCGGTGCCGAGCACCCGATGGACGCGCACCGGGTCGACTCGCGCGGAATTTACGTGCTCGGGCAGTCAGACGATGCACGCGAAGGCGTACAGTCCTTCCTCGAGAAGCGCTCGCCGAAGTTCACGCTTTCACCGAGCGACGACATGCCCGACTTCTTTCCGTGGTGGGACGAGCCGACCTTTCGCTGAGGACTTTGACCGAGCCGCGGAGTGCGTCCTAGGCCTTGGCGCTCGGGCGATTCGACACCGTCTCGTACCAGCGGGTCAGGTGCTTGTGTTCCGCGCCGATGCGGATCTCGGAAATGCGTCCGAAGTCGAGCGCGACCAGCGCCGTGATATCGGCGATCGTGTAAGCGTCGCCGGCCAGGAACTCGCCGTCTTTGAGCCTGTCGTCGAAGAAGTCCAGGCTCTTGATCGCGGCTTCCTTGCAGACCGCGCCGTATTCGGCCACCTGCGGGATCCGGCCTTTGAAAAAGTCGTGGGTGTTGCGAAAGCATCCGGTGACGTTGTTGAAGAGCACGAGTTCCGTGCGTCGCTGCCACATCTCGACGTTGGCACGTCCCGCCGCGCCGGTGCCGAGCAGCGCAGGCTCGGGCTGTGCTTCCTCGAAGTAGCGGCAGATTGCGACGGACTCCGCGATCACGCTTCCGTCGTCGAGTTCCAGGATCGGCACGCCACCGAGCGGATTCAGCGACAGGAAGGGCGGCTGGCGGTTCTCGGCCTTGCCGAGATCGACCTGCACGGTCGGCACCTCGATGCCCTTCTCGGAGAGAAAGATACGGACGCGCCGCGGGTTCGGGGCCATCGCACTGTCGTGGAGCTTCATGGGGGATCCTCCTTCTGGGGGCGCATTCTACCCCAGACGTGCCCGCGTGTTTCGGCGAGCCGCGGCGCGGGCGCTCAGAGGACTTCGAGTTCGACGAAGGCGTTGTAGTCGGGCTCGCCCGAGACCGGGTCGTAGCGCCGGCTGATCAGCACGTTGCCCTCCGGCCAGTGCACCTGGAGCGTGCGCGGCTTGACGGGGGCCCGGCGCACCCGCGCCTCGTACTGGCCGGTCTCGGAGCGGAGTCGCACGCGTGCGCCGTCGGCGAGCCCGAGCGCGTCGGCATCTCGCTCCGAGACGAACACCGCGTCGCGCGCGGCCCCGGTCAGCGGATCGCGCGCGCCGTAGATCATCGAGTTGAACTGCTTCCCACGCCGCGTCGTCAGGTAGAACTGGCCCTCGGGCACCTGCGTTTCCGGAAACGGCAGCGCTGCAAAGCGCGCGCGACCCTCGGGCATGCCCGGAAAGCCCGAACTGAACAGACGCTCGCCGCCCCACTGGATCCAGTCGCCGGCTTTCTCGAGTTTCTCGACCCCGGTATAGGCGGGCATCAGGTCCGCCATCTCGTTCCGGATCGCGGCCGTATCGGGCCAGCGGAGTGCGCCGGCGAGCCCGGGTCGGATCGCGGCCGCGACCTCACCCGGGATTTCCCACTCGGGTCGTGCCTGGCCGACGCTCGGGTGGCCCTCGATCTCGGGAGTGAAACGGATCCGCCGCTCGGTGTTGGTGGTGGTGCCGCCGCTGCGCTGTTCGTAGCGGGTCTGGGCCGGCAGCAGCACGACCCGTTCGCCCGGGATGAGCGCACTCGGGTTCACGACCAGGTCCTGGTGGATCCGCACCGGCACGCGTTCGAGCGCAGCCCGCACGAAGTCGCGGTCGGGCAGCGTCTGGAGCAGGTTTCCGCCGATCGAGTACACGAGATCAATCTCGCCGCGCGCGCACGCCTCGACCATGTGCGGCGCGTGCAAACCGGGCTCGCGCGGAACCGGATGCCCCCAGGCGGCCTCGAAGTGCGCGTGCCCCTCGGACCCGATCGCGGTGCCGCCCGGGAACTTTCCGGGGTCGACCCCGCACTCGCCGCCGCCCTGCACGCCCGAGTGGCCGCGGATCGGCATGATCCCGGTCCTGGGCCGGCCTAACATGCCGCGCGCGAGCGCGAGGTTGGCCACCGCCTTCACGTTGTCGACCCCGAAGCGGTGCTGGGTCAGTCCCATGCTGTAGACGAAGACGGCGGTCTTTGCCTTCGCGTAGCTCCGCGCGAAGCGATCGATCTCGCTGCGCGGGAGCCCGCACGAGCGCTCGATCTCGTCCCAGCCGCGCCGTCCGAGATCGGCCTCGAGTTCGTCGAAGCCGCGCGTGCGCTCCGCGACGAACACGCGGTCGATCGCGTCGAGCTCGATCAGGCGTTTGATCACGCCGGACAGGAACGCGATGTCGCCGCCGACGAAGACCTGGAAGAAGTCGTCCATGAGCCCGGTTCCGAACAAGGCGCTTTGCGGAACGCTCGGGACCCAGTAACGCTCGAGGCCGGGCTCCCGGTAGGGGTTCACGACCATGATCCGCGAGCCGCGCTTCTTTGCGTGGTGCAGGTACTTGGTGGTGACCGGCTGGTTGTTGGCGAGGTCGGTCCCGAGCAGGACCACGAGGTCCGCGCCGATCAGATCGGAGAGCGAGCAGGTCGGGGCGCCCACGCCCAGGGTCTCGGCCAGGCCCGAAACCGTGGCGGCGTGGCAAAGGCGCGAGCAGAGGTCGACGTGGTTCGACCCGAGCAGTCGCGCGGTCTTTTGAAACGCGTAGTAGGTCTCGTTGGTAAGGCCACGCGAGGTCGCGAAAAAACCCATCCGTTCGCCGGGAACGTCGCGGAGCCTCTGGCCGATCCCGGCCAGCGCCTCGTCCCAGCTTACGGGGTGGAAGCCCGCGTCGCCGCGTTCGCGCAGCATCGGCGCGCCGAGCCGGCCGAGTTGGCGAAGGCCCGGTTCGCCGAGGCGTTCGAGCGCGGCGACATCCGAGAGCGGCGCTGGATCGAGTGCGGGCATGGTGTTGAGCCGCAGCAGTCGCAAGCGGGTCGTGCACAGGTGCACGCCCGGAATCACGTTGTCGCGCAGACCGTAGGGTCCGAGCGAGCAGCCGTCGCAGACGCCGTCGCGCAGGATCCGCCACGCGTAGGGCAGGGCGCGGCGGTTTTCCCAGATACTCTTCGCCATCTCGGTGTAGTGGCGTGGCTTGTCGGGTTCGGCGAGTCCGAACGGAACCAGGTGACGGAGCTTCATGGGCCTACGATCCGCTCGGGTGCGCCGTAGACGTTCATCTCCTGCCCGCGCAGGAACGCGACCAGGGTCATTCCCGCTTCGCGCGCGAGTTCGACCGCGAGGCTCGACGGGCCCGAGATTGCGCACACGATCGGAATCCCGGCCACCCAGGCCTTCTGCACGATCTCGAATCCCACACGTCCGCTCACCATCAGCACCTGAGCCGAGAGCGGCAGGCGTTCGTTCAGCGCGGCCCACCCGACCACTTTGTCGACGGCGTTGTGGCGGCCGACGTCCTCGCGAACGCAGCTGGGAGTGCCGTCGGCTTCGAACAATCCCACGCCGTGCAGGGACCCGGTCTCGCCGAAGAGGTCCTGCGCGTTCTGCAGCGCGCCGGGCAGGCCGCGGAGCCGCTCCGCACCGACCCGCAACGCGTTCTGGCCGAGCCCGGGCGCCCGCACGCGCAGCGCGTCGATGCTGGCCTTGCCGCACACGCCGCAACTCGAACTCGCGAAGAAGTTCCGCTGGGCAGGCGGGTGGACGTTGGGTGCGCCCGGTTCGCTGCGGACCTCGATGACGTTGCGGGTCTCGTCGCAGTGGGCGGCCTGCAGGATCACGCCGGGATCGGAGACGATGCCCTCGGTGACCAGGAAGCCCAGCACGAGTTCGATGTCGTTTCCGGGTGTGCGCATCACGACCGCGATCGGGCGCGTGTCGAGCCGGATCTCGAGCGGCTCTTCGACCACGACCGCGCCTTCGCGGGGCCCCGCATGGGCCCCGCCGAGTCGCAGGTGCGCAAGCCGAGTCACGCCCTCCTGTTCGCGGTCCATCAGGCTCTCACCTCGGGTCGGTTCCAGGTGCTTGCTTCGATCCAGCCGTGCTCGCGGATTCTGGCGTCAGGGGTCCCAGCGCACGGGTGCGCGCCTCCTCGCGGTTCTGCTCGAGGCGGGTTGCCCAGCCCTCGGCCCCGACCGCATGCAACACCACCAGCGGCAGCGTGGCCAGGCCGTCGCCGACCCCGAGTTTGAGGGCAGAGAGGCCGGTCGCGAAGGTGGTCCAGCGTCCGTAGCCCGGGGCCGCCGCGAGGTAGGTCGCGCGGTGCTCGGGCAGTCGCTCGATGTCTTCGCCGCGCAGCAGTTCCAGCAGCCCGGTCGACGCGTGCGAGATTCCGAGCGCCGCGTAGTAGCCGCCGCGGCTGACCGCGCCGTGGAGCAGCGGGCGTGTCACACGGTTGGAGTCGATGAACGAGACGCCGTCCGAGACCAGCGCAACTCCACTGGCCAGGCACAGGCCCACGCCCCCGGTGACATCCCCGGCAACGCGCAGCGGGCCGCGCACCAGGCTCCCGGCGGCCCCCAAGGGATCCGGGCCCGCCCACCCCGAGAGCGGTGCCGCGAGTGCCACGAGCAATCCCGTCAGTCCCGCTGCCCTCGCACCCGCACTCCGGAACCCGACACGCGACATTTCCGCGATAGGGAAGGCTACCTTGTGCGCTGATGCAAGCGTTCGAACTCGTCGCCCGGATCCCGGCGTCCGCCGAGCAGGTGTTCGGCGTCTTGACCGATCACCGTGGACTGGCCGACTGGTCAGGCGCCAGGGAGGTCGTTCTGCGCCAGGACGGCGATCCTCCGCCGAACGGCCTGGGAGCGATCCGGGTGATTCGGGGTGCGGGCCTCGCGATCGAGGAGGAAGTCACCGCCTTCGATCCCCCCAAGCGCATGAGCTACCGGATTTCGGCCGGCCTTCCGATTCGCGATCACCAGGGCGAAATCCGGGTTGCGCCCCTGGAGGGAGCCTCCGAGGTTCGCTGGACTGTGTGCTTTCGCCCGCTCATCCCCGGAACCGGCCCGCTGCTGCGCTACCTGCTCCGGCGCGGCCTCGCGGACGTGCTGGCACGCCTGGCCCGCTACGCGTTCTAGGCGCTGCTGGCATCCAGCGGATCCCCGATCTGTCGAATCTTGCGGTAGCTGCGCAAGAGTTGCTCAAGTCGGGGTCCGAGTTGCCGATGAGTGTGAAGAGCGCCCAACCTTCTCGCGAATCACGATCAGGGGGGGCGGGAGCGCGGACGAGGAACTCGGGGGGGATTCTTGTCGGCGCTCTCGCCCTGGCCCCTTCCGGGGGCCGGAGGGGCGCCGCGGCTAGGGGTCGAGCTCGATGCTGCCGTCGGCGATGCCTCCGGGCCCGAAGCCTCCGATTGCGCCCGAGAGTCCGCCATCGACCGGAACCGCGCTGCCCGTGATGAAGGAAGCGTCCTCGCTCGCCAGGAACCGCACCAGCCGGGCGACCTCTTCGGGCTGGCCGACGCGCCCGATCGGGTGGATGCGGCCCAGCAGACCCTCGGTGATCTGCTTGTTTCCGTGAATCGGTCCCAGGATCGGTGTGTCGATCACGCCCGGGCAGACCGCGTTCACGCGCACGCCCGCGGGGGCGAGGTCCACCGCCGCGGATTTCACGAGTCCGAGCACCCCGTGCTTGCTGGCGCTGTAGCTTCCCATGTTCCCGCCGCCCTGAAGGCCTGCGCCCGAGGAGGTCACCACGATCGAGCCGCCGCCGCTCGCCACGATCACGCGCGCCGTGGCCTGCAGGCTCAGGAAGACGCCGCGCAGATTCACGCCCATCACGGCGTCCCACTCTTCGAGTGTGGTATCCAGGATCGAGGACGAGGCGGCGATGCCGGCGTTCAGGTGCGCGATGTGCAGGCCCCCGTAGCGGGTCTGGACGGCATCGGCGGCGCGCGTGTTTGCGTCGGGATCGGTAACGTCGAGTGCGATTCCGAAGGCCTCTCCGCCCGCCTGCTGAATCAGTTTGGCGACCGACTCGGCCCCGGCGGCGTTGAGATCCGCACAGGCGACCCGGGCCCCGGCGGCCGCGAGTACGCGCGCGCTGGCTGCGCCAATGCCGGAAGCGGCTCCGGTGACGATCGCGACCCGGTCGGACAGTGGCTTTCGGTTCTGCGGTTCGGGCATTTGCTTGCCTCCTCGGCTCGGAGCATACGCCTCAGGCGGAGAAGCGGTCGATGACTTCGGGATGGATGCGTTTAGGACGTTGGGTCTTGGTATCGACGAAGGCCCAGTGGGTGGTGGCCTCGACCAGGAGTTCGCCGCCCTCGCTTCGCAGGAAGCGCGACCGCCGAACGCTGCGCGCGCCTCGCGCGAGTTCGACCCAGGTCTCTTCGCTGATCTCCTCGCTCGGGATGGCGGCGCGCGCGTAGTCGATCTCGTGCCGCCGCACGATCCACATGCCGCCGATTCTCTGATAGGCCGCCCAGTCGAGACCGACCGCGCGCGAGTGCGCGTCGGCCAGTTCCACCACGAAGCGCACCCAGGCCACGTTGTTCACGTGGCCGAGCGCGTCGGTGTCTTCCTGCCGGACCTGGCGCGTCCGGCGGAACACGCGTTCGTTCATGGCCCCTCAGCCAGAACCTGTTCCACGTAGTCACGGTAGGGCGACGCCGGCATCTCGCGCAGCGTTTCTGCGAGTTCGTCCGGGCGGACGTAACCGCGTCGGAGCGCGATCTCTTCGAGGCACGAGATCTTGAGCCCCTGGCGGTGCTCGATGGTGGCGATGAAGTTCGCGGCCTCGAGCAGGCTCTCCTGGGTTCCGGTATCGAGCCAGGCGATGCCGCGGCCGAGCCGGTGAGCGTGCAGCTTACCGTCCCGCAGGTAGGACAGATTCAAGTCGGTGATTTCGAGTTCGCCGCGGTCCGAGGGCTGTAGCGCGCGCGTGCGTGCGACCACCTGTTCGTCGTAGAGGTAGATTCCGGGCACCGCGAGGTTGGTTCGCGGCTTCTCGGGCTTCTCTTCGAGACTCAGTACCTCACCGTCGGACCCGAACTCCACGATCCCGTAGCGCTCGGGGTCCTGCACCGGGTAGCCGAAGATCACGGCGCCCTCGCTGTGCTCGAACTCCTCTACGATCCGGTCCAGGTCCATCCGCCCGTAGAGGATGTTGTCGCCCAGGATCAGCGCGACTTGCTCCTGTCCGATGAACTCTTCCCCGACCAGGAAGGCCTGCGCGATCCCCTCCGGACGCGGTTGAACCGCGTACGAGAGCCGGATTCCCCATTGGGAGCCGTCACCCAGCAACTGCTCGAAGCGCGGCGTGTCGGCGGGCGTCGAAATCAGCAGGATCTCGCGGACCCCGGCCAGCATCAGCGTTGCCAGCGGATAATAGATCATCGGCTTGTCGTAAACCGCCTGCAGTTGCTTGCTGGCCACCAGCGTGAGCGGATACAGGCGCGTCCCGGCCCCTCCTGCGAGCACGATCCCCTTCAAGGCCTGCTCCTCCCTTTCACTTGCCGCTCCTCGGGCTGCGGTTCGCCGTCAGTTTAGAAGAATTTGAGCAAGGGCCCTGCATGTCCGACTGCATCCACCGTGGGAAGGCGGTGGAGCTGCGCCCGCTCGGCTGACATCGGCCGCTCGGGCCGGGACGCAGGCTGAACCGCTCAGTGACCGCCGTTGGGTCGGCGGACTCCGGCGGCGCGAGGCCGGGCGTCCTAGGCGTCGTCCGAAGAAGCAGGCAGGGCCGTCCGGATCTCGTTTTCGGAAAGTCCGGCTTCGCGAAGCACGGATTCGCCGTCGGCGCCGAGTTCGGGCGCGGGCTGGTGGGCGCGGAGCTCGAAGTCCGACATCTGGAACGGCGGGCCCATGGTCTCGAACTTGCCGAGCACGGGGTGATCGACGCTGTGGAAGTAGCCCATCGCGCGCGCCTGCGGGTCGTCGAGAAGCTCGCTGAGTTCGCGCATCGGGGACCAGATCAGGCTGTAGCGCTCCAGGATCGCCTCCCACTCTTCGAGCGTGCGCGAGAGAAAGACCTCGTCGAGGATCGCGACCAGCTCCCTGTTGGCGCGGAAGCGCTTGGGGGCGTCCGCGAAGCGTTCCTCGGCGGCCAACTCGGGTCGCTCGAGCGCCCGGCAGAGTTCGTGCCAGTAACGATCCGACTCGATCATCACCAGGAACAGCCAGCGCCCTCCCTTGACGGGATACTGGTTCCAGAGCGGGTTGACGGGTGTGTTGCGGTCGTGGCGCTTCGGGCTCTTACCCGTGATCAGCGTCATGGACAGATCGTTGCCTTGGATGTAGAGCCCGATCTGGAGCAGCGAGACATCGACGTCCTGGCCCTTGCCGGTGCGATCGCGGACGCGCAGCGCGGCCAGGATCCCGGCGACCAGGCTCATGCCGGCCGCGTGGTCGCCGGTTCCAGGACGCAGGTAGGCGGGCGGGGCGTCGGGCTCGCGGGTACTGTCCATGAAGCCGGTCCGGGCCCAGTATGCGGCGTAGTCGAAGCCGGGGCGGTTGGCCTCGGCGCCGCGTCCGCCATAGCCGGTGAGCGAGGCGTAGATCAGGCCCGGCTGGCGCTTCCGCAGGGTTTCGGGATCGAGGCCGTAGCGAGTCTGGCGCTCGGGGAGCAGGTTGGTGAGCACCACGTCACAGCCGTCGATCACCCGAAGCAGCGCTGCACGCGCGTCCGGGCTGCCCAGGTCGAGCGCCAGCGAGCGCTTGCCCCGGTTGTCCATCTGGAATGCCGGAGACCCATCGAAATCGACCTTGTGCCCCATGTGGCGGGGGCGCGTCTGCCGGTAGATCTCGCCCTGGGGGACCTCGACCTTGATCACCTCCGCGCCGAGATCGGCGAGCAGCGCGCCTGCGGAGGGCGCCGCGACGTAATTCGCGATCTCGACGATCCGGATCCCCTCGAGCGGTGCCTCCATCTGGCGCTTCTCCTCCGGCTCTCGGCAAGCCCGGGCCGAGTTCCGCCCTCCGACCGCCTCCGACGCGGCCCGTCGAGCCGGCGGGTCGCGGCGAGTGGGCCTCGACCGTCAGCGACCTCGGCTCAGGGCGACGGTCCCACCCGCCCCGTGTCGCTGTCAAGCTGCGGATCCCGCGAGCCGGACCCGGCTACTTGAGCTTGGTTTCCTTGAAGAGGACGTGCTTGCGCACGCGTGGATCGTACTTCTTGAGTTCGAGCTTGTCCGGCGTCTTCTGCCTGTTCTTGGTCGTGGTGTAGAAGAAGCCGGTCCCGGCGCTGCTTTCCAGCTTGACCTTCTCGCGCGCTCCCTTGGCCATCGCTCGTCTCCTCTGAAGGGCCGTTGGTTACCTCACCGAGCCCGATCCGGCAACCCACCCGCCCGATCTGGCCCGGCCGCCCGGCGGAGCCCGCCGGCCAAGTATCATAGGCCCCATGGACTTTTCACTCGGCCCGGAACTGGAACACATCCGTGAAGAGGCGACCAAGCTTGCCGCTGGCTTTAGCGACGAGTACTGGCGCGACAAGGACGAGCACAAGGAGTTCCCCTGGGAGTTCTACAACGCGTTCGCAGAGCAGGGCTGGGTCGGGATCGCGATCCCCGAGTGCTACGGGGGCGCGGGACTGGGCGTGATGGCGGCCGGCGTGCTGCTCCAGGCGGTCGCGCAGAGCGGCGGGGCGATGAACGCGGCCTCGACGCTTCACCTTTCGATCTTCGGCATGGGCCCGGTCGTGCACCACGGCTCCGAGGCGATGAAGCAGCGCTATCTGCCTGCCACCGCGCGAGGCGAACTGCACGTGTCGTTCGGGGTGACCGAAGACGATGCGGGCACCGATACCTCGCGGATCCGGACCTTCGCGGAACCCGACGGCGACGGCTTCGTGATCAACGGCAAGAAGGTCTGGAACACCAAGGCGCAGCAGGCGCAGAAGATCCTGCTGCTCACGCGCACGACACCGCGCGAGGAGTGCGAGAAGCCGCTCGATGGAATGACGCTGTTCCTGGCGGACCTCGATCCCGCGCACTGCGAGATTCGCGAGATCCCAAAGATCGCGCGCAACGCCGTGAACTCGAACGAGGTCTACATCCGCGACCTGCGCGTCGGCCCCGAGGACGTCGTCGGCGAGGTCGGACGCGGCTTTCGCTGCCTGCTCGACGGCATCAACCCGGAGCGGATCATGCTCGCGGCCGAGGCGGTCGGGATCGGGCGCCGTGCCCTCGAGGTCGCGACCGCCTACGCCAAGGAGCGCATCGTGTTCGACCGGCCGATCGGCGCGAACCAGGCGATCTCGCACCCGCTCGCGGACTGTCACAGCGAACTCGAGGCCGCCGACCTGCTCTGGCAGAAGGCCGCCTGGGTCTACGACCAGGGGAACATCGCCGGGGGCGAGGCCAACATGGCCAAGCTGCGTGCCGCCGAGGCGGGCTTTCGCGCCTGTGACCAGGCGCTGCAGACGCTGGGCGGATTCGGGTACGCGAGCGAGTTCAACGTCGGGCGCTACTGGGGCGAGGCTCGCCTGATGCGGCTGGCTCCGATCTCCCAGGAGATGGCCCGGAACTACGTCGCCGAGCGCGTACTGGGACTCCCGCGCAGCTACTGAACGCGTCGCTTGACCCTCCCGGAGGGCACCAGTAGCTTCCGCGGCGCCGTCACGGCCCGTTGGGTGGAGTTTCCGGGTCAACAGGCGTGTGCGGTGTTTGCGTCGCTCGCTCGCGCTGCGGCCTCGAGAGCCCTGTGACGACGGCGCCGACTTCGACGTTTGTGACGACTGTGACGAAAGGAAGTGGACGTGGAGCGAAGCGACGTGTGCGCACGCAGTGTCCGCGGGGCAGAACCCCGCGGCCGAACCTCGTCCCGAAATTGCAGGCCCCACCCCGCGCCCGAAGCGGCCGCGCGCCCGGCGGTCGCGACCCTCGTCGGTCCGCTGCTGCTCCTGGTTCTGGCGCTCGCATGTGGCGGCGAAGCGCCGGCTCCGAGCGAGCCTGCCTCCACGGCCACCGCTCCGAGCGCGAAGCCGGGTGAGCCGACCAGTTCCGCACCCGCAACCGAGAAGTCCGCGGTTCCCGCCGGCAATCTGCGCGGGAATCCGGAACTCGGAGCGCCCCTCTACGCGATGTATTGCGCCACCTGTCATGGGCCCGAGGGCCGCGGCGACGGTCCAATCGCCCAGACCCTGGTCCCTCGACCCGCCGACCACGGCTCGGCCGAGTACATGGGCACGCTCAGCGACGCCGAGATTTACGTGGTGATCGAGAAGGGTGGGGCGGCGGTTGGCAAGTCCGCGCTGATGGCGCCCTGGGGCGGCATCTTGAACGAC
Source organism: Myxococcota bacterium (assembly GCA_036337215.1). Classification (GTDB taxonomy): domain Bacteria; phylum Myxococcota_A; class UBA9160; order SZUA-336; family SZUA-336; genus JABSQV01. The sequence goes on along the minus strand of JAYZEO010000121.1, from coordinate 589 downwards.
TCCGACATCCGCGACGTGATCGCCCACCTGCGGAGTCTCTCGGGAACCTGAGGCCGCGTTCGTGGTCCCCGAACTGCTCGGAATCATTGCCCCGGTCTTCGTGTGCGTGCTGCTGGGCTTCGCCTGGCGCCGCGCGGGACGAAGTTACCCGACCGAGTTCGTCACCGACCTGGTCACGAACCTGGGCGCGCCGAGCCTGGTGTTTTCGAGCCTGATCAGTTTCCGGGTCGATGTCTCGCTGATGACGGAGTTGATGGCGGCGGCGGCACTCGCAGTCGCCGTATTCGGGGGCCTGGGCGCGCTCGTGCTCGCGGCGATGCGACTGCCTCGCACGAATCTGCTCGCACCGTTGATGTTTCCGAACGCGGGCAACCTGGCGCTTCCGCTCTCGCTGTTCGCGTTCGGGCCCGAAGGGCTCGCGCTCGCGACCTCGGTCTTCGCGATGGTCGCAATTCTGCACTTCACACTCGGGATCTGGATCTGGACCGGAAGCGTCTCGCTGCGGGCCCTGTTCACGTCGCCGGTTGCGTGGGCGACCCTGCTCGCGCTCGGAGTGATTCTGAGTGGCGTGACGCTGCCCCTCTGGATC
>JAYZEO010000120.1:0-13677 GCA_036337215.1 Myxococcota bacterium | reverse complement strand
GCAGAACATGACCTGCACGCGCGGATCGCCGACTGCGTCTCGGGACGAGAGAAGCAGCGACAGGGATTCGAGCGCGACATCGAACTCGCCGCAGTGCTCGATGTCAGCCGCGCCGCGCCCTTCCTCGACGATGGCGCCTACCGCGCCTGATCTCCGCACGCCGCCGGGTGCCCGAGGATCAGAACGCGCGCAGCAGTAAGCCACCGGCGATCGCGAGCAGCAACGCGGCGAAGACGCGGTCGACCCAGATCCCGTTGCGCCGCATCCAGGCGGCCGCCCCGGTCCCCGCGAGCATCAGGGCCGCGAACACGTACCAGGCCGCGTCGATCGACATCGCCAACACGGCGACCCCGGCGCGTTCCGGGGTCCCCGCCTCGGCGGGCAGGAAGGAGCCGAGCAGCGCCAGGAAAAAGACCGCGATCTTCGGATTGAGGAACGCGGTCAGGAAGCCCTCGGAGAAACCCCGCATTCCGGAGCGGCCGGGGCCGGGACCGCTCGCGCTTCCGCGACCCGCGTGCCGCAGGGTCTGGACGCCGAGCCACAGCAGGTAGAGGGCGCCCGCCAGTTCGATGCCGCGCTCCAGGGCCGGGTCTGCGGCCACCAGCGCCGATACGCCGAGCCCCGCACCCAGGGCGTAGATGCCCACGCCGAGCCCGTGGCCGAGACCCGTGAGCGTCCCCTCCACGCGTCCGCCCGCGATCGTGTTCCTGACCACCAGCGCCAGGCTCGGTCCCGGAGAAACCGCCCCGGCCGCGCACACCGCGGCGATCGAGATCCACCCGGAGAACTCCAACGCCGCGTCGCCCCGTTCAGGTCCCGGAACTCATCTGCGCGCCGATGCCCGTCGCCCGGCCGATGTCCGTTTGCGAATGGCGTTACCAGCCGCTGAGTACGGCCGCCCGCTCGCGGTGCACGCGCGGCGCACCCAGGAAGGCCCGGTCGAACATGGCGCGCTTGAACAGGATCTGCACGTCACACTCCCAGGTGTACCCGATCCCGCCGTGCGCCTCGACGCTGTCGCGCGCGGTCTGCATGAACACCGAGGTGGCGTGAGCCTTGGTGAGCGCGGCCGTGCGCTCGGACTCGTCGGGCACGTGATCGAAGGCGTGGGCCGCGTACCAGACCAGGAAGCGGACCGGGTCGACCTTGATCGCCATGTTCGCAAGCTGGTGCTTGATCGCCTGGAAGTGGCCGATCGTGACCCCGAACTGCTGGCGCGTGTTCGCGTACTCCACGGCCATCTCGAGGCTGCGGGCCGCCCCGGCGTAGGCGTCGGCGGAGAGCAGGATCAGCCCGGCGTCACGCACCCGGCCAGAGGCCCGCGGGCCGTCCGGCAGGGTCTCGCAGGGCGCGTCCTCGAAGCTCACGCAATCGAGACGCCGCGTGCGATCCGCAGCGTCGACCGGCTCACTCTGGACGCCGCCCCTCGCAGTCTCGACCAGCACCAGCCCGCCGTCGGCGGTGCCCACCACGATCAGGTCCGCGAGCGAGCCGTAGGGCACGTGCTTCTTGGTCCCACGGAGCGTCCCGTTCGCGCGCAGCGTCCACTCGTTCGGCTGCCAGGCGGAGCCCTCTTCCGCGAAGGCAACGGTCCCGAGCGCATCTCCCATTGCGAGCCTCGGTAACCACGATTTCTTCTGCGCGTCGCTTCCGCCGAGCAGCACCGCCAGCCCCGCCAGCGAGTGGCCCAGGAACGGGCCCGGTACCGCGGCGCTGCCCAGGCACTCGGCCACCAGCGCGAGGTCGAGCATCTCGAGTCCGGCGCCCCCGAACTCTTCCGGGATCGCCGTACCGCCGATGCCCACCTCGACCAGGGACTTCCAGAGTTCTGGATCGTGGCCCGAGTCGCCGTCGAAGATCTCGCGCACCCGCGTGAGCGGACACTCGTTCTCGGCCAGCTGTCGAACCGTCGCCTGGAGCAACTCCTGTTCTTCAGAGATGTCGAAGTCCACGGCTACTTGCTCCTCTGGGCGGCCCAGTCGCGCGGGAGGCCGAGGCCGCGCTCCCCGATCACGTTGCGTTGGATGTTGGAGCTGCCCGCCGCGATCGCGCCCCCGAGCGAGCCCATGTAGCTCGTGACCCAGCCGCGGTTGTCGCTGGGACTCTCGCGCATGCCCAACTCGCCGCCGCCGGACAGCAGCCCGTCGTCACCGATCAGTTCCATCGCGAGTTTCGCGACCTCCTGGGTGATCTCCGAGCGAATCAGCTTGGCCATGAGCTGGATGCGGCCCGCGTCCTGGCCCTTCCGCCCGCGGGTCGCCCGGTAGTAAAGCGAGTACTCGTTGGCCTTCATGTAGCCCTCGATCTCGGCCAGCTTCTGCCGAACCTCGGGATCCTCGATCGCCGGACGTCCATCCCGCGTGCTGCGCTGCGCCAGCTTCACCAGCGCCGGAAGCTGACCGGTCGCCTGCCCGACGTTCATCAGTCCGCTGCGCTCGTGCTTGAGCGTGGTGCGTGAGACGAGCCACCCCTCGCCGCGCTCGCCGACGATCCAGTCCTTGGGGGTCTTGGCATCGCTGAAGAAGACCTCGTTGAAGCCGGAGTGTCCGGTCATCTGCCTGAGCGGCCGCACCTCGACGCCGGGCTGGTGCATGTCGATCAGCAGGTAGGAGATCCCGGCGTGCTTCGACTGCTCGGGTTCGGTGCGCACCAGGCAGAAACAGTAGTCGGCCGTCTGCGCACCGCTGGTCCAGATCTTCTGGCCGTTGATCAGCCACTCGTCGCCGACCAGTTCCCCCTTGGTCTGCAGCGATGCCAGGTCGCTGCCCGAGCCGGGTTCGCTGTAGCCCTGGCACCAGCGGATGTGGCCGCGCATGGTCGGGCGAATGAACTTCTCCTTCTGCCAGTCCGTCCCCTTCTCGAGCAGCGTCGGAACCAGCAGCCCGACCCCCAGGCCGACGGGGTCCATCGGCGCGCGCAGCTTGCGAAACTCCTCGGCGATCACTGCAGCCTTGAGGGCGTCGGGAACCTGCTCGGAGCCGCCGTACTTCCGTGGGATCGAACGAGCCAGGTAGCCCACGTCCACGGCCCGGTCGCGAAAGCGGTCGACCTGCGCCTTGCGCGACAGCTCCGCCGCTTCCCCAGCCGGGGGCCAGTTCTCGGCGAGGAACGCCTGCACTTCCTTGCGGAACTCCTCGTACGCCTCGCCGTAGCTCAAATCCATGCGGAACTCCTTCAGCGCCAGGCCAACGCACGGCCGAAAAGCTGGCGGACCGGCCCGGGATCGCCGGGGCCGACCCCGGGCCGAAAGACTCTCACTATCGGGGCTCCAGTGACAAGCGGGACCGCCCCGGCCAGCCGACCCCGATTGCGAACCGCTTTCCGAAACCGAACCAGACCCTCGAACGCTTCCGCCCGGGATTCCGACTCGGACGTTCCTTGCTCAATCGAGGCGGAACACGCTGCAGGCCCGGGATGGGTCGCCTACAGCAACCTGCGAGGGATTCAGCTTCAGGGCTCGAGCACCGCGGCACCGCGGATGCGATCGGCCTTGAGATCCATCAGGGCTTGGTTTGCCTGTTCGAGCGGGTACGACACCGTGTGCGTGCGGATCGGGATCTCGCGCGCCAACTCCAGCAGGGCTCGCGCATCCTCGCGGGTGTTGGCCGTGACGCTCCTGAGTTCTCTTTCCTCGAACAGGTGGCGCTGGTAGTCGAGGGGCGGGATCTCGGTCAGGTGGATCCCGGCGATTGCGAGCACGGCACCCCGGTCGAGGGTCGAGAGCGCGGCGGGGACGAGTTCACCCACGGGTGCGAACAGGATCGCGGCGTCGAGGGGATGGGGTGGACGCTCTCCCGCCCGACCGACCCAGTCCGCCCCGAGTTCTTCGGCGAGTTCGCGGTGAGGGCCGCCACGCGTAAAGACGTGCACTTCGCATCCGAGGTGGTGGGCCACCTGCAGCGCGATGTGCGCCGATCCGCCGAACCCGAACAGGCCCAGACGACCGCCGGGCGCTACACCGCTGCGCAGCAAGGCGCGGTAGCCGATGATGCCGGCGCACAGCAGCGGCGCGAGTTCGCACGCCGAGGCCTGCTCCGGAAGCGGGTGAACGAAGTCGGCCAGCGCGGTGCAGCGCTCCGCGTAGCCCCCATCCGCGTGCCAGCCCGTAAAGGCGGGCGCAAGGCAGAGGTTCTCGCGATGGCTCCGACAGAACCGGCACTCGCCGCAGCTCGCACGCAGCCAGGGGATTCCCACGCGGCTTCCAAGGGCCAACTCGACGCCCTCGCCACGGGCTTCCACCCGGCCCACCACTTCGTGCCCGGGCACGATTCGCGGGCGCCGGGGGGCCAGGTCCCCTTCGACGAGGTGGAGATCGGTGCGGCAGACCCCACAGGCCTCGACACGAATACTGACCTCGCCCGGACCGGGAGGGCTGCACTCCCGGGCAGCCTCGCGCAGAGGCCGCGTTTCCGCGGGCCCGGGCCGCTCGAGTTCCATGACGCGCACACCGAGACGGTGCACCAGCCGGGGGCGAGCTGCCACGCGCCCGCGGTTCCGATACTTCAATCCGCTCGCTGCATCAATCCCGTTGCCGCATCAATCCTCTGGCTGGCGGCTGCCCCACCAGCGCCTGTTGGGCTGGAAGTCCGGATCCAGGTAGCGGGCGTGCTGTTTCTCGAGGGTCCGGACGAGATTCTTGCGCTTCAGTTCCCGGGCTTCTCGAAGGCGTTCCGGGTCGTGTCGCGGGTCGTCCGTGGGCAACTTCGCGTCCGTCGATCTCAACCACGCGTCCAGACGCTCGCGCATCGCCCGGACGCGGGCGGGTTCGTCCTTCGCCAGGTCGCGCTGTTCCCCCTCGTCGTTCTCGAGATCGTAGAGCTCGTCGCGCCCGTCTTCGTAGTAGTGGATCAACTTCCACCCGGCTTCGATCAGGATCGACGACGGCTCGCCGCCGTTGTTTCCATAGTGGGGGTAGTGCCAAAAGAGCGGGCGGTCAGCGATCGAGGCGCCCTCGAGCAGCGGCACCAGGCTCACGCCATCGACCGCTTGCTCCGGGGAAAGCTCCAAGCCGGCCAGGTCCAACAGCGTGGGATAGAAATCGATGCCCGATACCGGGACGTCGCTGCTGGAGCCGGGCTCCGAGATCCCGGCGGCCTTGATGTAGAACGGCGCGCGAATCCCCCCTTCCCACTGGCGACCCTTCCCCCCTCGCAGCGGCAGGTTGCTGGTTGGAGAGCCCCCGCCGGAAGACACGCCACCGTTGTCGGAGCTAAACACCACGATCGTCCGGTCGGCCAGGCGGAGCTGGTCCAGCGCCTCCAACACGATGCCCACGGCCGCGTCCATCGACTCGATCATGCCCGCGAAAACCGGGAGATCCTGCACCTGGCGAACCGCTAGGCCGCGATCCAGGCGGAAGCGCTCGCTCGCCGGCCCCGCGGCCTGTGCCTTGTCGCGGTACTTCTTCCAGAGCTCGCGCGTGGTCTGCAACGGGCCGTGAACGGAATAGAAGGACAGATACACGAAGAACGGTCGGTCCCGGTTCGACTCGATGAACTTCACGGCTTCCTGGGCCAGCCGAATCGGCAGGGATTCTCCGTCCCGACCGCGTGGCAGCTTCGGGTTCTCCCACGGGGCAAAGTAGCCTCCGATCGGGCGCCCGACCTCCCAGCCTCCCAGGTTGACCTCGAACCCGTGATCCGTAGGCAGGGATCCATCGCCGCCCAGGTGCCACTTCCCCGCAAAGAAGGTGCGGTAACCGGCTTCGTGGAGGGCCTCGGCGAGCGTGACCTCGCTCGCACGCAATGCGCGCTCGTAGTCGGGCGGTAACAGGCTGTCGTTCCGTCCCAGATGGCGCCAGCGTTCGGAGGAAACCTCGCCGATCCAGGTGGTGATGCCGTGGTTAGGCGGGTACTTGCCGGTGAGGATACTCGCACGCGACGGGCTGCACACCGAACTGGTCGCGTAGCCACGCGTGAAGCGCATGCCTTCCCGAGCGATACGATCGATGTGCGGGCTCTCGTAGTAACGGCTGCCCTCGCCGCTCAAATCCCGCCAGCCCAGATCGTCGGCCAGGATGAACACGATGTTCGGAGGCTTCCCCTGCGCCGGACCCGGATCCGAAGACCCACAGCCCAGCGTGGGCCCGAGGGCGGCCACCAGCAGGAACCAAACGCTGAGGCGAATCGCGGGCAAGGCCCCGCTCCCAGGTTGCTTCACGAAGCTTCAATCAGACGCTGACGAGGACCAACACTGATGCCACCCGAGTCCCGAAGTTACCACATGCATGGCGACGGCCACCCCCCGTCGCTCGCGGATTCGGAGATCGACAGCCTGAGAGTCGCCCGAGCCAACCACGCGACCCCGGGTTCTCGGTTCCGCGAGACCCGCGGTTCGGCATCTCGAAACGCGAACCGACTCGCCCGAACCGGGTCCGGACGCGCGAATCCCTCGGATCCCCCGGGGGCAGAGGGCGAGGATCGCCGCCGCGGTCGGTGTGCCATACTGCCCGCCGCCGCGAGCCGCTTTACTGCAAGGGAGACGCGCGTGATCGACCTCTACAGCTTTCCGACGCCCAACGGTCACAAGGCCTCCGTCACGCTCGAGGAACTCGAGATTCCCTACGAGTCTCACGTCGTGAACATCGGGGCGGGCGAACAGAAGCAAGAGAGCTTCCTCAAGATCAACCCGAACGGCCGCATCCCGGCGATCGTCGACCGGGACGCGGGCGGCCTGCCGGTCTTCGAATCCGGTGCAATCATGATCTACCTGGCCGAGAAGGCCGGGCGCCTGCTGCCCTCCGAGGGTCCCGAACGCGCACGCGTGATGTCCTGGCTGATGTTCCAAATGGGCGGCATCGGTCCCATGATGGGACAGGCGAACGTTTTCTTTCGTTACTTCCCTGAGAAGATCCAACCGGCCATCGATCGCTACCAGAACGAATCACGCAGGCTCTTCGAAGTACTCGAGCGCGGCCTCGCCGACAGCGGCAGCGGCTGGCTCGCGGCCGAGTTCTCGCTTGCCGACATCGCGAACTGGTGCTGGGTCCGGATCCACGGCTGGTCGGGCGTCTCGGTCGACGGGCTGGAGCGGCTGCAGGAGTGGATGGGCCGCATGGAAGCACGTCCCGCCTGTCAGCGTGGCCTCGAGGTTCCATTCAAGATGCCGCGGCCCGGCGATGCGGAGCTCGATGAGAAGAAGGCTGTAGAAACCGCCCGGGGCATACTTCAGCGCTGAAACCCGTGAGTTCTTCCTTGCGCCAATTGGCTCCAGCATCCGGGTCGCCGCGCGGAACGACGGGCCGGCCCGTCGCGAGCGTAGGTTTAAGTCTGGGTACGGCATGAATCCACAGGAACTGCCGCAGGGTGCGGACGGCGCAGCGCCCGTCAGCGACAACCAGGCGGCGAAGAAACGCAACCAGGCGAGCCGCCTCGCCCATTGGAACCAGGTTGCCGCAAAGCTCGGTGCATCGAGACGCTGGAGCGCCTACTACCACCGGCGACTCGCGGAGATCTACCGACACCTGATTCCTCCCCGCGCGCGCATCCTCGAACTCGGCTGCGGAGAGGGCGACCTGCTGGCGGCACTCGAGCCCGAGGTCGGCGTCGGGGTCGACTTCTCGGGAAACATGCTGGACCGGGCCCGCGAGCGGCACCCGGAACTTCGGCTGATCCAGGCGGACGTCCACGATCTCGAGATCGACGGGACCTTCGACGTGATCATCCTCTCGGACCTGGTGAACGACCTCTGGGACATCCAGGCCGTGCTCGAACGCGTGGCTCCACTCTGCACTTCGCAGACACGCATCATCGTGAACTTCTACAGCCGCGTCTGGCAGCTGCCCCTCGAGTGGGTGGGACGCCTCGGGCTCGCACGTCCCACGCTCCCCCAGAACTGGGTCACGGCCGAGGACTTCTCGAACCTGCTCGACCTGTCCGGATTCGAAGTACTGCGCAACTGGGGCGAAATCCTGTGTCCCTTTCGGCTCCCGGGCCTCGACGCGTTCCTCAACCGTTTTCTCGGAAAGCTCTGGCCGATCCAGTGGGCCTCGATGACGAACTTCATCCTTGCGCGCCCGGTGCCGCGCCCGGAAGAACGACCCGCCGAACCCCTGGTGTCGGTGATCGTGGCCGCACGCAACGAAGAGGGCAACATCCCACAGATCTTCGAGCGCACGCCCGATCTGGGAGGCGGAATCGAGTTCGTGTTCGTCGAAGGGGGCTCTCGCGACGATACCTTCGAGGCCATTCGACGCGAACTCGAGAAGCGTCCGGAGATTTCGGGCAAGCTCTTCAAACAGCCGGGCAAGGGCAAAGGAGATGCCGTTCGCTTGGGCTTCTCGGAAGCCTCCGGCGATATCCTGCTGATCCTGGACGCCGACCTCTCGGTCGCTCCAGAAGATCTTCCCAGGTTCGTCGAGGCCCTGCAGAGCGGCCGTGGTGAATTCATCAATGGCGTTCGGCTCGTGTACCCGATGGAAGAACGCGCCATGCGCTTTTTCAACCTGCTCGGAAACAAGTTCTTCAGCCTCGCCTTCTCGTGGCTGCTGGGACAGCCGATCAAGGACACCTTGTGCGGAACCAAGGTCCTTTGGCGCGAGGACTACGAGCGGATCGCAGCCAACCGCAGCTATTTCGGGGAATTCGATCCTTTCGGCGACTACGACCTGATCTTCGGTGCGGCCCGCCTCAACCTGAAGATCGTCGACATCCCGATCCGGTACCGGGAACGAACTTACGGCGCACCTAACATCAGTCGCTGGCGCGATGGTCAGCTCTTGCTGAGGATGGTTCTCTTCGCGGCGCGCCGGCTGAAGTTCGTGTAAGGTCCTCGGAGGCCTCGGAACTCGATCACGTACCGCGGCGTGTGAGTACGATCCTGGCGAAGGTCCCCAGCGTCCCCATCGCCGGCTCGAGGCATCGCTCCAGCCAGCGCCAGGCACCAAAACTCCACCCCGGTGCCAGGCTGCGCAGGGACACACCCCCCGAAACCAGGTACCGAAACGGAAGCCCGACCTTGATCGACACGATCTTCCAGTCGGGCAGGCGCTCCTCGAACTGCACCCGATCGCGCTCGAACAGGATCCAGGGCAGCGCACTGTTCGCACCCGAGAGCGGTCCGCTCGAAGGGATCATCCAGGAACTCGCCTCCGGGGCGAAGGGTTCGTGGTGAAGACGACCCCACACGAAGCCCGCCCAGGCACTGACCCAGGGCTCGATCATCACCAAGACCCCACCGGGCCGTACGCAGCGAGCCGCCTCTCGCAGGAAGCGCTCGGGGTCGGGAATGTGATGCAGGACCTCCGTCATGACGATCGCTCGCAGGCTCGCCGAGCGAAGGGGGATCTCCCGTCCGTCCAAGACCACCGACAACCCGGGAACGCGAATCACATCCGACTTGATGGCATCATCGAGAAACTCTTCGAAAAAGCCCGCACCCGAGCCCAATTCGAGGACTGGGTCATCTCCCTCGGGAAGGGACTCACGGATCTCTCCGTACCACTCCGCGTAGAGCTTTCGAAGGAACGGCTTGCTCTGGATGATGGTGCGGCGGAGTTCTGTCGTGCGAGGGTCGTCCAGGTCGAGGCCACGCGTGAGCGGATGAGCCAGCAGCGTCTTGATCACCGTCCGAACGCCTCTTTAGCTACGACGCCGGGTCGCGCCCGTCTTCGCCGGACAGTTGCTGCGTTCTCCGATCGCCGACCACCTCGGCCGGACCCCCGGCCGCGGTGGTGAACTCCGGAAGGTCGCGTGTCACCACCGCCCCGGCCGCGAGCACCGAGTGGCTTCCAGTCCGGACTCCGGCAGTGATGACCGCATGCGCGCCGATCCAGACATCGTCACCGATCGTGATCCCACCGCGGCCATCGATCAAAGCTCCCGTATTCGCGGGAAACCCCTCTGCCCCCGGGCCTGCTCCGAGGCTTCTGGTCGCAACCCTTCCGCCATCTTCACTCCCGCCCAGGTTGGAGATCGGGCCGATCCACGATCACGATCTTCTTTTTCAAAGCGGGAACGTAGACCCTGGGGAGCGTCCCCGCGACCTGCCTTGGGTGTACCGGGATGAAGAACGAGCTGAACTCGTTTTCCAATCGAGAAATCCCGTCTCTCTGCATTATCGGGAGGCTGTGCCGACCGATCGCGTGGAGTTTGTGGAGATTGAAGTCCAGGGCCTTGAGTCTCGTACATCCGATACATCCGAGCCGCTGGTCGGGTCGGAGTTGGGCGATCGCAGCGTGCACCGCCCGGTTCGGACTGTATGTCCTCGCATCGAATTGCCTGGAGTCGACGACCACCCAGCCCGCGATCCCGTGAACCAGGGCGACCCACACGAGCCCGAAGACCACCCCGCGCCATCCCTCTGAACGGACTGGAATTCGTCTCCACAGCAGTTCGGTGAAATGGCCGAAGAACACGGCGGCTACGACATTCACCAGGAAAAAGTAGTGAAACGGCACCAGCGTGCCCTTCAGCTGAACACGGTATGCGAACATCAACAGCCCCCAGACCCCGAACGCCGACAGCCACAGTGCTCGGGAACGACGCTCCGAATCTCGCAGCATCAGGGCGACCCAGCCCGCTGCAGCCATCGCCACAAAGGCGAGTTCACACAACACCAGGGCTCCCTCCGGGGTGGCGCCGGGAAGGAGCACCCGCATGCTCCAGCCGTTGCCGGGTTCCGTTGCCGCGAAAATTCTCCACAGGGCGAAGAAGGTTTGCCAGCCGATCACCTGGGAGTACAGCACGGCCAGCACTGTGCCCGACATGCAGAAGACAACGAACGCACGGACTCGTTCGGAGAACCGGATCGCGTCCGGACCGTCTTCTCTTCGAGACCCCAAGAGCAAATAGAGCGCGAGAAAGAACGGCAAGGGACCGAGAAAGTTCAACTTGGTCACGGCTCCCGACACCGCCAGCGCGCCGGCCAGCCCCGCCAACCCAAGCGCCGGCCGCGCGCGCTGCGCGGCCGCCAGATCCTGCCACTTCCAGATCGCCAGGAACGACAAGAGGAACAGGCTCACCATCAGTGGCTCGACCGAGATGCGAGACAGGTAGTAGAGAACGGGAAGACTGGTCGCGTAGCCCAGGCTCGCGAAGAATGCAGCCCGCTCACTGCGAAGGAGTGCCCTCGCAACCACAAACACCAGAAAGAAGGAGAGCAAGTGCAGGACCGTCATCATCAGCTTCGAGAGCAGAAAGACGGTCGGTAGGTTTCGTGCAGTAAACTGGGTGAAGGAGTACCCGGGTTCGGCCGCAGCCGTGTAGTAGGCATATTGCACCAGCTTGAGCAGAACCAGCAGCGTGGTTCCCGGGTGGCCCGCGAAGAGCGGACTCTCCCCCCAGCTCAGTTGATGCGCGGCATCGACGTAGGCACCGGCCGGGTCGTGTTCGAACCATGTCCCCTGATCGAAGATCCGGTTCTTCCAGGTCCCGACGGGTGCCAGGTAGCTATAGCTTCCGGCAAACAGCAACAATGCCAGGGCCAGCACAGCCCAGGCGCCTCGGGCCGAGCGCGAGAAACTCCGATCGTCGCTGCCTGCGCTCCCCATGCCTTGCTGCCTCCGAATGGCCCCCGATTCTAGCGCCCGCCCTTGCACGGGCCCGGAGTTTGCTCGGGCCCGGAATGGCTTCGCTGGGGCGCTGCCCGGAAATGCCGCGCTCCGATGCCGTGGCGAGCGCCCCCTTCTCGACGTCTAGGATTTCTCGAGGGTCAAGTTGACGAAGAGTCCGTTTCCGAGCGCATTTTCGGCGCGGAGCAGCGCGGCCGTCACTGCGGTCACGATCGGGTGCCCATCCATACGCCCGCGCCGAAGCCGGTCGAACCAGAGAGCCCGGATCCGGAGGCCGGACTCGCGAGCCGCCCGTTCGAGCCCGCTCCGGGTAAAGAAGACGAGATGGTGAGCCTCGTGCGTGCGCCGAATCGGGTAGACGAAACGTCTTGCCGAGAGCCGGTAGAGCGCGCGGCCGATGGCCGGGAGCAGACTCCGCTCGTGGATCGTGACGATGTGGATCGAGCCACCGGGCACCAGGTGCGCGGCCAGCTCCCGGAGCAGGTGAACCGGCGCAGTCACGTGCTCGAACACATCCCACAGGGTGATCAGGTCGTAACGCCGGGAAGATCCCGACAAGGTTTCGGCTGCATCCCCGACGTGGATCACGGCGCGCGGATTTCGATCGCGTGCCTCCGACGCGCGATCGGTATCGATCTCGATGCCCTCGCAGTCGATGTCGGGGTGAGCCTGGGATACCCAGCCGAGGAAGGCGCCCGTACCGCAGCCGACGTCCAGCAGGGAGCGAACGCTTCGGTCCCGCGCTTCGAGGGATCGCAGCAGCGCGGCCCACTTGGGGCGATCCAGGTCCGCATTCTCGAAGTAGGTCTCCGGCTCGAACGAGGTCGTGGCACCGCGTTCGTGCGCATCGCTGGACCAGCAGCCGCAGACTCTGCAGCGGTGGAGTTGGTAGTCCGGAAACACCGCCGCAGGGGCGGCCACGGCTCCACATACCGGACAGAGTTCTCCGCCGACAGTCGTGAGGGATTCGATCCGAGGAATCACCAAGTCACCCCCGCTACATCGTGCGAGTCCGGCCACGCACCGGATTCTCCCAGCGATCCAGCATACCGGCTAGGGCTCAAGCGCATATGCGCTCAAATCCCCCTGTTCAAGCAACAGAGGCATCTTGCTATCCCGCGATCGCTTCAATTTCCTTTTCAGAATCGCGTTCGCGCGCGAATGCATCTGACGCACGACCACCGTCGTAAAACCTAGTTCCCGGAGGCCCCGAACCGCACCTCGTGAGGGGAGCTTCGCCACCAGGCGCTTGAGTTCTTTCCGATGGGGCTTCCGGTAGGAACCGAAGCAGGTGGAGATGCGTCGCTCGTGGTACGCAGAGAGCAGGATCCGGGGCGGCGCGTCGGTGGAACGCGAGAGCCCTGAGGCAAATGGCAGTTCCAACACCGGACCTTCATTTCCCATCTGCTCTAAGGAATCGAAGAAGCTCACCTCGGCAGGATCGGCCGCAACTTTGACGACCGAAACTTCGCGACTGGGTTCTCCCGAGAGCACAGCCAATATCGCGATTCCGATCAACGTACACCCTACCAGGGGGAGCCGGGTTGGAAAGATGCGAATCAGCCAGGCCGCGCCGATGCCCGCCAGTATGCAGAGTGTGATCAGCATGGCCACACCTAGCCTCACCACGACCCGAATCGAGTCCAGGCCCGGAACCGCTTCCGCGAGAAGCAGGTAGAAGTTGGGGATTCGGATCGGTGGCTGCTCCCAGATCAACTCGAGCAACGAGTTGTTCATGGGGCCGGCTGCGATCACTGCAACCAGCAGCGCCCCGATTCCGAGCGCCCAGCGAGGATCCCCTTCGATCGCGGGGGCAGCGGCCTTCCGGGGAACCGAGAGGCCGACCGCGGCAAGGATCAGGGCACTCCATCCCAGAAAGAACAAGCCGCCGGCAAAGAATGCCTGGGCCGGGAGGTAAAAGAACCACTGTCGGTCTCCGATCAATCCCGAATCCCGTGCCTCCAGGTATGGACCGAGCACCAGGAAAGCAGACAAGGAGACCGAGACCAGCAGAAACAGGATCTGCGTGAGCCGGACCTTTTCGAAGCGATCCCGTAAAACGAGCCAGAGTGCGAAGGCAGGCGAGAAGAAAACCGCGGACATCAACATGTAGAAACTGGCCGCGATTTGCAGCACGCACGAGAGTGCGAGACCCAGCGCGTCTCTCC
>JAYZEO010000119.1:0-10134 GCA_036337215.1 Myxococcota bacterium | reverse complement strand
GCCCCGAAACTCCCGTGGAAATCGCTCGAGCCGCTGCTCGAGTCCGGCGGGCGCGCGGGGCTCGAAATCTACCGACGCAACCTGGTCTTCGCCCTGATCGGCGCACTCGAAGCGACCTACCGCACCACGACCGAGGTGCTGGGCCAGCAGAACTTCCGCTTCCTGGGAAAGCGCTACCTGCACGCGCATCCCTCGACCGAGGTCGATCTGACGCAGCTCGGTGCGCACTTCCCGAACTTTCTCGCGACCTGTGCCGAAGTCGACGAACATCCCTGGCTTCGGGATCTCGCGCGACTCGAGCAGGCCTGGAACCAGACCGCCCGCAGCGAACCCGGGCACGCGATCTCGCGGGAACGGATCGAGCCGCTGCTCGCCGAAGATCCGAGCGCCTGCGTGGCCCGGCTCGAGAGGTCGGTGCGCGTGCTGCGCTTCGAATTCGACGTGCTCGCGTGCTGGCGGGAATTCGGCGAGTCCGGACGGATCTCGATCGCACCCACGCGACGCACGAACTGGATCCTCAGCTGCCTGAAGGGGCGCGCGCCCCGGGCCGCCGAGTTGGACCCTGTGCTGGGCCGGATCCTCATCGGCCTCAGCGAGGGAAAGACACTCGGCCAACTCGCGAGCCAGCCGCCGGTCCGGGACAATCCCGCGCTGCTTCGCGACGCGCTCGGCAAAGCGATCGACGCCGGCTGGCTCGCGGACCTCGGGCACCCCCCGTTCCCCGATTCCGCCTGAGCGCGTCCGCCCCGCCCGATGCACGGACGGCCCCGACCTCCGCGCCTGGTTCAGTCCGCGTCCGGTATCCAGCTCCCGTGAAATCCGAAGGGCACGCGCTGGGGAAGCTTCACCCGCGCGACCGGGTCGTTCGCGAAGTTCGAGGCGTCCGAAATCACGAGTTCGCTCCGGTTCGTGGGCCCGTCGAAGACGAAGCTCAACAGGTAGCCATCATCGCTGTCGGCTTCCGCTCCCGGCGCTGGAACGAAGACCGGTTCCCCCGGACTCCGGCCCGGGCCCGCAACCGCATGCTCAGAGGTGCCCGTCTGGAGATCGAACTTGTAATAGCCCGCCATCGCGGGCGCCCCGCCCTCGCCTTCTCCGAAGGCCAGCGTGTAACCGAAGCGATTCTTCTGTCCCACGCGCGCAGCCGCCACACGAGGGAATTCCATCGAGCGGTCGTCCAGGGTTTCCTCCTTCACGGTGCCAGAGGCAAGGTCGAAGCTGAAGCGGTGCAGCGTGATCTCTCCGTCGCCGCTCTGCATGTCGCCCGCTTCACGCCAGATCTCGCTCATCCGGCAGACGTCGTAGACGACCCGGTCGCCCTCGTCCCAGGCATTCATGCCGTGAAATACGTAACAGGGCTCGATCTCGAACCACACCACGTCGGCATTCGTTCCCGTGCGCGGCATGATGCCGATGCGGGCGCCATAGTCGTCACTCCACTTGAACGGCATGGTTCCAGCCATCGCGGCCTCGAGGTCGAAGACTACGGGCAGGTCCATGAATAGCGCGCGCTGCCCGGTAATCGCGAAGTCGTGCATCATCGTCGGCCCCGGAACCGCGATCTCCTCGGTCTGCACCAGCTTTCCGTCGGGGCTGACACGAAGGTAGGTCAGGTAGGGCGGGAGCTGACCGTAGCCAAAGCTCAGTAGTTCGCCCGTCACCGGGCAGATCTTGGGATGCGCCGAGAACGCCGTCGTGAGCCGGCCCTCGAAGTCAGTACAACCGATGGTGTTGAGTTCGCGGTCCAGCAGATACGGAAACGAGCCCTCCTCGAGCGCCAGGATTTTCCCGGCGTGTCCGATCACGTGCGTGTTCGCGACCGATGCAGTGCGATCGATCTGGCCGGTATCCGAAATCCGCTGCAGGTCCGGGTTCTCCATGTACGGGGTCTGCACGTAGCGATTCCGGTAGCTCCTGGCCTGGCCGCCCGAGAGCTGCACGCCGTGCAGCATGCCCTGGCCCATGAACCAGTGCTCGGAAACTCCGCTGGGCGGATTCGCCCCGTTCCGGACGTAGAGGCCTTCGAGTTCCGGCGGGATCGCCCCCTCGACCTCCAGATCATGTGCCGTGATCTCGTCTTCGACCGGGGCAAAGTTTCCCTGCAGATGAAAGGGCTTCTCGTCGGCCATCGGATCCTCCTTCGGTACCAGCCGGACGACTTTAGCACGTCGCGGATGACACTCTTTCCCCAGCCGAAGCGGCCCGGAATCGGGCGCACCCTCGGGCGCGAGCGGAGCGCTTTCCGCACGTCGCGACCGTTGCCGATCAGTCCGGCAACGTCTTCGGATCAGGGACACGCTCGCGACGCAGCACGCGGCGCGTCACGAGCGCCGTCGCGATCCAGAGCAGGTGTCCGAGGTTTTCCATCATCTCCTCGGCCCCGAGGCGGATGGTCTGCTCGTAGGGGAGGATTCTGAGCGCGCGACGGTCCAGCAACTGCGAAAGCAGGTACGTAAAGAGTGCCCCGTACACGAGGCTGCGCGTACCCGGGCGCAGGAACGGAGCAATCAGGCGGTGCCGCCAACGCCAGATCCAGATCGCCGCCAGGATCAGGGCCAGGTAGGTCGCTCGGTGAGATCCGTAGAAGTGTATCTCTCGCATCAGGAATACCGCGGAGAGTCCGGTCAGCACCTGCTGCAAGGGATCGCGAGTCTGAAACGCAGTCCACGCGAAGAGCGAGAGCGCGATCGGCGTCAGTACCAGCGCAGTCATTTCGTGCAGGCCCTTCGACTGCACCCAGTTCCAACCGAGGTAGTCGGCGAGATACACGAACAGAATCAGGATTGGCCCGAGCAGTAGGGTCCACAGTTCGCCGGGATGGGGGATGATCGCAGCGAGAACGCCGCCCTTCGGAGGAATATCGGCGGCATCCGTGCTCAAGGGACTGGGCCTTCCTGCGCGCGCCGCGCATCGCCACCGCGATTCGCGCGCGCGCCGGACCCCGTGTACTCGAAAATCAGGGCTCGACTCGCACGCTGGAAGAGAGCCGGCTCGCTGACCAGGAACAGTTCGGCGGCCGGACCCAGCGTGATTCCCTCGTACTGCGCGGCACCTCGCCAGAACGCACCCGGTAGCCGCAGGACCCGCACGACCTCGCCCCGGGGCGAGACGTCTACGAGCACCGAACTCCGGTGGCTCAACACCAGCAATCGTCCGCTGCGCGGATCGTATGCGCAGCCGGAGAGATCGTCGGCAATTCCCGCGAAGACCGCCTCGGCGTCGAAGGGCTCCTCGACGCGCAGGCTCCCGTCCGCAAAGCTCGCGTTCGCGTCGTCGGCGGGCCGGTCGAAGCGGTAAATACGGCGCGGCGAACTCTCCTGAACCGCGTAGAAGGTTCCTCCGCCCGCATTCCCGGTCGGATCGTAGCAGAGCCCTTCGAGACCCCGGTTTTGCTTCGAGGGCGTCGGCAGCACGAGTTCCTGAACCTCGGGATCGGAGGGGTCGACGCTGAGTTCTCGATCCGCGGCTCCGGCCGGGATCGTGACGATCAAGACCCGGTTTTGTTCGTGCGCTAGCGCGAGCTCCGAGTTCCCGAGTACCGCCACCGCCTCGAAATCGCGGCTGGGCCCGCCGACGAGGCGAAACTTCCGGAGTTGCGACCCGAGGTCCGAGCTGTACTCGTAGAGATTTCCGGCACCGTTCTCCACCAGAAAATGCGTCCCGGACTCGGCGCTGTAACTGATCCCGGAGAGATTGTTCGGAATCCCGGTAAGCGCAAACGCGGGACCCTCTCTCCGATAGTCATCGAGCAGCGAAGGGACACCCCGCGGATCCGGGCCAAGCGCACACGCGCCGAGCCACGCGGCCGCACCGATCGCCACCCCGCGCCTGAGCCTCATCGGCCTTCCAGAATAGCGGCTCCCTTCCCTGCCGCTCCGGCCGGGCCGCTGGGCCGCTTGCGCACCATCGTGAACCGGCGTGCGAACTCTCCAGGGGGCGTTCCCTCCCGCGACCCGGGAACGCGTCAGTCTCGGTCAGCTCCCCCTCCGAGCTTCTCGGCAAAGAAGTTCTCGAGTTGCTTCCAGGCATCCGCTGCAGCCTCCGCGTGGTAGGAGGCGCGTTCGTCACAGAAGAACCCGTGATCGGCGCCCGGGTAGGCGCGCAGACGGTAGTCGATCCCGAGCACACGCAGTCGCTCGTCGATCTCCCTGACCTCGGCCATCGGAATGAACGAATCCTGCTCGCCGAAGAAGAGTAAGAGCGGAGCCTGGATCCGATCCGCGACCGGGAGCAGTCCGGCGATACCGCCCCCATAGAATGGCGCGGCGGCGGCGATCTCGTTCGGGAGGGCGCACGCGGTCAGGAAGGACAGCCGCCCGCCCATACAGAAGCCGGTGACACCGAGCTTTTCGGGATTCACGTCGGGGCGGTCGCGCAGGAACGCCAGGGTCGCCCGCATGTCCTCCGTAAACTTCCCGTCGTCGACCTTCTGCATCAGGGCGATCGCCCGGTCGAGTTGGTCGTAGGATACGCGGTTGTCGGGGAGTTCCCGATAGTAGAAGTCGGGGGCCAGCGCCAGATAGCCCGACCCCGCGAGCCGTTCGGCAACCTCCTCGATGTGAGGCAGCAGGCCAAAGGCCTCCATGATCACGACCACGGCCGGGAAGGGGCCGTCTCCCTCGGGTTCGATCAGGACCGCCGGCATCGACCCGTCTCCTGCTTCGATCTCGACATCGTGCCTTCGAACCCCCATGCGCGTTTCCTCCTCCGCTCGTCGCAGGTGTCGGGAAGCTCATCCTACCTCGTCCGCCCGATCGGGTTAGGCTCTGGAAATGGACATCGCTGTGGTCGGTGCAGGGCCCGCCGGCTCGTTCGCGGCGGAGCGGCTCGCGCGAACCGGAAACCCGGTCACGCTGTACGATCCGTCGCACCCGCGAGAGAAGCCCTGCGGGGGCGGGGTCACACCAGGCGTGTTCCGGCGCTACCCCGAACTGCGCGAACTCCGGGCGATCGGACGAGCCGCACCCGCCGTCCGCCTGCGCGCTCCCGGGAGCGAATGCCTGCGGGTCGAGATTCCCCACCCGATCGATGTGTTCTCGCGCGCGGCGCTCGACGGAGCGCTGCTCGAACGCGCCCTGCGAGCCGGGGTAGAACTCCGCGCGGCGCGCGTTCGCAGGGTCCGCGTCGACCGAGATGCAGCCTGGCTGGACCTCGACTCCGCGACGACGCGTCACGACTTCGTGATCGGGGCCGACGGAGCCTCGAGCACCGTGCGCCGCTCGTTGCTGGGCGAACGGCCGGGGCTGGCCCGGGGCATGGCGACGGCGGGCTTCTTCGTCGAAGGGCTTTTCGAAACAGAGCTCTACGTGGAGTTCGTAGCGGACTGGCCGGGCTACCTCTGGGTGTTTCCGCGGGGAGACCACGCTTCGGCCGGAATCTGCGCCCCGGTCGGAGTCGAGAACGGGTTGCGCCTGCGGGAGCGGGTGCTCGCGATGCTCGAAGCACGCTATCCCGGGAGCCTATCGCTGCCGCGCCGCGCCTACGGTGCGAGCATTCCCTGTGCTGGACGCGGAAACCAGGTGGCCGGACCGCGCTTCGCGCTCGTGGGCGACGCCGCCAACGCGGTCGACGCGATTACCGGGGAGGGAATCCAACACGCGATCGACGGGGCCGCGCTGCTGGCCGACACGCTCGCGAACTCGGGACCGCTCGAAGCCCCCTCGATCTACGCCAGACGCTGGCATGACGGCAACGGCCGCGAGCTGCGCTGGTCCGCACATCTCCGAGCCCGTCTCTACCGACCCGCAACCGTCCGCCTGGCCCTGCGACTCGCGGCGCGAAGCCGCCGCGCAAAGCGGGTCATGGCCGACCTGCTGACGATGCTGCAGCCCTATTCGGGCCTTCCGCGAAGACTGCTCCGCGAGGCGGTCCCCGGTCCCTGGTCCTTGTAGAGGAACTCGGGCCGCACGATGCCCTTTTCGCGCAGGCCCGTGATCGTCTCGACGCGTCCGCTGTAGTCGATCGCCTGCTCCGCCATCCAGAGTACGGCGTCCGACATGATCACGGGATGCTCGAAGGGGTAGTTGACGTCTTTGGGCAATGTCGCCGAAAATCCCTCGCTCCAGACGGCGAGGTCGAGCCGCAGCACGTTCACGGCCACCTTTCCGCGCAGCTCGTGGGCAAGCGACTGCGACAGCCCCTCGAGTGCGAGCTTGGTCGCGGTGTAGTTGGGCCGGCCGAATTCGGGCGTCACGGCGGCGCCCGAGGAGATGTTGATCACCTTGCCCTCTCCCTCGGGCATGCGCGGGCAGAAGTAGTACATGAGATAGAAGGGGCCGTTGAGGTTGACGTCCACGCCCACACGCCAGCGCTTGGTGGAATCCTGGAGCGCCGGGAGTGGAGGGGCCACCGCCGCGTTGTTGATCAACAGATCGCAGCGCCCGAATTCACCGTAGACCTGGTCAGCCAGCTTCGAAACTGCGGCTTCGTCTCGCACATCAAGCGCCACGGGGACCGCCTCGCCCCCCAGCTCGCGCACCAGCGCGACCGTCTCGTCGATGTCCCCGGGGAGTCGCCCCTGGCTCTGGCTCGTGGAGCGCGCGACACACACGATCCGATACCCCTGCTCCGCCAGATCGATCGAAAGTTGCTTGCCGATGCCCCGGCTCGCGCCGGTGACGACCGCGACCGGTGCCGTCATTGGATCCCTCCTCGCGGGCTGAGGCACAATGCTCTCACAACCGCGCGCGAGGAGCACCCTGTGGAGACCGCAGCCCTGGCCCCGGCGGCTGTCCTTCGGGGCTACCGCTGATGCCGAACTGGCAATCGAAGGAGCGCTACAAGTCCGAGGTACTCGCCTATGTGACCGGGACCGACTGGGTGAGCTTCGCGGACCTCCACAAACGGTTCGCCCCGGATGCGCGCGAAGCTACGGAGATCGTACTTCCCGGTAACCGGGTCGTCTGGCGGGGCATGCCCCAGCCCCTCTTCGACGCCGTCCTCGAACTCGTCGAGCAGGGTCAGTTGGCCGCGGTCCCGGGCCACCGGTCGGCCTACAAGAAGGACGGGCGGATCCTGAAACTTCCGATCGAAAAGTCGATCCCGCCAGAGGGACACGCCGAGCCGCACTGGTTCCCGGTGCTGCTCCGCCCGGCCCAGGCCGCGGGCGAAGCCGACTGAGTGCGCGGTCGGGCCCGGGCCGCGCTCAGGGCGAAGCCTGGCCGCGATCGGCGTTGGAACGATTGGCCTCGGGCCGATGTGCGGCAAAGCGAAGCCGCACGTAGTCCGCAACCCAGGTGCCCTTCGCGTCGCAGAGTTCCGGCCGCAACCGTTCGCAGACCTCGGCCAGGAACCCGGGCCGCTCGGCCACCGGAACCGCTTGGAGAAAGCTCTCGGCAAACGTCTCGAGCCAGCCGATCACGTCGCCCGGGAGCGGGGTCGGCCGCGGGATCAAGGCGATCGAGTCCACCTCGAAGCCGGCCTGGACGAGTTTCGCCCGGTAGGCGTCCGGTTTTGGGAAGTACCAGGGATGGAGGCTGCGCCCGTCGATCCCGCGTCCCGCCAGCGCCCGAAGCAGAGCCGTCTCGATCTTGCGGATGCAGCCAAAGCCACCCATCTCTGCCACGAATCGCCCACCCGGTCGCAGTGCCCGACAGACGCCCGCGATCACACGCTCCGGCCGCTTCATCCAGTGCATGGCGGCGTTGCTGAAGACGGCGTCGAACTCGCCCTCGAACTCCAGGGCTTCCCCGTCCCCGACAGTCGCCTGGATTCCGAGCGAACGCGCCGCCGAGACCTGCTCGGGGCTCGCGTCGACGCCCACCACGTGGCAGCCGGCCGCGACCAGCCGCGCACTGAGTACGCCGTCTCCACAGCCCAGATCGAGCACCCGCTCTCCGCTGACGGGTGACAGGAGTTCCAGAACGGGCGCGCCCAGATCTGAGACGAAGCGCGCATTGCGCGCGTAGCGCTCGGGATCCCAGCTCTGCGTCGGCTTCATGGTCGGATCAGCATAGCCGGGGGGCGCCTCCCGGCGCACGCACGCTATGATCCGCTGCGTACGGGCCGAATGCGCATCCTCTACATCGACATCGACTCGTTGCGTGCCGACCACCTCGGCTGCTACGGCTACCTCCGCGACACCAGCCCCAACATCGATCGCGTGGCCCGCGAAGGAGTCCGCTTCGAACGCTGCTACACCTCGGACTCACCCTGCCTGCCGAGCCGGTCGGCGCTGCTCACCGGGCGTTACGGGATTCGCAACGGCGTCGTGACGCACGGGGGCAGCCGGGCTGAACTGTTTCCCGAAGGGCCGACGCGCGGCTTCTTCTCGGAGCTCACACAGAGCAGTTGGCCGGGCCGCATGCGGCGCGCCGGACTCAAGACCATCACGATCTCGACGTTCGGAGAACGGCACTCGGCCTACCACTGGTACGCGGGCTTCCAGGAGGCCTACAACATCGGGAAGTTCGGAATGGAGCGTGCGGACGAGGTCGCGCCCGTGGCTCTCGATTGGCTCGACCGAAACGGCACCGCAGAAGACTGGTTCCTTCACTTCCACATCTGGGACCCGCACACGCCCTACCGATCGCCAGAGAGCTTCGGCGATCCGTTTCAGGCGGCGCCCCATCCTGGATGGCTCAGCGAGGAACTGCGCGCCCTTCACTGGCGCGGTGCCGGCCCGCACTCCGCGCGCGAGACGATGGGCTTCGGGGTGTCCCACCAGATGAACCAACACTTTCCCAGGCAGCCCGTCGAGATCGACTCCATGGAAGCGGTGCGCCGAATGTTCGACGGCTACGATACGGGCATCCGTTACGCCGATCTACACGTCGGTAAATTGCTCGCAAAACTCGACGAACTCGGCGTGCTCGACGAGACCGCAATCATGATCTCGTCCGATCACGGCGAGACCCTCGGCGAACTCAACGTCTACTGCGACCATCACCTGGCCGACGAGTTCACGAACCGGATTCCCATGATCGTGCGCTGGCCGGGCGTCGCGGCGCGGGTCGATTCGGGCCTGCACTACCAGGTCGATGTAGCAGCGAGTGTGCTCGAGTTGCTGGGGACGTCGGTCCCCGACGGCTGGGACGGAGAGAGCTTCGCGCCCGCGTTCCGCGACGGAACCGAGTCGGGACGCGAGTTCCTGGTGCTTTCACAGGGCGCCTGGACCTGCCAGCGCAGTGTGCGGTTCGACGACTTCATCTGCATCCGCAGCTACCACGACGGCTACCACGAGTTCCCCGAGCTGAGGCTCTTCGACCTGGCCTCGGATCCTCACGAACAGCGGAATCTAGCAGCCGCGCGTCCGGATCTGATCGCGCTGGCACACGAACGGCTCGAATCCTGGCACGCCGAGATGATGCGGGACCACCCGACGGGAACGGATCCATTCGAGACGGTGCTCGCGGAGGGCGGGCCCTGGCACGTGCGCGGACAGCTCGGGCGTTACCTGGATCGACTTCGAGAAACAGACCGCAAGGAGTGCGCGGAACGAATTCGCCGGGCGCATCCGGGCGAGTAGCGCAGCGTCCGGTGGGGGAACGAGAGGGGGATAGAGGGGCCGCCGCGCATCCCGGCAGCGCTTCCGGCGCCGCGGCTTCGACGTACAACGACCTGCGACCCATCGTCGCCGTTCTGGCGGCCTCCGCAATCGGGCTCTCCGCTTCGAATTGCCTGCCGCTCCTGCTCGGCGCGATCGTGGAAGCGTTCTCGGTCCGACCCTGGGAAGCCGGACTGGTCGGTTCGGTCGAACTCTGGGGGGTGGCCCTCTCGGCGTTGCTGCTGGCACCGTGGGTGAGACACGTCCCGCGTGCCCGACTCGCACTCGCCGGGGCCGTCGTGGCGACAGTCGCCCAACTGCTTTCAGCGCTGGCCGGAAGCTATGCCATGCTGCTGTCGATCCGGGCGCTCGCCGGGCTCGGAGAGGGCACCGCCCTGGCGGCTGGACTGGCGGCTGTCGCGGCGTCGCCAGATCCGGATCGGCTCTACGCTCGGGTGGCCCTGCTCGGCGGACTTGGCGCCGCCGCACTGCTCGCGCTACTGCCCCTGGCAATCGCGCCTTGGGGCTACGCCGGGGGCTACGCGGCTCTCGCCGTGATCTGCCTGGCGGCCTCGCCCCTGCTCAGGTGGCTGCCGGGTGCGCCGGCAGCCACGGCGAGTCTGCGGGGAGTGACCGGCCGCAGCGCCGGC
>JAYZEO010000118.1:0-18832 GCA_036337215.1 Myxococcota bacterium | reverse complement strand
AGCGAGTCGGTCGCACGGTTGCGGCCTCACCCTCGGTGGGCTCGAGTACGTCGATCTGTCGGTACACGTCGAGCAGGCCCTGAGTGTCGCGTGCGCGGAAGTAGCTGCCCCCGGTCAGGCCTGCAATCCGGCGCAGCGTCTCTTCGTCGAGATCGGCGTTTCCGCCGAGGCGGCGCGCACCGAACGGGGTTTGAACGACCGGGCCGTCTGCACCGATCCCGATGGTGTAGATGCGCACGCCCTGCTTTTCCGCGATCTCGGCGGCGCGCAGCGGCTCCAGTACTCCGGCGTTGCTCGCGCCGTCGCTCAGCAGAACCAGAACCCGCTCTTCCGCGGGGAGATTCCGTAGGTGCTTGACGGCGAGTCCGATGGCATCGCCGAGCGCGGTCTCCTTGCCCGCGAGACCGAGTTCAGCCTCGTCGAGCATTTCGACCACGGTCTCCCGATCGAAGGTGAGCGGTGCCTGTAGATAGGCGCGCGACCCGAACAGGATCAGGCCGATCCGGTCCCCGTCTCGATTGCGCACGAACTCGCGCGCGACCGCGTTTACGACGTGCAGTCGATCGACCGGGTGGCCGCGCACGTCGAAGTCTTCGATAGCCATGCTTCCCGAAATGTCGAGCGCGAGCATCAGGTCGCGGCCGTGCGTCGTAACGGACCGGGGCTCTCCGACCATGCGCGGCCCCGCGGCCGCAAGCACGAGCAGCAGCCAGGCCAGGCTCTTGAGCCCCAACGCCAGACGTCGGGATACCGGCGCGGGATTGCTTCCGTGAGCGAGTTCGCGCAGTGAAGCGTAGAACGGAACCCGCAGCGCCGCCCCTCCCTCGAGACGCGCCGGAGGCAGCAGCCACCAGGCCAGCAGGGGCAGCGGCAGGAGCAAGAGCGCCCAGGGTGTCGCCAGATCCATCACGACACAGCTCCGATCCAGCGGCGGGTCGCCGTGATCCATTCGCTCGCCTGCTGCGGGTCAGGCGCTCTGTCCGGCCCGGCGTAGACGCTGCGCTCGAGGCTCGAAGCGAACTCCAGGGGAAATCCCTTGTTGCGGCCCGCCTCGGACAGGAATTCAAACCAGGCGCTGCCGTGGAGGGCCGCGACCTCGCCTCGCTCGAAGTGGCTGAGAGCCACGCGTCGGAGCAGCGCCGAGAGCCGCTTGGCGAGCGCGCCGGGATCGGGTGTGGCCTGGAACGAGCGTTCGATGGCATCGAGTTCGGCGAGTGCCGCACGTCGCAGGCTCGCGCGCCGGCGGCGGGCGACCAGGATCGAGCACGCGCCCAGCAGGATCAGGGCGCCCGCGGCCGCCCACCAGAGCGGAGCCGGAGGCCAGAACGCGATCGCGTCAGGAAGATGGATGTCGCGGAGACCCGCGAGCGGATCGGCTGTGGGGTTCATCTCGTGGACCTCCTGGGGGCATTCCCGCGGCGCCCGGCATCGAGCCTCGGATCGAGACAGGAAGCGAGCGCCGCGACGGGGTCGGAATCGGTGCGAAGTGGCAGCAGGTCGATCCCGTGCCTTCGGCACAGAGTGCGCAGTGCATCTCTGCGACCCTTGAATTCGGCTTCGTAATCCCGGCGCCAGCGCGCGCTTCGCGAGGAGAAGCTCAAGACGCCGTCGCCGTTGCTGACGCGGTAGTCGCCAGGTGGAGGTGCGTGCTCTTCGAGCGGGTCGTAGACCAGCACACAACAGAGTTCGGTACGGCGCGCGAGCGCTTTCAGGTGTTTCGCGGTTCCGGGCGAAAAGTCGTAGAAGTCGCTGAAGACAAAGACCCGGCTACCGGGTCGGGTACGCGGGCACAGCCGGGCCAGCGCTGTGGCCAGCGAGGGCAGCTTTGCTGCATCGGGTGCGGCAGTGCCGCGCGAGATCGCGCTTAGCAATTGGAACAGCGCCGCTTCACCGGTACGCGGTACCCACGCCTCCAGACCATCTCCGGAGCGCACCAGGCCGCCGGTCCGATCGCCCTTCTGTTGCGCCGACCAGCCAACCAGCGCCGCTGCGCGGGCGGCCGCAACGGACTTGAAGGAGCGGCGGGTCCCGAAGTGCATGCTTGGCCCGGTATCGACCAGAAGCCAGACGGGACGTTCCCGCTCTTCCTGGAACACCTTGCTGTAGACGGATCCGCTGCGTGCTGTGACGCGCCAGTCGATGTGGCGAACGTCATCTCCGGGCTGATAGGCCCGAACCTCGTCGAACTCGATCCCGCGTCCCCGGAAGGCCGAGCGGTAGGGCCCCGCCACGGCGGCGCGTGCGTTTCGGGTCGGCGCGAGCCCGAGGTTGCGCGTGGCGTGCCTCAGTTCGACGAGTTCCGAGAGCGGCGCGACCACGCCCGCATCGGGGGCGACCGGGGCTCGCGGTGGGCTCGTGATGTCGTTCATGTCGGTTCACTCCCAGTCAGGTTCAGATAGATCCGGATTCGCAAGGATCCAGGGGCCGGAAAAACTGCAATCTCCGTCAGGGAAGGGGTACGGCCTCGATCAGGCGACCGAGAAATGCGTCGCTCGTGACCCCCTCCGCGCGGGCCTCGTAGCTCAGCAGTACCCGATGGCGAAGCACGTCGAATGCGACGGCGTGGATGTCCTCGGGTGTGACGTAGGAACGAGCGGCGAGCCAGGCGCGGGCGCGCGCACAACGATCGATTGCGATGGTGCCCCGCGGGCTCGCACCCCACTCGACCCATTCGGCGAGCTCGGGTGCGAATGGCGAGGGATCGCGGGTCGCGATCACGAGCTCGGCGATGTACTCCTCGAGTGCGGGGGCGAGGTGAATGTCGAGGACCTGCGTTCGGGCCTCGAAGATCGTTTCCTGTTCGATCGCCCTGAAGGGCGGGGCAGGCTTGTTGCGCGCCTGGTTGCGCGCCAGTTCCAGGACCTGGCGCTCGATGGAAGCGGGCGGGTAGCCGACTTTCACATACATCAGGAAGCGGTCGAGCTGTGCCTCGGGAAGCGGGTAGGTCCCATCCTGTTCGATGGGATTCTGGGTTGCCATCACCAGGAAGAGCTCGGGCAGCGGGTAGGAACGCTGTCCCACCGTGACCTGCCTTTCGGCCATCGCTTCGAGCAGGGCTGACTGGACCTTCGCGGGTGCGCGATTGATCTCGTCCGCGAGCACCAGGTTGTGAAAGATGGGACCGCGTTCGAAGCGGAAGTTCGAGTATTCGGGCTGGAACACGTCGCTTCCTGTGAGGTCGGCCGGCATCAGATCCGGTGTGAACTGGATCCGGTGGTCATCGCCCTCGATCGATTCTGCCAGCGACTTGATCGCCGTGGTCTTGGCCAGCCCGGGCGCACCCTCGACCAGCAGGTGCCCATCGCAGAGCAGGCTGATCAGCAGGCGTTCGATCAGCTCGGGTTGTCCCAGGACCTTCTGGTTCAGGTGCTTTTCCAGGCGGCGGAAGTTGGCGTGGGCATCCCGGTCCAGACTGGCCGAGTCCAACGTGGTCGAGTCCGTGATCGAATCCACTGTGGCGGAATGCAATGCGGCCAGATCTTCCGCGACCTGCCTCTGCGTGCCGTTCATCTTGTGACTCCTGCTGATGCCGCCGTTGGTTGCGATCGAGTTGCGGGGGCGTGGACGGCGCGGCTCCCGGTCTCGATCTCGAAGCTAGGGCACCCGGATGACAGCAGAGCGAACGGAAGATGAAATCGAGTTCATGTATGCACGGCCGCTTGACACGGAGCCCCTCGCTGAACGGGTCCTGAGCGGGCGGAATCGGAGGCGTAAGCCACAGGGTGCCCAAATCATAGGAGCAGCAACGCTGCGAACGAGAACTCGCGCACCTTCCTTCCAGGGAGTACGGAACGCCCCGGCACGAGCCCGCTCACGGGCGCTAGGTGTCCGCCGTCATCCCTTGCGAAGTGAGGGAGGCTGCACCTTTAGAAATGCTCGCTGCATTCGAGAGCGGCCAGTTGCGGAATACCGCTGGCTTCGGTGCCATCTCAGAAATGCTCGAAAAGGACCTTGACCGCACCGTGCTTGCCCTGCTCGTAACACGTCAGAAACGCATCCCGGTAGTCATCGAGACCGAAACGGTGCGTGATGATTGGGGTCACGTCGAGTTGATGGGTGCGAATCAGCTCGAAGTACCACTCGATGGCGTGTTTCCGTACGCCGGCGTGGGTCTCCACCCCGAAGCCGTTCGATCCCACCAGCGAAAGTTCCTTGAAGTAGAGCGGTGTCCACTCGAAACGGCGCGGGGGCTCGACGCCGAGCGCCACGATGGTTGCGCGCGACCGCATCACGCGCACTCCCACCTCGAGTGTCTCGGCCGATGAGACCGTGTCGTATGCGACGTCGGCCCCGCCGTTCAGCATCGGGAGACCCCTCCAGGGTTGCGAAAGTTCCGCCCCCGTGACTCGGGCGAGTTCTTCGACGACCCGCAGGGCGGGGGCGTGTGGGATTACGTGATGTGCACCGAAGCTGCGTGCGAGCTCGGCCTGGTGCGTGAAGCGCGCGACCGCGACGACCGTAACTTCTGGGTGCAGGCTGCGCAGGATCGCGACCGCGAGTAGTCCCAGGGTTCCGCAGCCGTAGACGAGGGCGGTGCCGGCGGGGTCCGGCGGCGCCCGGAGAACGGCGTGAAGCGCGACGGAGAAGGGGTCGGCGAGCACGGCCGCGTCATCGCCGATCTCGGCCGGGATCGGAATCCACTGAGATTCGTGTGCCGGAACCCGTGGAGCGAAGCCACCCGTCGCGCTGGAGCTATTGCCGGTGTGGATTCCGGGCGCGGCCGCGCCGCGCGCGAAGTTCAGACACTGTGCGAACTCGCCCTCGGCGCACCAACTGCAGGGCGGAAGCCCTCGCGGCCCACAGGAGAGCCAGGGATTGAGCACGACGCGTTCGCCCACGCGCCGACTCGTTGCGCTCGACCCGACCTCGTCGATCACGCCCACGACCTCGTGGCCGAGCACCTGCGGCCACGAGATCATCGCGGTCATGGGGTTGTCGAAGGAGCCGTTCATGAAGACCTGCTTGTAGTCGCTTCCGCAGAGTCCGCAGAGTTGGGTGCGCGCGACCGCCCAATCGTCCGCGATCAGGGCGGGATCCGGGATCTCGCAGAGCCGGAGCGGCGAAGTCGGACCCAGGAAGGCTCGCGGCGAGAACAGCGACAGGAGCTTTGTGGCCGCGAGCCGCGGCATGCTGTTTCCGATCACGAGTGCGCGCAAGAGTCTCTCCAATCTCCGATGCTCGCGCCGATGCGAGCCGAGGTCCCAGCGCATCGCCGCACCCGCTAGCCTACCTCTAGACTCGGTCTCGGTGCGAGAGGAGGCAGCATGAGCAGGTTGAGATCTTACGCAGGTCGCTCGGCGCTCGTCACCGGCGCTTCGAGCGGAATCGGTCGGGCACTTTCACGGCGACTCGCCCGCGAGGGAGCGCGGGTCGGGCTGGTGGCGCGCCGCACCGATGCACTGGAGGCCCTCGCCGGCGAGATCCGTGAGACCGGCGGCGAGGCGTTCGTGTTGCCCTGCGACGTCTCGGAACGCGAGCAGGTCGAGGCCTGCTCGGCACGAGCGCTGGAGTGTCTGGGCGGCGTCGACCTGCTCGTGAACAACGCCGGCTACGGACACCACCGTTCGTTCCTGGATTGGGATCTGGCCGACATGGAACGGGTGATGCGCGTCAACTACCTGGGGACCCTGTATTTCACCAAGGCTCTGTTGGGCCAGATGGTCGAGTCCGGCCGGGGCTGGATCGTCTTTGTCGCCTCGGTGGCGGGCAAGCTCGCGACTCCCGAGGAGTCCGCCTATGCGGCCTCGAAGTTCGCGATGGTCGGACTCGCAGAAGCACTATCGCTCGAGGTCGAGGCAATGGGCGTACACGTGCTCACGGTCTGTCCGGGCGTGATCCGCACGCCCTTCTTCGACGACGAGGCACTGCGCCGGATGCCGCCCATCGCCCGCCGTTCGATGGTCGAGCCCGAGCGGCTCGTCGACGCGATCCTGGGCGCCCTTGCGCGGGGCCGCCGCGAGCTTACCTATCCGCGCAGCATCGCGGCCGGCTATGTAGTGCGCGCGCTTGCGCCCGGATTCATGCGGCGCCAGATGCGGCGCTTTACGCTCGGATCAACCGAGACCTGACCCGCGCCTTGCTGCCTGGCGTATGCTGATGGTCCGTTGTGCTGAGAGCCGAATCTGCGATCGTGATTTCGAGATGCTGGCTGCTGGCTCCCGGTTGCCTCTGGCTGGTCCTGGCTACGGCTTCAGCCCATGCGGCGTGCCCGCCCGGACCTGGGTCCAGTGTCAGCGTCAGCTACCACGACACGGGGCAGACGGATAAAGTCGAGGTCTTCGACGGTCAGGTTCCCCAGGATACCGATGGCAGGACGCGTGGGATCACGGCGGCCTTCGAATTCGGAGGAGCCCTGGCTCCGCCGAGTCCGTGGACGGCCACCGGCGTCATCAGGGCGTTCAGCGACACCAGTGGCTTTGCGGAGACGCTACTCACGGATCTGCTGATCGAGAATGTGGGTGGGCCCACCTCTCAGATTACCCTCGAGGTCGAGCACTGCTTCGACAATCAGATCACGATCCCGATTCCGTTCAGGGCTTCGGTCGACGGCATGCTCCTCAACACCTTAGACGGACACATCCGGGAGGCGCACATCTTCGACTACACCGCGCGCGTCAACGGCGAACCGCTCAGTGGGAGCTTTTCTGAGACTGCGATAGACCAGTTAGGGCCGGTCCCATTCAATCACCTGCTCGGGCCCAACTCGATCGTGATGCTCCCGCCGCGTACCTCTCAGACCCACACGTTTCTGTTCTATCTGGACTCTGTCGGAGACGCGATCGTGTTGGAGAACAGCGCATTGATCGAGCCCGCGTCGGCAGGGTTGCCGGCGCTGTCGGATCGCTGGTTCGTCGCGGCGGTCGCGCTGCTCGTGGCCGCAGGCTTCGGGGCGCTGGCGTTTCGTGCGCGAGTCTGAAGCGCCAACCGAGCGCGCAGCCGGCGAGATCGGGACCTCCGGACGCTAGCGGACCCTTCTCCCTCCGAGCCAGGTTTCAGAAACCTGAATGCCGTCGAGATCTGCCGGATCTAGGAGGTGAGGGTCGCGATCGACGCGCGTGAAATCGGCGAGCTTTCCTGCCTCGATACTCCCGATGCGATCCTCGGCAAACAGTTGCCATGCTGCATCGATGGTGATCGCGCGGAGTGCCTGGTCCACCGTGATCGACTCTTTGGCTGCGAGCGTTTCGCCGAGGCGCGTCTTGCGTGTCACGGCGGTGCGCATCAGGCGAAACGGCTCCGGTGGATACATCGGGGAATCCGCGTGCAGGCTCACGCGGTGCCCGGCGGCGATGGCGGTTCCGACCGGCATCAGCCGCTCGGCCCGCTCGGATCCGATGATCGAGTCACGCAGCTCGGGTCCGTAGTAGTAGACGTGGTTCACGTGGAAACTCGGTGTGACCCCGAGCCTCGCCGCGCGTTCGAGGTCCTGCGGGCTGATCAGGGCACAGTGTTCGAGTCGCCAACGGTGGTCGGGTCGCTCGTGAGCCAGGAGCGCGTGCTCGTAGAGATCCAGGATTTCACGGGTACCGCGGTCGCCCTGTGCGTGGGTCAGGACCTGCCAGCCTTCCCGGTGCAGGCGCAGTACCAGTTCGCGAAGTGTGTCGGGCTTGAAGTTGGCGTGGCCCGTCGTACCTCCGGGGATTCCCAGGGTGCAGCAGCAGAGCCGCGACTCGAGGTAGGGCTCGTCGAGTAGCATGGTCCCGCTGTAAGGCGAGCCGTCGTACCAGAGCTTGACTCCCTGGACACGGAAGCGGTCGTTGCCGTCCCCGGGCCGCCAGTCGACGTGGTCGACCTGCTCGTGGCGCAGGTAGGCCACCATGCGAACCGGAAGGTCGTCGCGTTTAGCGAGTTCTTCGAACACGCCCAGCATCGCGGGTGGGACGAACAGGCCCGGCATTCCGATTGTGGTGAGACCCGCTCGTGCGTAGCGCTGGTACTGGTCCCAGATGCGGCTGCGCATCGCCTCGACGGACTGGTCGAAGAAGCGCAGAAATGCGGCCTCGGCCGCCATCTCTTTGACCTTACCCGTGAGGCGCCCAGTCTTGTCGCGGTCGTAGCGGCCGCCTCCGCCGGGGTCGGGCGTCGTCTCATCGATCCCGGCCGCGGCCAGCGCCGCGGAGTTGACGAAGAGCGTGTGCATGCTCTGGAGCATCACCGCGATCGGATTCCGCGGCGCGATCTCGTCGAGACGCTCGCGCCCCCAGACGCCGAGTTCCTCGGTCAGCATGGGGTCGAGCCCGAACGCATACAGCCACTCGCCGGGCGCGGCGCGCGCTACGGCGGCTCGCAGTTCCGCTTCGACGCTTTCGACGCGCTTGTGGGTGAAGCCGCTGACGTCGATCCAGGAATAGCACTGCGCGCAGAGATCAGGATGGGTGTGCGGCTCGATCAGGCCGGGAAGCAGACAGTCGCCCTCGAGATCGACGACCTCGGTGTTCGCGCTGCGCAGTTCCAGAATCTCGGCGCGCTCACCGACGGCCAGGATGCGTTCTCCGGATACGGCAACCGCTTCCGCTCTGGGCCGGTCCGGGTTCAGCGTGACGACCGGACCTCCGAGCAGAATCGTGTCTGGTGTCGTCATGCTAGCCGCAGCCTCCCATCCACAGGCTCTCTGTATTGCAACGGGAACCGTCCGGGAGGGTACACAGTCCCAGCTCGGGCGTGTTGGATGTTTCGCTCCGGGTGATCTCGTAGTGCCCGCCCCGGATCGCGCAGTAGCGGGCCCCGGGAGTCGGGTAGCCGGTCACGCGACGACCCCCGACCGGGCAGACCCCACGGAACAGCGCCCACTCCTCACAACGACGTCCGTCCTCGAACCAACAGATTCCCACCTCACTCCCGTTGCCGATCTTCTCGATTCGAAGTTCGCCCCCACTCTGGCCGCAGTATACGGAGGCAGGGTTCGCGATTTTTGCGACGGGTTCGGGACTCGCGGACTCGAGCCCGCCCGACCGGCATGCTGCCAGGAGTACCGAAATCAGGATGGTCTGAAGGCGCAACTGAAGCCTCCGCGGAGCGAGACAGAGGCCCGCGCGCTCCTCCCGGACAGCGCATCGAGACGTGCGGGCTTTCGCGGTGTGAAGTGCGGATTCGCGAGCCTGCGTAACGGGCGATGTCCGGGCGGGTCCATCTCGATGATGGTCCGCGTCGGGTTGAAGCTTGCCCGGCCGCTCTCCTCCTGGACCGCGCCAGGCGTCCGGTCGAGCCTCACCATCCCCGGTCCCTTCTGGACCCCATGACCTCTCGTGCAAACCATCCAGGCCGCGCTCCGCATCAAGGAAGCCCGGCTCCCGGCACCTCCACACGAGTGCACTCGATGCGGCCTGTGCGCGTCGCGCGGCACTCCGCCGGCTGCGAACTCGCGGCGGTGGCAATGAAGAGCGTGCGCCGATCGGGGCCTCCCAGCATGCACGCGAAGGGCTGGGTAGAGACCGCGATGCGCTGGCTCACCTCGCCTCCCTGGTGGACTCGGAACACCGTGGCGCTCACCGGGGACGCGACCCAGATCGCGCCTTCGGCATCGAGGCAGATGCCGTCGGGCACGACACCCTCGAGCACGGCCCAGTCGCGGCGGTGGTCGAGCGTTCCATCCCCGGCCACGTCGAAGGCCGTCAGACGAGATCCCATCGATTCGGCCACGATCAGGGTGCGTCCGTCCGGGGTAATCACCGTTCCGTTCGGGAAGGCGAGGTCGTGGGCTTCGATGCGCGCCTGCCCATTGGGTGAGACCCGTATCAATTCCGCTGCGCGAGGCTCGGAGTTCGGGTCGTGTAGGTCGTACCCGAAGTTTCCGATGTAGGCGTTCCCGTGATGGTCGACCACCATGTCGTTGCAGTGGCACGAGGCGAGCGTCCCGAGGTCGGCGACCTGCTCGAGGCCGCTCGCGCCGAGTCGCAGCAGACGGCGGTCGCGCATCGAGACCACCAGCAGTCGTCCGTCGGGAAGCCAACCCAGGCCCGAGGGGTCTCCCGGGACCTCGCAAATCGTCTCCAGTTTGCCCTCGAGGTCGAGCGCGAGGACCCGCTGAGTGTGCATGTCGGAAAACCAGAGTCTTCCCTGGTGCCAGCGTGGACCTTCGGGAAACGCCAGGCCTTCGAGCAGGACCTCGGTCATCTCATGCTCCGTGAGGGCAGGGTAACAGGCACGGCGGGACGCCCGTGGACCTACCGCGGGAGTCCGAGCACCGAAATTCGTGCCGGGACCAAACGAGGAATCGCTTTAGTCGGTACTCCAGCCGTAGACCTCGTAGCCCTTTCGGTCGAGGCAGCGGTTTACGAATTGTTTGTAGTTTGGGCTGGGTTCGCTCGCGTCGAAGACACCTTTGAGCAGTCCCGCGGTCGCGCCCACGCCGGCCCCGATCTCTGCGCCCTCTCCCGCGTTCCCCGCGATCGCGCCACCCACGACGCCGAGCAACGCGCCCCCGACTGCACCGCCTGCGGTGTCTTCCGCCGTGTGCTTGACTGGATGTGCCTGGATGTATTGATCGGCGAGCGCCTCGCAGTAGGCGATATCGCTCATGTGTTGGGCGGCGCTGGTGTCCTGGTAGTACTGGTTCGGATAGAACTGGGGCTTGGGCTTGGGAAGTGCTGAGCAGCCGACTGCGAGGCAGAGCGCGGCGGAGACGGATGCCGCGAGGGCCAGGGTTCTGGATCGTTGACGCATGGAAATTCCCCTCTAGTTTCGCGGTCTGACGGGTTCGGGCTTCCGAGCCGTGACCGAGTATTCGACGAGTTGTCTCGCGCCAGGCGACTGGTCAGGCAGAGCGCCGGGCGACCGATTCGGATCGAACGAAACCCCCGGGTCGTCGGCTCGCAATTTGGCTCCAACGCGTGGCATCTGCCTACCCGAGCAGCGCCAGCAGTACGCCGGCTGCCACGGCCGAGCCGACCACGCCGGCGACATTCGGCCCCATTGCGTGCATCAGCACGAAATTCGACGAGTCCTCGGACTGCGCCGTGGTCATTGCCACGCGCGCGGCCATAGGTACCGCCGAAACGCCCGCAGCTCCGATGATGGGGTTGATCTTTTCCTTCGAGAACAGGTTCATGATCTTGGCAAAAATGACGCCCGAGGCGGTTGCAATACAAAACGCCACCAGGCCGAGGCCGAAGATCTTGAGCGACTGCGCGGTGAGAAAGCGGTCGGCCGTTGCGCCGGCCCCGACGCAAATTCCGAGCAAGATCGTGACCGAATCGATAAACGCGGTCTTCGCGGTTTCCGCAAGGCGGTCCGTGACACCTGATTCCTTAAGCAGGTTGCCGAAGAAGAGCATTCCGAGCAGGGTCGTGGCCTTGGGTGCGAACAGTGTACAAGCGAGAAATCCGATGATCGGAAACAGGATTCGCTCTCGCTGCGAAACCTCGCGCGGCGGCTTCATCTTGATCAATCGCTCGCGCTTCGTCGTGAGTGCACGCACGATGGGCGGCTGGATGATCGGAACCAGTGCCATGTAGCTGTATGCGGCTACTGCGACCGCGGCGAGCAACTCGGGCGCCAGACTGGCCGTGATGAAGATCGTGGTGGGGCCGTCAGCACCGCCGATGATTCCGATCGCGCCCGCCTGCTGTGGAGTGAAGTCCAGATACAGGGCTCCTGCGTAGGTTGCAAAGATTCCGACCTGGGCCGCGGCGCCGAGCAGAATCAGCCTCGGCTGCGAGAGCATGGCCGAGAAGTCGGTCATCGCTCCGAGACCCAGAAAGATCAGGGCCGGGTAGATCTCGTGTTCGACCCCGAAATAGAGGAAGTGGATGACTCCCTCGGTGCTCGGGGACGCCCCGGATTCCGGGATGTTGCCCATGACCATTCCGAAGCCGATCGGGACGAGCAGCAGCGGCTCGAACCGGTTGCGAATGCCGAGCGTGATCAGGATCAGGCCGACCCCCAGCATCCCCAGGTTGAGCAGCGTGCCCGGCTCGTTCAGGTAGTGGGAAAACCCGGTCGTTGCGAAGAATTGAGCGACGAGTTCGTCCATGCTCGCGCGGCTACTCGATTACCATCAGGGCCTGCCCGGTACTGACCTCGGAGCCTTCACCCACGGAGATCTCCTTCACGGTACCCGCGGTCGGTGCGTGGACATTGTTCTCCATCTTCATGGCTTCGAGGATGAGCACCACCTGGTTGGCGGTGACCGTGTCCCCCTGCTTGACCTTGAGGGACAGCACCTTGCCCGGAATGGGCGCCGCGATCACGCTGCTTCCTACCGCGGCCTGGATGGCTGGCGGGGGCACCGCAGCGGGCGTCGCCGTTGGGACGGTCTCCGCCACCGGAAGCACCAACTGGGTCGTCCCGACGGACTCGACCTCGAAGGTTTCTCCGTCGATCTCGACGGTGGCGCCGCCGCCGGGCCGATCGACGACTGTGGCTGTGAACTCTCGATCCGCTGACTTGATCTGGTAGGTTGCCATCGGCTGCGCCTCTATCTCTGAAAGGACGAAGCGTGTCTCACGCGTCCGGCCATCGCCCAGCGCGACGGCTCCGGGGGCCCGGTGATCGCGAGCGCGCTACGACGGAGGTGTAGCGCGTAGGCGGCGATTGCAATGGGGCGCAGGTCGGCGTTCCCCTGAACTTCCCCGGCGGTTCCTGCCGTGACTTCCGCCGCAGTCGCGGCAGGTCGCTTTCCGCGCTCCATCAGGTAGCCGTTGATGCTCACCACCGTGATGATCGCCAGGAGCGCAAAAAAAACCGTGCTGACCCCCA
Organism: Myxococcota bacterium; assembly: GCA_036337215.1. Lineage (GTDB taxonomy): Bacteria > Myxococcota_A > UBA9160 > SZUA-336 > SZUA-336 > JABSQV01. The sequence goes on along the minus strand of JAYZEO010000118.1, from coordinate 6,136 downwards.
CGATGGCCATGGGCAGCGGGGCTGTGAGTGTTTCGTCCATCTTGATTGAGTGCTTTCCGTGGGTTTTCGGAAGGATCGGATTTAAGGCGGCCCATTATGGCCGATCCGCCTGTGCCGCGCACAAGAGGTTGAACCCCGAGCGTGCAGGATCGACAGGAAGCGAAAGTGCGCGCTGCCCTGAGGGAGCATTGAAGGTCCCGGGCCCGAAGGTGGGTTGCTAGAGGGTCAATCTACGTCACCGGCTGCAGCCGAAAACTGGCAGTGCGCGCAATCGCGGGCCGCCGCCGGCGCAGTCTCCGCGTCCAGGGTTGCCCGGATCTTGCCGAGCGTGGGCTCGACCCAGGCGTCGTCTCCGGTATAGGGAATTAGGCGTACCCTGAACTCGAGTCTCTCATCGAAACGGGTGCGCGCGCGGTCGCCATTGCAGTAGACGAAGTAACCGATGGGTGAGACCGAAAATCCGTTCCGGCGAAACAGCCACTGGTAGAACTCGAGCTGACGCTTGTAGCTGATCTGCCAGGGAGCCTCGATCCCGACCTCCCCGGCCTTCGAGGTCGCTTTGTAGTCGACGACGATCAGGTCCTGCGTGCCTCGGTCGAGCCAGACGTCATCGACGGCGCCGAACAACTCGAACCCGGTGGCTTCGTCCGGTGTGGAGACGCCCGTGAAGTTCGCGCGCCAGCGATCGAGGTCTTCGTGTGCGAACGGGATTGCGTCGAGGCCGGCTTCGGTCATGTAGGGGTGGGGCTCGCGGGCCTTACGGTACTCGTCGAACTCGGACTTCAGTAGCGTGTCCACCGCCGAATTCAGGTTGAACGGAAAGGAGGCGGGCCGAGAAATTCCGAGTCGCCGGTCGAGGTAGAAGCAGCGGGGACAAGAGAGGAAGAGTTCGACCTTGCTGCGGCTCAGCCGAAAGGGACTGGTGCTACCGGGCTGGTAGAGCTTCTTGCGTGGCATCGCGTCCTCGCGCTACTCGGGCGGTACGTCCTGGCAGGCGTCGAGCATGTTGACCATGATCGTGCGCACGGCCTGCTGCACCTCCGGGACGCCCTTGGGCTGGCCTCCGTACATGCCGCCGGTCCGAGGGGTCTCGGAGGCCGGCTTCTCTGCGTAGGCGACTCCGGCATCGAGATCCTCGGCGAAAGCCTCGACCACGCCGGGTTGCGTCTGTGGGCGGGTCACGCACATGTGCAGCGCGTTCGGATGCTGCTGGCCGTTGAATCGCCATCCGCGCTGCCGCATGAAATCGTTCAGGTGGTAGATATCGAACTCGTCGGAGAGAAATGAGAAGCAGAAGGTCGGGTCTCCCATGATCCGCAGCGCTGGGTGGCTCCTGACGAGGTCCTGCATCGCGAAGGAGGTCTCAAAAATCTTCTTCGCGTAGCGTAGGTAGCCGTCGCGGCCGAGGCTCACCATCGCAGCCCAGGTTGCGGCCAAAATTCCGCCCGAGCGACTGCCGGCGATCCCGGGCGAGATGTATTTGCCCCCGGACCACTCCTGCCTCATGAAGTACAGTTGCTCCCTGAGGGCGCGATCGCGAAAGGCCAGGACCGAGCTTCCCTTGGGTGCGTAGCCGTACTTGTGTGAGTCGGCCGAGATCGTGGTGACGCCCGGAAGGCGGAAGTCGAAGCGCGGAATCTCGTACCCGAGCGCTTCGCCCCAGGGCAGGATGAAGCCGCCGAGACAGGCGTCTACGTGAAGACCGACCCCGTGTTCGAGCGCGAGATCGGACAACTCGGTGATCGAGTCGATGGTCCCGTAACCGTAGTTGCACGCGGAGCCGACCAGCGCGACCGTGCGCGGAGAGATGTGATCTCGAACGAAGTCGACGTCGACCAGCGTGGTCTTCGGATCGACGGGCGCCTGGATCACTTCGAGTCCGAACAGGTGACCGCCCTTTTCGAACGCGACGTGCGCGGTTTCGGGCAGGATCATCTGCGGGTCCGTGATTCCCCTCTCGTTTCTCCCGTATTCACGGTAGGCGAGGACCGCGCTCAGGATGCTCTCGGTCCCGCCCGAAGTCACCGAGCCGCAGGGTTGCGCGTCGGGACGCGCGGCGTCTGCGTTCAGCATGTCGAGGGTCATGGCGATGATCTCGCCCTCGAAACGGGTCTGGCTCGGACACATGTCACGCTGCAGCGCATTGACGTGCCCGTAGAGGCCGAAGGCTTCCTTGAGGTAGCCGTAGTGGGGCATGTCGCCGCAGTACATGGTTCCCGAGCACCGGCCGGTCTGCCAGAAGGCATCCTCTTCCGTCGCCATGTCTTTGAGTTCGTCCAGGACTTCGGCTCGCGGCCGGCCCGCGTCCGGCATCTTACGGAGTACCGGGTAGCGATCAGCGTAGCGGTGGTGGGGCGACTTCTTGGGCATTTGAAAGGTCCTCTCCTCGAGACCGGCTAGCGGTTCAGAGCTTCGGAAATGGGCTGCACGCGATCGTAGGCTGCGACGAACTGTTCGAACAGCTCATCGTAGAGTTGGCGGTGTTCGCTCCGTGGCTCGTAGCTTCGGCGAATCGGACGGAAGCGGTCGATCTGGTCGGGTCCTGTGAGGCCCAGGCGCTGGAAGGTCAGGAAGGCGTTGCCGCGGGTATTGGCGTGGCGAGCGTCGTCGAGTTGTTGCATGGGCCGGTCGTGGACGTCAGCCAGGATCTGAACCCATGCGTCGGAGCGTGCTCCCCCGCCCGAAACGGTGATTTCCGTGAACGGCTGGCCCGAGAAGCGCTCTACCGCGGGCCGGGCCCAGCGCTGGTGCAGGGCCACGCCCTCGAGGACGGCTCGGAGCATTCGGGTCCGTGTGGTTTCGAGAGAGAGGTTGAGGAAGGCGCCCCGCATCAGGCCGCTGCCGGACGGGCCCCCACCACCGGTGAGGAAGGGCAGGTAGAGCAACTTTCCGCTCCCGGCCGGCTCAGCGGAGACCGCCGCATCCAGGCCGGCGAAGGGATCACTCACCCGGTGATCGCCCAGCGGATCTCGCGCGTGAACCACCGCTCGCAAGAAGTGCTCGAGGGTCCGGCCCCCGAGCCCGATCTCGGCCATCGCCATGTAACTGCCGGCGAGCGGGCTCGGCATGCTGACGATCTGGTTTTCAGGGTCGGTGTGTTTCTCGGGCGCGCTCGCCAGAATCTGCATCGTGGTACCGATGTTGAGGCCCCCGAAGCCCGCACGATGGGCCCCGGCCCCGATCGTGACCGCCTGGGTGTCGTTCATGCCCGAGAACACCGGGATGTCGGCCGAGAGATCTAGTTCCTGCGCCAACTCTGGACGAAGCGTACCCACTTGGGCGTCGACCGGGACCAGGGGTGGCAGCCTGTGTTCGTCGATACCGGTGAGTTCGAGTAGGTCTTTCGAATAGCTGGTTTCCTCGGGGCGGCGGTTGTCTGTGAGCAGCATCGGGAACACTGTGCACACGTTGCCCGAGGTGACGCCGGTCAGCCGCTGCGTCACGAAGTCGACGGGTTCGAGAAAGGCGTGCGTGCGTTCGTAGATTTCAGGATGCAGTTCCTTCACATGCAGCATGTGCGAGAGCGAATCGCTCCCGAAGGGGATCCCACCGTGGATCTCGATGAACCGGAACAGGGCGTCGGGCTCTCGCTCGAAGAGGGCTCGGCTGAAGGGTGCGCCCCGCCGGTCGAGCCACATGAGCAACTTCGTGAGCGGCCGTCCCTCGCTGTCGATGGGGACGATCGAAAAGAACTGGGCCGAGCACATGATTCCGCAGATCGCCTCCTTGGGCGCTGCCGCTTCGGCCAGCACCTCGCGGATCGCGCCCAGGATGCTGCGCCAGATTTCTTCAGGGTCCTGCTCCGCGCCATCGGGCGGAAGGTGTTGCGTTTCCACGGCGCGCGCAGCGCGAGCCGCAATCGCTCCGTCGTCCGCCACCAGGGCAACCTTCGGTCCGCCGGTTCCGAGATCGATCGCGAGCGCGAATTTTCGAAGCTTCGACTGCGGCATTCCGATCCTGGTCCCCGGTGAGTTGCGTATCCCCCAGTGCGCCCGGAGTCGACCCTCGAAAATGGTCCAGGCAGAGGTCCATCACGTGGCGGCCTGCTGCTATGGTGGCCCAGGGCGGGAAGAGCATAGGGCGGGGCAGGGGCCATTCGTCAAGGAGCGATTTTGTGGTGAAGACGCTTGCATTCATCGCGAGGCGCGAGGACATCGAGCGAGATGCGTTTCGCGATCACTACGAGTCGGTCCACTCCCCGTTGGCTCTGCCGATCCTCGACGGTCTCGAGCGCTACCTGCGCCACCATGTGCGACGCGAACTCGAGGGGACACCCTTCTTCGACTGCGTAACTTCCTTCTGGTGGCGTGACGGCACCGCCCTCAATGCCCTGCTCAGCCGCCTCGATGGGCCCGAGGGCGCGGCGGTGCGGGCGGACGAACTGACCTTCATGCGGAAGGAGGCGAACCGCTCCTTCGGCGTCCAGGAACGCGTGCTCAGACGTTCCGCTTCCCGGGGGCGAATGGACCGACTGGTGCTTGCCAAGCGCCCGGACGACATGACGCTCGGCGAATTCCTGGCCGACTACGAGCGTCACCTGGTGGCCCGGCTCAAAGGCCTGGGTGCGCCCGGCGACTGCATCCAGAACCGTGGGCTGAGTTTCGCGGGGCAGGAAGCCGCGTTCGACTGCGTCACCTGCTTCGGATTCGAGGGATCGGGTTCGGAGTCCAGGCACTCGGATCAGGCGGATCGATGGGCCAGGGAATTTGCGCGTCCGCTCCTCGCGGGCGGCGCTCAACTGCTGGTGCTCGCCGTCTCCGAGCACGAGACCGAGATTGGCTGACGCCGCTCCGAGCCGCTGCCGGCTCGGGCGCCTCGCTCAGGGCGTGTACCAGATCGGCGAAGTCCAGGCGCGCTCCTGGATGGTCGCCGGGTACTCGGCCGAGCAGCAGACCGCGAGCGGCTCCGGGACCGACTCCGGCTCCTGGCAGTTCACCCCGGCGGCATTGCACGCGTACTGGCTCCAGCGACAGGACGGGTTCTCGAGCACGCGCGCGTAATAGAAGCTCGGGACCTCGGGATCGAAGTCCGGGTCGACCCACACGCTGCACAGGCTCGAAGCCCCGGCCCCGCGACGTTCACAGGTCCTCGGGTCGACCCCGGCATCGTTCTCGCCGCCCGCGACGTCGATCACGCGCTCCCGGGTCTGGTCGCCTTCGATCCAGCCCTTGATGAGCTGAATCCGTTGCAGTGGAGCGCCGGCGTCGGCCGTCGTACCCGGATCCTGCATCGCCCAGACCGCGAAGCGCGGCGCTCGCGTCGCGTTTGCAGGGTCGGCCGGCCCGAGTTCGCCGCCCATCGGTACGCCGCTCGCATACCCCTTTTCGACGAAGGCGGGATCCTCACACAGGTTCTCGGGATAGTTCCAGCCTCCGAAGAAACGCACGATCGGGCGGGTGCCGCTGGTGCCGTAGGTCTCGTGCCTCTGCATGGCCGCGAACAGTGCGTCTCGTGTGTTTTCTTCTGCCCAGAGCACCGCCAGGCCACCAGGTCCCAGTTCGATGTCATCGGGAAGGCCCTGGATGGCGATCTCGTTGGCCGCCATCCCGGCTCCCCCGTGGCCGGGGTGGTCCTTCTCCTTGGTCAGGCCCGGCGCTGCAATGTGGGTGTCGGTACTGGCGATGACTCCGTAACGGAATGCGTTCGCGCCGAGATCTCGCTGCTGTAGCAGTCCCTGTTTCAGTGCGTAGCGCACGAAGTTGGACTCGTTGGGGAGTTCGGGATCTGCGAGGATCGGATTCTTTCCGCCGAAACTGTCGTAGGGCAACTTCTCGAACCCGCAACTCTCGTCGTTGCTCCAGCCCGCGCGCAGGTCGCACTCGGACGAGCCCTTGTGCTGCATGATCTCGACCAGGGGTTCCCAGCGGCTCCGAAGCCGGGCCTCTTCGGTATCGATCGGGCCCGGCACCTCTGCGTCCGAGATCCTTGCGGTTTCGAATATCAGCCCGCCGCTCAGGTTCGAGTTGTGCGGAATCGTCAGTACGTCACAGCCCGGCAGGCCGTCCAGACACTTCGCCTGCAGGCTTTGCCACAGGTCGAAGGCGCTCGGGGTATCGATCCAGTTCACGGGTAGGTGCGGGACCTTCTCGTTGCGAAAGATCACGTTGCGGTGCAGGTTCTTTCCGGGGCCGACGCT
>JAYZEO010000117.1:0-19284 GCA_036337215.1 Myxococcota bacterium | reverse complement strand
TCGAGGTGGCCCGGCTGGAGCAGAACGGACCTTATCGAGTGGCTTCTGACGATCTCCCGGTTCCCCGACTGCGCGTAGAAGCGGAGGGGCGTGATGAACCCCTGCTCGTGTTCGAGAGCCGATCGCCGTTTCCGCAGGGTGGGGTGGTGCACTTCGTCGCATTTTTCGAGGCGCGCATCGCGGGTCACCTGTGGCTACGCTTCGGCCCGACTCCCGAACTCTCGATTCAGCTCAGCGGTGTAACCCGGCCGCTGGCGCGCGAGGGGATCCACTTCGAACTCTCCCGGTTCGATTTGAGCGAGACGGAACTCGAGCCGGGGCGTTCCGAGTGGCGGGTGTTCGACTACGACCCCGAGGTCGCGGCGCTCCCCTGAACCCCGTGCCACGTGGTTTCCCCCTGGTGAGTCGGGGGATCCGCCCGTCGCTGGGAGAGTTCTGGAATCTTTATATTTTTCGGGTACATAGAAGAAAGCTCGCGATTTCACGCGGCACCGCCGGGCCCGACCGAGTGGGGGGCCACCGGTCGGCGAGCCCGTTCTTGACACAACTTTTACGCTTGGGGGTTGGGCTCGGGCGGCTCCTGGGCAATCCTCCCCGGAGTGAGTGCTGAGTCCGCCCACAATCTGAGCGCCGTCATCAAACTGCTTCCGCGGGATTTGTACGAGAATCCGACCTGGAAGGGGTTCGCGTATCTGGCTCGAGACTTCGCGGTCTACGCCGTCGTGGTCTGGGCGCTGGTGAGCTTCGACCACCCGCTCCTGCTGCTGCCGCTCTGGCTGCTCGGGGGGCTCGCGACCAGCGGGCTCTTCATCCTCGGCCACGACGCTGCGCACGGAGCTCTGTTCAAGAGCGAGCGGCTCAACTACCTGGTCGGTCAGGCGGCCATGCTCCCGGCCTTGCACGTATTCGAGGCTTGGGTGCTCGGCCACAATCGTTTGCATCACGGACATACCGTGCGCCAGGAGATGGACTTCGTCTGGCACCCGCAGACCCGCGAGGAATTCGAGGCGCTGCCGCGCTGGAAGCGCTGGTTGCACCGGGTCGAGTGGTCCGCCCTCGGAGCCGGTGTCTACTACGCGGTCGAGGTCTACTGGAAGAAGATGATCTGGTTCGACCCGCCGCAGCGGATGGCGGCCGCAATCTGGCGGGATCAGCGCATCGTGGGCGCCTTCCTGCTGGTCTTCTCGGGTGCGCTGCTTACCGTGGGTGCGTTCAAGTATGGAAGCGTCGGCGGTGCGGTCTGGATCTGGGTCAAGGTTCTGCTGATCCCGTGGATCGTCTGGAACTATCTGATTGGAGCGGTCGTCTACATCCACCACATCGACCCCGAGATCGAGTGGTGGAAGAGACGGGACTGGTCGAAGTTCAAGGGTCAGATGGAGGGGACCACGGTCTTTCGGATTTCGCGCTTTACGAACTTCTTCATGCACAACATCATGGCGCACGTGCCGCACCACGTGGACATGCGGATCCCATTCTACAGGCTCCCTCGCGCCGCCGACGTGATCGTCGAGAACTACCCCGAGGTGGTCCGAACCCGCAAGCTCCGCCTCGCGGACTACCTGCGCGCGACCCGAAGCTGCAAGCTCTACGATTTCGAGCGCGGGGTCTGGACCGACTACGAAGGCAACCCCGCGGCCCCGCCGGTTCGCGTCGCCGCCTGAGTTGGAGCGGGCTCGGTCCGACCCGAGCCCCCGCTGATCGGCGGCACGAAGTGGACCTCGCTCTCGGGGCCGACTTCTTCGAGGAAGCCGTCCTGGATGATCTCGCCGTCGATCGCCACCGCCAGCCCGCTGCGGATCGCTTCGCCAATTCCGGGGAAGCGGGCGTCCAGAACTGAGATCAGTTCGCGCAGGTCCCGGGCCGGGATCCTGAGTTCAGCGGTCTCGCCGGTGAATCTGCGCAGAGAGGCCGGGATGAAAACCCTGGCCACTAGCTGCTGTACTTCCTCTCGAGCGCTTCGACGAGCCGCGGCGGAGAGATCGGAAGGCTGCGCATGCGCACGCCAGTCGCCGCGTAGACTGCGTTGGCGACCGCGGCCAGCGGCGGGACGATCGGCACTTCGCCGACGCCGCGTACCCCGTAGGGGTGCGTCGGGTTGGCGACCTCGACCAGCACCGTGTCGATCATGGGGAGGTCGGACGCGACCGGGATCCGGTAGTCGAGAAATCCCGGGTTCTCGAGCACGCCGTCCTCGTCGTAAATGTACTCCTCGTTCAGCGCCCAGCCGATCCCTTGCGCGACTCCGCCCTGCATCTGTCCCTCGACGTAGCTCGGATGGATCGCCTTGCCCACGTCCTGGACCGCGGCGTAGCGCAGGATCTCGACCCTTCCCGTCTCGGGATCGACCTCCACGTCGCAGATGTGGGTCGCGAAGCCGGGAGCGGCTCCTCGAGCGTTGATCGAGGCGTTGCCGCAGATGGTTCCACCCGTCCGGTTTGCCGATGCCGCGATCTCGGCGAGGCTCAGTGGATCATGCTCGCCGCCTTCCTGGCCCGGCAGGGCCTGGCCTTCGTCCCACTCGACCTGGGAGACGTCGATGCCCCAGACCTTGGCCGCGCGCTCGCGCAGTTGTTCGATCACCTTGCGGGCCGCCTCGATGACCGCCATACCGGTTGCGAAGGTGACGCGGCTGCCACCCGTCAGGTCGCTGTATCCAATCGTTTCGGTATCGGCGACGACCGGGCGCACCCGCTCGACCTCGATACCCAGTTCCTCGGCCGCCATCAGTGCCAGGGAGACCCGCGAACCGCCGATGTCGGGGTTCGGGGAGATGACCTGAACCGTACCGTCCTCGTTGACGTTGACGGCCGCACTCGACTGCATGCCGGCGTTGAACCAGAAGCCGGAGGCGACTCCGCGCCCCTGGTTCCGCTCGAGCGGCGTCCGGTACTGTGGGTGAGCCCGCGCGGTCTCCAGCGTCTCCCGGTAACCGATTCGCCGGAACTTGGGACCGTAGGGAGCCTGGCTCCCCTCGTGCGCGGCGTTGAGCAGCCGCAGTTCTAGCGGATCGATGCCCAGCATCTCGGCCACCTCGTCGACCAGGGTCTCGATCACGAATGATCCGATCGGCGCGCCGGGCGCCCGATAGGCGGCGGTCTTGGGCTTGTTCACGCAGATGTCGTAACCGACGAGGCTGAGGTTCTCGACGGTGTAGGGGGCGAGCATGGTCATGCAGGCCGCCATCACGGGCGAACCGGGGAACGCGCCGGCCTCGAAGTAGAGGTGCGCCTCGCACGCCGTCAGCGTACCGTCGTTTCTCGCGCCGAGTTTCGCGCGGATCCGAGTTCCAGGGGCCGGACCGGTCGCGCGGAATTCCTCTTCGCGCGACATCACGATCTTGACGGGCCGGCCGCTGCGTTGCGAGAGCAGGATCGCCAGGGGTTCCAGGTAGACCGTGGTCTTTCCTCCGAACCCCCCGCCGATCTCGGCCGGGATCACCTTGATCTGGGAAGCGTCGAGCCCGAGCAGGGTCGCCGAATACTGGCGCACCATGAAGTGGCCCTGCGACGAGCACCAGACCATGACCTGGCCGTCCTCGCCGGTGCGTGCGACCACCGCGTGCGGCTCGATGTAACCCTGGTGCACTGGCTGGGTCGTGAACTCGCGCTCGACGACGACATTCGCCTGGGCAAATCCCTTCTCCAGGTCCCCGCGCGCGATCTCCATGCGGCGGGCCACGTTCGAGGGTTGCTCGGGCTTCGGGTCCACGCCCTTGGTGAACATGTCTTCGTGCAAGAGCGGCGCATCCGGAGAGATCGCCTCCATTACATCCTGGACCTGCGGCAGTACGTCGTATTCGACCCGGATCTGCTCCAGGGCCCGGGCCGCAATCTCAGGTGTCGTCGCCGCGACGGCCGCCACCGCGTGGCCGTGGTAGAGCACCTTGTCGCGGGCCAGGACGTTCCGCGAGAGGTCCCAGAAGTTCGTCGGTCCCTCGCCGCCGTCGATCACGGGCAGGTCGGCTGAAGTGATCACGGCCTTCACGCCTTCGATTTGGAGGGCCTTCGCTGCGTCGATCTCCAGGATGCGGGCGTGGGCGTGTGGACTCCGGAGCACGCGGCCCCAGAGCATTCCGGGCAGCGCGAAGTCCGCGCCGTAGTTCGCGCGCCCCGTCACCTTGTCGACGCCATCGTGCCGGATGGGACGGGTTCCGATGGAACGGTACTTCTTCTGGTCTTTCGCCATCGCGCTTCTCTCCGAGCCTCAGTCTATTCTAGTGCGTCTGCTGAAGCACCGCGCAATTCCGACCCGGCGTCGAGGACCGCGCGGACGATCTTGTCGTAGCCGGTGCAGCGGCAGAGATTCCCGGCAAGCCAGTAGCGAACTTCGCGTTCGCTCGGATCGGGATTCCGTTCCAGCAGAGAGGTGGCGGCCACCACGATGCCGGGGGTGCAGACGCCACACTGGAGGGCGGCGTGCTCCAGCAGTTTCTGCTGGACGGGGTGCAGTGTCTCACCCTGCGCGACGCCCTCGACCGTGCCCACGCTGCGGCCCTCGACCTCGACGGCGAGCACCAGACAGGCGCAGACCAGCCGGCCATCCAGCGTCACCGAGCACGCGCCGCAGTCTCCGCTGGTACAGCCTTCCTTGGTGCCCGTTAGCATGAGGTCGTCTCTGAGGACCTCGAGCAGCGACCGATGCGGTGCGCTCAGGAATTCCACGGGCTCTCCATTGATGTGCGTTCGCACGTGCGTTTTGGGTTCCATCTAGCCGTTCCTTTGCCGGGCGCGCTCGATCGCGATTTCGGCCGCTCTGCGAGTCAGGACGCCCGTGACTTTCCTTCGATAGCGCACGGTGCCGCGCTTGTCGTCGATGGGCCGGGTGGCGGCGCTTGCGGCATGCGCCGCGGCCTCGAGTCGGTCCGCCTCCGGGATGCCGCCGACGAGCGCCGCCGCAGCGGCCGGGACCAGACGCGCAGTCGGTCCGACGGCTCCCTGTGCGACGCGTGCATTGGTGCAGTTGCCGGAAGCATCCAGGGTCACGGACACGGCGGCCCCGACCACGGCGATGTCCATTTCGGTTCGCGGAATCATGCGGAGATAGCAATCGGCCGTACCCGGAGCCGGTCTCGGGATCTGAATCGACACCAACAGTTCGCCGCGGGCCAGGGCGGTCTCGCCCGGGGCGGTCACGAATTTTTCGCACGGTAGCGTGCGAGATCCGGCGGGGCCCGCGATGACGCAGCGTGCGCCAGTGGCGAGCAACGCGGGCACGGTATCGGCGGCCGGTGATGCGTTGCAGAGATTGCCGCCCAGGCTGGCCCGCCCCTGGATTTGTTCGGAACCGATCAGTTCCGCGGATTCGTAGACGCCCGGAAACAGGTGCTCGACCTGTTTGTGTTCGCGAAGCTCGGCACAGGCTACGGCGGCCCCGAGCGAGAGCCCTTCCGCTTCGAGCGAAACAGCCGTGAGTTCCGGGATCCGCTTCAGGTCGACGAGCAGGGTCGGCCGGATCACCCCCGACCGAAGCTGGATCAGCAGGTCCGTGCCTCCCGCGAGGACGTACGCACCCTCGACCGAGTCGAGGAGTTTGATGGCCGCGCTCAGTTCGTGCGGCGCCTCGTAGCGGATCGGTTCCATCGATTTTTCGAAACTCCCTCTTCTGGGTTAGCTGGGTTAGCTGCGTTAGCTGGGTAGAAAGGGCAGACGTTCAGGTGGGGGCCGACGAACCTGCCCCGTGTTCCTATCATAACCCGCATGCTGTCCGTGAATGCACGGCTCCAGGTTCCGCTTCGCGAGTTCCGCTTCCGCTTCTCCCGCAGTTCCGGCCCGGGAGGACAGAACGTCGCCAAGGTGAGCACCCGGGCGACGCTCCGCTGGCGGGTCGCCACCAACTCGAGCCTGCCGGCGGGGGTCCGCGAGCGCTTTCTGCAGCGCTACCACCGCCGGATCAGCGCCGATGGCGAATTGATCCTGTCGAGTCAGCGCTTTCGAGACCAGGGGCGCAACGTGGCGGACTGTCTCGAACGGCTGCGGGGCATGCTCGCGGAGGTGGCCGAGGCACCGCGTCCGCGGCGTCCGACCCGGCCAACTCGCACGTCCCGCGAGAAGCGCTTGCGTGAGAAGCGTCAGCGCGCAGCAGCCAAGGCGCTGCGCCGCCCGCCCCGGGGCCAGGACTGAAGCCGGGCCCCGAAGCCGGCCCGGCCCGGTGGCTAGACCGGGTGCGGGGCAGGGGATGAGGGGGGCGCGGTCCGGGCCAGCAACCGCGTCGCGGCCCGGGGTCGCAGGATCGAGTAGAAGGCCGGGACCACCGTCACGGCCCCAAGCATGTTGATCACCATCAAGACCGTGAGTAACTGCGCCATTTCCGCCTGGAAGCGAAGGTTCGAGAAGATCCAGAAGAAGATGCCGCCCACCACGGTCGTGGCCGTGAAGGTGACGGCCAGCCCCGTGGTACGGATCGCGGTTCGGATTCCCGCATCGATATCGCCCCCGTTCCGTGCCACCTCCTGGCGAATTCGGTCGACGATGTAGATCGCGTAGTCGACACCGATTCCGACTCCGACCGCCTGCACGGGCAGGGTATTGATGTTGAGCCCGATCCCCTTGAGGGCCATGTAGGCCAGGGACAGCAGCGTCGCGGTCATGATCTGCAGCAGGATGATCCCGCCGCTCGTCAGCGAGCGGTAGGTGAGCGAGTGCAGCACGAAGATCACCAGGAAGATCAGCGAGATGTTTGCGAGATGCCCGCGTTCCACCTCCTCGTTCACCGCTGCCATCATGCCCATCAGCCCTCCAGCCATCACCAGCTGTACGCCGCGCGTCCAGGACTGGGTCGGCTGGTAGTTCGGAAGTGGGCGCTTGTCTTTCAGGTCCTGCACGATCAGGTGTTCGGTCCGCACCGCGACGGCCCGGATCCTGTACCCGGGATGGTCCCACCACTGATCGACGTCGTCCGCCTCCCAGCGCTCCAGTTCGTCGGGCCAGAGCGGGCGCCGCCCGGGCCGCAGGCGCTCGCGCTCCCCCTGGTAACTCTGGAACGCGGCCTGGCGGAACTCCTCGATCCACTCGGGCAGGCCGTCGACATCGACCCGGTGTACCTCTGCGCGTTCCCAGGCCCCGTCCTCCTTGAGGCGAACGCTCAGCGTGTGGTCCCTGGCCGGCAGCAACGGGCCGACCATGTAGTAGGCGAAGTCCTTGAGTCGCTCCGCGTCCCATACCGGGCTGCCCGGATCGGAGTGGTTCACATCGAGCCGGATGGAGCGAGTCCCAAGCGGGTTTTGGGCGATGAAGTGCTCAGCCACCTCGATCGCGTTGGCGATCGTCTCGCCCTTGTGATCCGGATAAAATGCGGTGAGCGTCGTCGCGCGTCCGTCGTTCGTGATGAAGCTGTCCATGGTTCCGGGCGGTCCGCTCTGCCGGAGACGGAAGATGACCCCGCGCACGCGTCCCGTAGATTCGGGCACCACCTCGGCCTTTGGGTCGCCGAACGCAAACTGGCGCGAAGCGGTCCTGATCAGGGGGACCAGAGAAATTGCGCCGCGCATCTCGGTCTCCCGGCGGAGCGCGCGCTCGAGGCGTTCCAGTTGCTGGATCGGCTCCACGTCGGTGGCGGCGTTGTCGCGGTCACCGTCCGCGTAGACGGTCAGGGAGTCGGCCCCGCCGAAGATCTCGGTCAGGCGGGCCGCGGCGGTGTTGAACTCATGATCGGGCCAGAAGAGCGGCGAGCCGGGCCGTACTTCGCCGATGGTCGAGTGAAACACCGCGACGTAGAAGGAAGCCATGAACAGGACCACGGTCGTGCCCGCAACGATCCACTTTCCGCGGGCGTGCGTCGCGATCCGGCCGATCCAATCCGTGATCCAGGCCATGAACCGGGGGACCCGGTGCTGGGGTTCGCGCGGGGCCGGGAGATAGCAGATCAGGATCGGATGCAGCAACTCTACCGTGGCCACGATTGCCGCGACCCAGAATGCGCCGAAGATCCCGAGATTTCTCATCTGCGGGATGGTCGTCACCAGAATCACCAGCAGCCCGGCGACGTCGGTGATGATCCCGAGGGTGCCCGGAACGATGAGTTCTGCCATCGCGGTTGCGGCCGCCTCTCGCTTGGCCTGCTGCTTGTCCGCGAAGCGCGGGTAAACCTTCTCGTAGTCCTCGAAGAAGCGCTCCGCCATCTGCACCGTGTGGGAGACGGCGCGGGCGGTGATGATCATCGGAATCACGAGCACCAGTGGGTCGAACGCGATGTCGGCCCAACCGGTGAAACCGATGCCCCAGATCACGGTGACGCTCGCGCAGATCAGCGGAATCAACACACCGTGTGCGCGTCGGAAGTAGGCCCAGAGCAGCAAAAAGATCGTGGCCACCGCGAGCAGTACGAAGAACCCGATTTCCCATGCGTGATACAGGATGAAGCCGGTCATGATCGGGAGGCCCGTAACGTGGATCCGGTAGGTCTCGTCCTCCTCGCGTGCCTTGATGCCCTGCACGTGTTCGAAGACAGCCGCGAAGATCTGTCGGCTGCGCATGCGATCGGTCACGAAGGAGGCGCTGATCAGTGCGGCTCGCTCGTCGTGGCTCACGAGCAGTCCCATCACGTAAGGGATCTTCTCGCGAACAGTGTTTCGGATCAGATCGGCCTCGGCCTGGCTGTCGGGCAGATCCTCGATCAGGTACTCGCCGGAGAGTCCTGCATCACGCGAAACCTCGAGAACCCGGGTCGACTCGTGCGTGAGGGAGCGCACCTGGTAGTGGTTCACGGGATAGGGTGGATAGACGCGATTCACCTCCTCCCTCGCATCCAGCAGGCCGAATCCTTCCGCCTCGAGCCTCGCCTGAAGCGCGCGCCGCTCCTCCACCTTTGCGTCGTAGTCCCAGCCGTCGAGCGACTTGGTGATCCGGTCGATCTTGGCGAGCGCCTCGGGGGTGTAGATCGAGCCGTCCTTGACCTCGAGGGCGATCACGACCCGGGTCGAGTTTCCGAAGCGCCCCGCAAACTTGTCCTGGGCGTGGATGTAGGGGTGGTCGGGGAAGAGATCGCGCGCCCGGCTGTCGATGCGTACCACCGGACCGGGCAGCCGTGAACCGCTCTGCGTGAGCAGGGTGTTGAGAAGCGGGTAGAGGAAGAACAGGGTCGCGGCGGCGAGCGCGAGCGACAGCGGACCGCGCCGCCGGACCACAAAGCGCGCGAAGCGCAGAGTCCTCGGCTCAAGCGACTGCGCCCTTGAACGCTCGGTCATCAAAAACCCTTCATCATCTGGCCGACCCGGCCGGTCCGCCGGGGTGACGCGGTCTCATTAGGTCGCTTCAGCACCGTGTGGGCGAGAAGCGGGCGGGCAGCATTCCCGGTCTCAGTCGGCTTCGGCCCGGGCCCTGGACCGGCGCGCCGCGTCGCCGAACACGCCCCTCGACATCGTCGAAGATTCCGCTGCGGTGCGGCGCTCGTAGATCCCGGCGCGCAGTTCCCATACCTCGCGACTCCCGGGTTCGGCCTCGGCCGCCCAGTCGACCAGGTGACAGGCCAGGCGCAGGTTTCCGTCTGCCTCGGCGCGTCGCGCGCGGGTCAGCAGCGCTCCGGCGCCTCCCGCGAGTTCCGAGATGGTGCGGGCCTGTTCCGCGCGGCTGGCCGGCTTGAGTTCGCTCGGAATGCCGTCGTACCAGCCCCCGAGGCAGCGATAGACGTTGCGAACGATGAACTCCGGTTCGTCGTAGACCGGCTGCAGGTAAGGGCGCTCGGACAATTCTGCTGGTGGTCTCACGGAGTGGATGATCTCGTCGACCGTGGCGCCACGGTTCATGAGCGCCAGGGTCTGCTCGTAGAGCGATTCCAGGTAGTCAGCCGTGTCGAGCAGAGCGTTGCGAACGCGCGCCTCGCCCTCGATCAGAAGTCCATGGCCCGGCAGCAGTACAGCGGGTTCGAGCGCGGCCATTTCGCGCAGGGCCCGGCTCCAGTCGATGCAGTAGCGTTGAACCTTCTGAGGGTTCCCGGCATTGGGCACTGCCCAGATGAAGAGGTCTCCGGTGCAGAGCACGCGCTCCCCGGGCAGGAAGACCCAGCTATGGTCATCGGTCTCTCCGCGAGCGTGGAACAGCAGAAGTTCCGTTCCGCCCACCATCAGCCGGAGCCTGGAGTCGTAGGAGGTTGTCGGGTAGATCGGATCCGTCGGCCAGGAGAGGTCGAGTCCGAACTGGCGCGAGTTGATGATGCTGTTGTAGCCCGCGGTTTCGATGTAACGCTCCATCCGTGCACGCACGTGGGAGTGAGCGATGATCTCGGGGCGGGCCCAGCCGCGCTCGCTGGACTCCTGCAGGTAGGGCGGGAGGCCGTAGGCGTGGTCGACGTGGCCGTGCGTGTAGATCGCCGTGTGAATTCGCTCGGAGGACCAGGCACGGATCCCCTGGTACATCGCCTGCTGTACCCCGTGCTGGAAGGGGCCCGTATCGATCAGCACCAGGCCGGCCTCGGTGCGGAGCGCCGTCAGGTTCACGAAGTGCTTGTAGAAAGCGACCGAGTCGGAAACCTCGGCAAGTTCCGCTTGCATTGCGAAGGGGTGGTGTTCCGGCTCCCTGGTCGAGATTTCTCCCGCGAAGAGGCGGTCCGAGAGCTTGTGAAGGTTTGTGGTCACGCTGTTCCGATCCGATCTGCCATCGAGCTGAAAGTCGGCCGAAGCCTACCACGCCGTCCGCGAGCATCGACTATAATCGGGCGTGGATGGACCCGGCCCGGCGGTGATGCCCGATACCTTCGATCTCCGGCACTTCGCAAAGTCCGCCAGTGGCGAATCGCGCAGGTGTCGCTCGGATTCGGGCGCGTGAAGTTCGGCGTTCCGGTACGCGTGATGGGTCCGCAATCCGAGCCCGGCATGCTCGTTGAATGCGTTCGGGCCGCGGAGGCCGCGGGTCTCGATGAACTCTGGGTGGCCGACCACGTGGCGATTCCGCCCGACGACGCGGAGGGTTCCAACGGGCGCTACCTCGATCCACTCGCGACACTGGCCTTTCTGGCCGGCCAGACGCAGCGGATCCGACTCGGGACAGGAGTCTTGATCCTGCCCTACCGTCCGAAGCTTCCGACCGCGAAGGCGATTGCGACCGTACAGGAACTGTCGGGCGAACGCCTCAGCCTGGGCGTGGGGCTCGGCTGGATGGAGCCCGAGTTCCGTGCGCTCGGGGTTTCGCGCAAGCGCCGCGGCGAAATTGCCGACGAGACCCTCGAATTCTTGCACCGCTGCTTCGAAGACGACGAGGTCGAAGAAAACGGTCAGCGTTTTCTGTTTCGGCCGCGTCCGGCGCGCCCGCCGATCCTGATCGGGGGTGCGCCGCCGCACGCACTGCGGCGCACGCTGCGTTACGGCGATGGCTGGATGCCGATGGCGCGCGAGGTGTCCCAGATCGCTCCCGCAATCGCGCGGCTCCGAGAACTCGCCGCCGAGGCCGGGCGGGAGTGCCCGCGGGTCCTGGTCTTCAGCGGGCTGCCGCTCGACGATCCCGAACGCGCGCGGGAGCGGGCGCAGGGATTCGCGGAGGCCGGCGTCGACCAGTTGATCTGTGGATTCCCCTACCGGAATGCCTCCGAGTACGCGCGCGCGGTCGAGACGATTGCCGCCAAGCTCAGGCCCGGACTCGCCTCGGCCAGTGGCTGAGCCCCGAAAGCCGGGAACGTTGTGCAGCGGCACTCGCCGAGCGAGGGCCGTCTCGAGCCGGATTGCTCCGGGGCCTGTGCGGGTTGGCGTTGCGGGTAGCTTCCTGGGATTGAGTCTGCTCGCGCTCGCCTGTGCGAACGCGCCGCGCGGCGCTTGCATGCCCGACCCGCTGCCCGGAGAACTGGGGTCGGTATGTGGCTTTCAGAACCCGGAGGACGTGGAAGCGGTCCCGGAACTGGGGCTCTTGCTGGTGAGCCAGCTCCGGAGCGTCGACGGCTCCGTACCGGGGTCGCTCGCGGTGCTCCCGGTCGATGCCGCGGGCCGGCCCGTCGCAGCCCCGAGAAAGCTCTGGCCGAGCCCGCGCTTCGGCGCGGCGCAGCGCCTGCCGCGGATGGGCGAGGCAGGCTGCACCGGACCCCCGGATCCCGAGACCTTTGCTCCTCACGGAATCCACGCGTTGCCCTCCGATCCCGCGGGCGTTGTGCGCGTCGCGGCCGTCGGGCATGGCGGGCGGGAGGCGGTGGAACTGTTCTACCTCGAGGGGCGCGACGACGATGCCACCCTTAACTGGGCCGGATGCGTCCCGCTGCCCGAGTCTACGACCGGCAACGACGTCGTGATCGAACCCGATGGAGCGCTGGTGGTCTCGAACTACATGCCCGCTGCCGGTGGCGTCGCCATGCTCTACCATTCTCTGCGCTCCGAACTCGGCGCGGCGACCGGGGACCTGATGAGTTGGTCGCGTGCTTCCGGCTGGCGCCACCTGGAGGGGAGTGCGGCTCGAACGCCGAACGGAGTAGCGTCCTCGCCGGACGGCTTTCTCTTCTATGCGGAGACCGGGGCCGGGTGGGTCTCGCGGATACCCCGGGGCGGTCTCGCTCCCGACGCTTCGCCGGAGCGGATCGAGACCGGCGGAAACCCGGACAATCTCTCCTGGAGCCTGGACGGAAAGCTGCTGGCGGTCGTCCACACGGATGGGGTCGCCTTCGTTTCCTGTGCGCTGGGTGGACTTCCCTGTGAGACGGGATGGTCGCTCTTCGAGATCGACCCAAGCACACTCGATGCTCGGGAACTGTTCCACCACTCGGGAGAAGTGATCGGGGCCGCCGCCTCGGCGACGCCGTTGGGAGACCGCATCTACATCGGGGCAGTGTTCGATGATCGAGTCGGGGTCTGGCTCCCGAGCGAGCCGCGTCCCGCGGCCGGCTCGGGCGCGCCGTGAAGATTTCGGACCGTCGGCTAGCGGTCGAGTAACTCCACGCGCTCGGCACTCTCGAACTCGCCCCGAAGGGTCTCGTAATCCTCGGCCGAGAACGCGTGAAAGCTGCGGTCACCGCGTCGCCGCCACCAGAGATCGGCATCGGGCAAGCGCCGTCGATCGTAGTGAACGGACTTGAGGCTGCGTACCAGGACTTTCTCGGTCTG
The DNA here is from genome assembly GCA_036337215.1 of Myxococcota bacterium. GTDB lineage: Bacteria > Myxococcota_A > UBA9160 > SZUA-336 > SZUA-336 > JABSQV01. The sequence continues at coordinate 6,272 of JAYZEO010000117.1, read as the reverse complement.
TGTGTACTCGAAGTCGTCCACGATCCGCACGAAGTCCGGGAACCACTTGCGATCCATGCTGCCGGAACTCACCTGGGCTTCCACGAAGTCGAAGAACTGCTGTGAGTCGAAGCTGGCGCCGTCGCGCAGTTTGACCGCGACCATCACCAGTTCGTCGGAGACCGCGCAGGGCACGCCGTAGGCGGCGGCGAGTGGGATGTCGGGATGTTCGGAGATCAGCCGTGCCACCTGGTGCGCCGAGAAATTCTCGCCGTCTTTGCGAATCCAGTCATCGGTGCGGCCGTCGAAGTAGAGGTAGCGCTTCTCGTCCTGCACCAGTACGTGTCCCAGGTCGCCCGAGTGGTAGACGCCGTCGCGGTACTTCTGGGAATTCGCCTGGCTATTCGCGTAGTAGCCCTGAAACAGCCCGGTCTCGGGCGCGACTCTGCAGATCTCACCGACGGCGTCTTCGTAGTTACTCATCTTACCGTCCGGATCCAGTTCGACGGGTGGGCATTCCTCACCGCCTTCGCCCACGATCTTGACCTGGGGGTCGGTGATCTCGCCAACGCTGCCTCGCGGCGTGCTCTTGTTTCGAAAGGTGCTGATCGCGGCCTCGGTTGAGCCGTAGAGTTCGTACATGTCATCGAGTCCCATCCACTCGATGAAGCGATCGATGTCGGGCGGTGCGGCCCCGTTCCCAATCGCGATTCGCATGCGGTTTCGGGGATTTTCTGTGACCTCGGCCCGAATCCGCTCCGCGTCGCCCTGGTATTGCTTGGAGATTGCCTGTAGCACGTAGTGGACGGGTTCTCCGACGTAGTTCCAGTTCGTGACGCCGTGGCGGAGCACGTCGCCCAGAAACTTGCTGGCGCTGAACCACTCGCGGATCGCGATCGAGGCTCCGACAAAAAACGCGGGCATGAAGCCGACAAACATCGAGTTCGAGTGGAACAGCGGCATGCTGGCGTAGCCGACGTCTTCCATCCCGAGTTCCAGGGTGTTCGAGACCCCGATTCCGACCATCATCAGTTTCATGTGGTTGTTGTTGATGCCTTTCGGAAGCCCGGTAGTGCCGGAGGTATAGATCACCATCAGGTTGCTTTCCGGTTTCGGGTTGCGGTCCGGCGCCGCGAGCGAATGCCCGAAAGGGCCGATCTCGGAGTCGAGACACTCGAGCAAGTTTCGTCCTGAGGGGATCTCTCCGCCCTGCGTCGGGAGCACCAGGATGTTCTCGGCCGGGATGCTCTTGAACTCCGACTGGACCCGTTCGATTTCGGGCAGGAATTTCTCGTCGACGACAAGTAGCCGCGCGTCGGACTGATTCACCACACCGCTGAGCGTTTCACCCCGAAGTCCGGTGTTGACGCCGAACAGCGTCGCTTCGGCAAACGCGCTTCCGCCGTAGAGGCCCAGTAGTTCGAGGTGATTCTCGAGCATCATCGCGACGTGGGCGGGACGGCCGTCATCTATGCGGCCGAGTCGGTTCAGAATCAGGTGAGCGTAGCGGACTGATTCGTCCCGGAACTCCCGGTAGCTCCAGTTGCGGTCGCCCTCGTGGGCCAACGGGCGATCCTGAACATCGGGGTGTGCGGCGCGAGCCTCGATCTGGTCTCGGACGACCAGCGGGGCATCAACCTCTACGCGTGCTCCTGCCACGGTCATTCTCCTCCGCCCAAAACGTGAGCCGGCCGATCTTAGCAGAGGGTTGGGGGTCTGGTGCCCGGTCGCACTCGGAGAGCGGCTCAAGTCCGCGTGGGGATCGGTCGAGCCGCCAACTTCCTGAGGTTGTCCCTGCGCTCCTTCGGGATCCGAACCGGATGTCCGCCGGCGTCGACCATCGCGTGTTCGGTCGCGCCGGTAACGAGAAGGTCCGGGCCGCGCCGCATCTCGTACTCGATTCGCAGCGAGGCGCCACGGATCAATGCAAGCCAGGCAGAGACCTCGATCTGATCGTCGAAGTGCGCGGGTAGACGGTACTCGAGTTGGCTCTTCGTCACGGCGAAATGCAGGCCGCGTTCGACGTACTCGAGGTAAGGAATGTCGTGTTCGTCCAGGAAGGCGATCCGCGCGTTCTCCATGAAGAGCAGAAAATTGGCGTGGTGAACGATGCCCATCGCGTCCGTCTCGTAGAATCGAACTCGATGCCGGTAGGTAGAAGTGGGGATGTCGGAGGGAACGGTCATTGCGTTCGAGCATACAGGCCGGACTCAGGGGAATGTGCGATCATCTAGAGATGGAACAGCGGCTTGCGAGATTTCGACCCGGACAGTTGGTCCATCATCTGAAGTTCGACTACCGGGGCGCGGTCGTGGATGTCGATCCGAGCTTTCAACTCAGCGACGAGTGGTACGAGCAGGTCGCCCGGAGTCGTCCTCCCCGGGACCAGCCCTGGTACCATGTCCTGGTCGACGGGACAGATGGCATGACCTACGTGGCCGAGCGCCATCTCGAGCCCGACGAGACGGGCGACCCGATCGTGAACCCACTCGAGAACGCCTGTTTCGAGTCGTTTAGAGACGGCCAGTACTCGATTCGCCGCGTCGTCAACTGAGACCGGGCCGGTGGACGCTCCTTTCTCGCTGAATCCGTTCGATCCCGAGTTCGTCCGCGATCCCTTCGCCGTATACGCGCGGGGCAGGGCCGAGCAACCGGTATTCCGGCACCAAGGTCTGCCTCTGCTTTCGGCATTTCGTTATGCCGATGTCGAAGGCGTCCTGCGTGATGCTGCGAACTGGTCTTCTCGGTTTCCGCCACCTCCGAACGCAAAGGAAGTCTGGTTCCCCGAGGCCGAGGATGCGAGTATGCTCGGGCAGGATCAGCCGCGGCACACGCGGCTCCGGAATCTGGTGAACCAGGCGTTCACGCCGCGCATGATCCGAGCGCTCGAGCCGCGGCTCCGTGAAGTCGCCCGAGAACTGCTGGACGAGGCACTCGAGAAGCGGAGTGTCGACATTGTCGACGCCCTCTCCCATCCGCTCCCGGTGATCGCGATTGCAGAGATGATCGGGGTCCCGGTGGCGGACCGAGCGCAATTTCGAGAATGGTCAGATCTCTCTGTCGAGAACCTGGGAGAGGGCATCGGGGGGATGCCGATCGATCCCGAGCGTGCGCGGGTGCAGGTGCGGGTTGCGGCAGAGATGGACGCCTACTTCTGGGAGCAGGCGGAGCAGCGGCGCCGGCGCCCGCAGGAAGACCTCCTGACCGGGCTGGTAAATGCCAGGATCGATGGTCGCGGGCTTGGACGCACCGAGTTGATGGCGATGTTGCAGTTGCTGCTGGTCGCGGGAAACGAGACCACCACGAACTTGATCGGAAACGCCGTGCTCCAGTTTCTCGCTCATCCGGACGAACTCAGGCGGCTCAGAGTCGAGCCCGCCCTGCTGCCAACCGCGATCGAGGAGGTCCTGCGCTTCGATTCGCCGGTCCAGGCGACGGTACGGCGCGCCGCTCGCGATCTCGAGGTGGGCGGCGTTCCGGTCCAGAAGGAGGAGAGTGTGCTGCTCTGGCTCGGCTCTGCGAACCGCGATGCCGAGTTCTTTCCCGAGCCCGACCGCTTCGACGTCGCGCGTACACCCAACCGTCACCTGTCCTTCGGGTTCGGGATCCACTTCTGCCTGGGAGCGAATCTCGCCCGGCTCGAGGCGCGGGTTGCGCTCGGCGGACTGCTCGAGCGGACACGCGGGTTCGCGCGCAGCGAGCCGGGAGATCCCGTCCGCTCCTCGGGCTTCATCCTTCGTGGACCGAAGCGTCTTTCACTCGAACTGGACCCTGCCTGAGCCAGGCGGTGTCGTTGAAGCCCCGTTCCGAGACCCCGACGCGCCCGGGGCCGAGGCGCGACCGGAAGATTTCGATCGCGGCGTCCGCGTAGCCGGGCCGGCTCCAGCGCTCGAAGCCGAGTTCTCGCAGTTGCCGGATCGCGGCGCGGCTGCGGCGGCCCCCGGCACCGTCTCCGCGAAAGAAGTCGTCGATCACAACCCGGTCGGCGACGGCGTCCAGTTGTTCCGCGAGCCGTTCCGGGTTGCAGGGGAGCAGCGGTGCGACGGCCGCCTGGGTTCGAATCCCGGCGGCGCGCAGCCCGGCCAGCGTTTCGAGGCGCTTCGCGAGCGACGGAGAGTTGGGCTCGAAGTGCCGCCGGACGGACTCGTCGTCGGTCGGGATCGTGATGCTTACGACCGCGCTCGGGATCCGCGCGATCAATTCCCGGTCTCGAGTCACGAGCGGGCTTCGCGTCTGCAGCACCAGGGCTTCCGGGGGATGTGAGGTCATCACCGCCAGGCAACCGCGGGTGAGTTCGAGGCTGCGTTCGAGCGGGGTGTAGGGGTCGGTCGAGGAGGAGCAGAAGATCCGGGCACGTTCGAGGCTGCCGCGCTCGCCGGCACGTTCCAGGAGCCGCACCGCATTCAGCTTGGGCGAGATCCAGGCCGACCAGGGGAGCTTGTAGGGGTTCAGCTTCTGTACGGGCATCTCGCGGACGTAGCAGTAGCTACACGAGAATTCGCAGCCCACGTAGGGCTGAAGTGTGTGTGTGAAGCCGTGGAGAAAACCGCCCGTGCGCGTCAGGATCGAACGGGTCTCGCGCGGCAGGACCCGCGTCCGACTCAGTCCGAGAGCATAGGGCGGTTCTCGGGGTTCGTGCAGCTCGGCCCCCGGGGACCCCTCCGGGCGTCCTGTTTCTCTCGGGCCCCAGGTCGGGGGCCTGCTTTGCCGCAGTTCTGGTACGATGGATTCCGTCCAAATGGTCAGGAACTCGCAGTCCAACTCGGGGTCGAACCCGGGACCGCTGGTTCGCTGGGCGCGCGAGCAATTGCTGGCGCGCCTGCGTGGTCTCGAGCACGGTCAGATCGTGCTCGAGGAGGGGTCCCGGCGGCAGCTGTTCGGAACCCAGGATCCGCAGGATCCGATTCGGGTCACGCTGGTGGTAGAGGACGCCCGTTTCTACACTGACCTCGCCTTCCGCGGCACGCTCGGTGCCGGCGAGGCCTACATGGCCGGGTACTGGAGCGCCGACGACCTCTCCGAGTTGACCCGGCTGGTCGTGAAGAACGCCGGGATCATGGACGGTCTCGACCGGATCGCGAACCGCGTTGCGATGCCGTTCCTGCGTATTTACCACTGGCTGAACCGCAACTCGCGGGCCGGGAGCCGGCGCAACATCGCCCGACACTACGATCTCGGGAACGACTTCTTCTCTCTGGTCCTGGATCCCACGCTGACCTACTCCTGCGGGATCTTCGAGAACCGGGATTCGACGCTGGAAGAAGCCTCGATTTCCAAGTACGACCGGATCTGCCGAAAACTCCGGCTTGCGCCCGGGCAGCGCCTGCTCGAGATCGGAACCGGCTGGGGTGGGTTCGCCCTGCACGCAGCCCAGCGCTACGGAGCGCAGGTGACCACGACCACGATCTCGCGCGAACAGCACGAGCGGGCCTCCGAGCGCATTCAAAGGGCCGGACTCTCGGATCGAGTCACACTGCTGCTCGAGGATTATCGCAATCTCTCGGGGCGCTACGACCGCCTGGTGTCGATCGAGATGATCGAGGCCGTAGGCGAGCGGTACTTCGATACCTACTTTAGCAAGTGCAGCAGCCTGCTCGAGGCGGATGGTCTCATGTTGATCCAGGCGATCACGGTGCCCGACCGCCGCTATGCGTCCCACGTGCGCAGCGTCGATTTCATCAAGCGTTACATCTTTCCCGGTGGTTGCCTGCCGTCGGTCGAGCGGATGATGCGTGCGGTGATGCGCGGGACCGATCTCCGCCTCTCGCACCTGGAGGACATCACACCGCACTACGCGCAAACGCTGCGGCGCTGGCGTGAGAGTTTGCTCGCGAACGTCGAGCGGATCCGGAGCCTCGGCTATCCGCAGCGCTTCGTGCGTATGTTCGAGTTCTATTTCGCCTACTGCGAGGGTGCCTTCGAGGAGCGCTGGGTGGGAGACGTGCAACTTCTCTTCGCCAAGCCCGAGTGCCGCGACGAGATCGTGCTGGGCTCGCTGGCCTGAGTCTGGCGCGCGCGGACGCCGGGCGGGGTCTCCGCGCCGGGGCGGGTCCGCGCCACTTCGGGATCTCGGAATTCGGCTTCCCGAGGTCGGAGAGCAAACCTTGAGCGTACGAATCGGCCTCGGGATCGCGCAGTTTCCGTCCGACCCTGCCGCGCTCTGGCGCTGGGTGGACCGAGTGGAGCGGAGCGCGGTCGACTCGATCTGGCAGAGCGACCGGCTGGTTTCTCCCCAGCCTTCGCTCGAGGCGATGAGCCTGATGGCGGCGCTCGCGGCGCGCACCGAGCGGCTC
>JAYZEO010000116.1:0-9557 GCA_036337215.1 Myxococcota bacterium | reverse complement strand
TCACTTGACACCGGAGCCAACCCGCTCTTCGCCGAGAAGTTCTTGGCGTACATCCAGTAGAGCTTCGCGGGCCACTCCGGGACCGTCGCAAATTTCACGAAGCCCACGAGTTCCGCGATCTCGGCCCCGTCGTCGAACGCGCCGGGCAGGTTGCCGAAGCTCTCGGCCCTTGTCTTGAACGCTCCGTCATCCGCGCCCAGCGAGTGCCAGAAATACCCGCTTCCGCGTAGTCCCAGGCTCAGTGCATCGGAGAGCATTGTGGTCCCACCGACCTGCACCGCGGTCACGTGTGGGTCGGCATTCGAACTGTTCTGGTCCGAGACCAAGTAGCCCACGCGGCTGAAGAGCCGGGTTCCCTCGGCGGGCGAGACACCCGTTTTGAGCGCAAACCCCTCGACCGAAGTGTCGGCATCCCAGACCACGAGGTCGGGCATCTCGCTCCAGCGGAATGGGTTTCCCATCTTGCCCACGACCAGCGAGTTCTCGAGGCCCGCGGGACCCTCGGGGAGCCGGATCGCCGCATACGCCCGGTCGATCCAGAGTGGGTCGAGATCGAAGTCCCCGCCGGTTCCAAACGAGCGGTTGGTGCTTCGTGGCGTGCCTCCTTCGCACCCCCCGGGATCACTCCCGCCGATGCAATCGCCGCTCGCGATCCGCATGCCGACCGAGAGCCAGTCGTTGATGGGCTTGGTGAAACCGAAGCGCAGCCGGTAGCGGAAGCGGCTGCGGGAGTCGGGATTGTCTTCGTAACGCGCACCCTCGTAACGCAACCGCAGGTCGCCGGACCAGTCGAAGCCCGAGAATATGCCCCCCTTGTCCGCGGCCACGTCCGCCTGCGCGAGGCCCCGCTGCAGCTCGTGTTTCGAAGCCAGGCGCTCGTACTCACTCTGGTCCAAGAGCCCGCGATTCCGGAGCACCTCGAGAATTTCGGCCACCGCGTCATCATTCAGGGCCTGAGCCGGCGACGCCGTCGTCGTCGTGGCGACAACTACCATCAGGCCTGCCCACAGAAATCTTCCCAGGTTCTTCATGCTTTCCTCCCTGCGGTTGAAGACCGCAACAGCTTCGCAGATCTCATAGGCAAGGCGATGGCGAACGCGTGAGCCTTGGGGCACAGCGCACCAGACTCGGGCTTCAGCCGACGGCAACAGCGGTCGGGACCCGGAGCCTGCACCGGGGGTCATCGGATTGACCGGGGAGTGCTGCTTCGCATAGGGTGGCGGTTCTCACGAGCCGTCACCCGGGGGGAGCCGTGGCCGATCTCAAAATCACCTTCACCCTGAGCGACAGGGACGTCGCGCACTTGCGGCGCGTCATGCGCCACGCCACCACGGCCGTCCGCGCCCAGAACGAGCCTGACATCGTCGCAAAGGCGGGAGAACTCGCGACCTCGGTTCGTGAAGCCAAGCCCCCGAAATACGTGCTGGAACGCGTCGAGAAGCTCGAAACCATCGTCGAGATGGCGGGTGACAAGAGCTGGAATCTGCCCGCGAACATCCGCCGTAAGGTGATCGGGGCGCTCGGCTACTTCGCAAATCCGACCGACCTGATCCCGGACCAGGTTCCCGGGCTCGGCTTTCTCGACGACGCCATCATGATCGAACTCGTCGCCCAGGATCTGCGCCATGAGATGAAGGCCTATCGCGAGTTCTGCTCGTTCCGGGACTCGGCTGAACAGCGTCCCTGGACCCGGGTCGGGCACGACGCCCTCGACGAGCGGCTGGTGGCCAAGCGCAGGCGCCTGCGCGAGAAGGTCAAGGAGCGAAACCAGGCCGACCGCGAACGGGCCCAGCAGGGACGGGGCCTGCGCCGCCTCTGGTAGGGACCGCGCGGGTTGCATATCCTCCGGGCTCGATGAAGAAGACCAAGCTATCCCCCCACCGGAATCGTCGCGTGAGCGCCCGGCGCCGGGCAAAGCTCAAGGCCAAGCACCGTAAGGCCCGCCTGCGGCAGAGCCGGGGCGAGCGCCGCTACCCCTAGCGCTGACCGCGGGCATGGCCGAAAGCGATTACGCTCGCAGCGGAGTCGATACCGACCGGGCCGACCACGCCCTGTCGCGCCTGCTGCTCGAGATCTCGCCGACCCTGGCCTTCGGTGCTCCGAGCGAACTCGGCTTCGGTCACTTTGCGGCGGTGATTCGCGCCGGTCCGCTTCGGATCGCACTCACGACAGACGGCGTCGGCACCAAGTTGCTGCTCGCCGAACTCGCCGGGCGCTACGACAGCATCGGAATCGATTGCATCGCCATGAACGTGAACGACCTGATTTGCGTTGGGGCGACGCCGCTGGCCATGCTGGACTACATCGCCATCGAGCAAGCCGATGCCGACGTCTTCGAGCAGATCGGTCGCGGGCTTGCCGCTGGAGCCAAGCAGGCGGGAATCAGCATCGTGGGGGGCGAGGTGGCCCAGATTCCCGAGATGCTGCGGGGGGCGGTTCCGAAGCGCGGGCTCGACCTCGTCGGCATGGCAGTCGGGCTGGTCCCGGAGGGGGACCTGCTCGACGGCTCGGCGATCGAACCCGGCGATGCCGTCCTGGGCGTGGCCTCCACCGGCGTGCACTCGAACGGCTTGTCGCTTGCCCGTCGGGTACTGCTCGGGCGGCTCAAGCTCGACGAATTCGTCGAAGAACTCGGCACCACTGTCGGCGACGAACTGCTGCGGCCAACCCGGATCTACGTCGAGCAAGTCCGGGCGCTGGCGGCGGCCGGCGTCCGCCCGCGCGGGATCGCTCACATCACGGGCGACGGGCTGATCAACCTGCGGCGCGTCGAAGCTCCGGTCGGGTTCGAGATCACCGACCTGCCAGAGCCGCCTGCGATCTTCCAGTTGATCCAACGTCTGGGTGAGGTCGAGCGGTGCGAGATGCGCACCGTCTTCAACATGGGGATCGGTCTTACCGTGGTGGTCCGCGAGAGCGACGCCGACCGCGCGCTGACTGCGATTCACGAGACCGGTGTCGAGGCCTGGCGGATCGGCCACGCGGTGGAGGATGCGGAGCGCCGCGTGCGGATCCCGGCCGAGGGACTGATCGGCCAATCCCGCCGCTTCTTCCCGCAGGAGGGAACATAGCGGAGCGTCCTGAGAAGCGTGCGGCCGACGGGACGCGTGCAGACCCGGGCCAGGGTCAGGTGCTGTTCCAGGTCGAAGCCGTGGATGCGGGCTCTTCGGCGCGCGCGGGGCGACTACGCACCCCGCGCGGAGAGGTCGAGACACCGGTGTTCATGCCTGTCGGAACACGGGCGGCGGTTCGTGCGCTAACCCCCGAGCAACTGCGCGAAACCGGGGCCCGGATCGTGCTCGCCAATACCTACCACCTTTCACTGCGACCCGGTGAAAGCCTGGTTCGAAAGGCCGGGGGCCTGCACAGTTTCATGGCCTGGGACGGCCCGATCCTGACCGACTCGGGCGGATTTCAAGTGTTCAGCCTGCCCGGAGTGGAGATCGATCCCGACGGCGTCCGCTTTCGCAGCGAGGTCAATGGCTCCAAGATCCGTTTGACCCCGGAGCGCGCGATCGAGATTCAAGCCGCGCTCGGGGCCGATATCATCATGCCGCTCGACGAGTGCACGCCCTTTCCGGCGGACCGCCGCCTCGCCGAACGCGGCGTCGAACACACGCTTCGCTGGCTCGAGCGCTCCGTGGAGGCCCACGCAAAACTCGAGAGCGCGACGAGCCAGAGCCTGTTCGGGATCGTGCAGGGCTCGGTCTATCCCGATCTCCGGGAGCGCTGTGCCGATCGCGTCGCCGAACTCGAACTCCCCGGCTACGCGATCGGGGGAGTCTCGGTCGGGGAGGGGCTCGATGAACTCCTGCGCAGCCTCGCGGCCAGCGTTCCGCGGCTTCCCGCGAACCGGCCGCGCTACGCGATGGGAGTCGGGCTCCCCGAGGATCTGCTCGCCGCAATCGCGCTCGGGATCGACATGTTCGACTGCGTGATCCCGACACGCTATGCGCGCTCGGCAACCCTGTTCACTCGCCGGGGCCGCATCCGCGTCACGAACCGCCGCTATCGGCGCGATCTCTTCCCGATCGACCCCTCGTGCGCTTGTTATGCCTGCCGCGACTTCACACGCGCATACCTCCACCACCTCTACACTGCCAATGAGATCACCGGGACGATTCTGGGCGCGATCCACAACCTGACCTTTTACGCTGCGCTCATGAAGCAGGCGCGGTCCGCGATTCTGGAGGGGCGCTTCAGCCGGTTCCGTTCGGAGTTCGAGGCCGACGTCGGGGCCGGCGATCCCGTCCCCGGCGGCCGCGGCGGCTAGCCGGATCAGCGCCGGAACGCGCGACCCAGTAGTGTTCCTTCGAGGTCGCGCGCTTGCCCTCTGGGCGTACCTCGGCCACCCGCGCAAAGCGGCCCCGGAGCGCGGCGCGGAAGGCGTCCGCTTCCGGGCCCGGGAAGCCCTTGACGACCATGGCCCCCTCGGGCCGCAGCGTTCGCTCCATCACACGCCAGACGGCCTCATAGATCTCGTGGCCGGCCGCGCGATCGAGATCGCGGATTCCGCTGAGCTTGGGCGCCGCGTCCGAGAGCAACACGTCGGCGGGTTCTCGCAGCGCCCGTGCGATCGTGTCCGGCGCATCCGCGAGAGTGAAATCGAGTTCCAACAGCTCGACCGGGCCCTCGAACGGATCCAGCGGGACGGCATCGACCCCGAGCACGCGGCCCCGGTCACCGACCCGGGCTGCCAGCACCTGCAGCCAGCCACCGGGCGCACAGCCGAGTTCGATTACGCGGCTTCCAGACGCAACCTCCGGGACGCGCCGCAGCAGGTCGATCAGCTTGAACGCTGCCCGCGACCGATAGCCCTGCGCCTTCGCGCGCTCGAACCAGGCGTCTCGGTGTTCGTACCTGGCCGTGGTCGCTAGCCGCCCTGTCTGGGCCGGACACGGACCAGCCCGTTTCGGTGCCCGGGGATCGCCCCGCGGATGAACAGCAGATTGCGCTCGGCGTCCATGCGCGCGACCAGGAGACCGCGGGTGGTCACCTGCTTGTTGCCATGCTGGCCTGCCATCTTCTTGCCCTTGACCACACGGCCCGGATAGGTACCCGCCGAAATCGCGCCGCCGTGCCTGAAGAACTCGTGCGTGCCGTGCGTGGCGCCGTGTGTCTTGAAGCCCCAGCGCTTGACCACGCCCGTGAAGCCGCGTCCCTTGCTCTGGCCGGTCACCGAGACCCCCTGCCCTTCCTCGAAGGCGGCATCACAGCGCAGTTCCTGACCCGGCTCGAGCGCACCCAGTTCCTCTTCCGGTACTCGGACCTCGTACACGACGCGCCGCGGCGCACTGCCCGCTGCAGCGAAATGACCCTTCATCGCCTTGGTGGTGCGGCGTTCCGGGCGCTCTTCGAAACCCAGCTGCACCGCACTGTAACCGTCGCGATCGGGCGTCTTCTTCTGGATCACGGTACACGGGCCCGTACGCACGACGGTGACCGGGATCCGCTCCCCGGCTTCGTTGAAGATCTGGGTCATGCCCAGTTTTCGACCCATGAATTCCATCGTCATTTTCTTTCCTGCCCCGGGATGGCCCCGACCACCCCTGAAAGGCACCCTGCCAGCGCTCGCGAGAGGCTTCCGCGTTCCAGGTCCTGCACGCAACGGGCGCGGCGCTGGAGCCAGGGAGCGGGCAATTGTAGCGGCGCGACCGGGCGAACGCGATCCTGAGGCTCGAGAAACCAATGCGGCGGCCAAGCAGCGGCCCAACTGCGGCCGAGCAGCCACCAAGCGGCAGCTAGACGGAAAGTACCATTGATCCTGGTCCTCGCGCTGGATGCGCTCGATCCCGACCTCTTCGACCGTTTCCGGGCCGAGGAGAGGCTCCCGGTCCTTTCGAGGCTCGCGGAACGGGGACGGCTCGAGCGGCTCCGTTCCACCTTCCCGCCGGTCTCGCTGCCGGCGTGGTCGACCTTCCTGACCGGCGTCGGGCCCGGACGCCACGGGTTGTTCGACTTCACACGCCTCGAGGCTGGCCGCGTCCACTTCCAGAACGCGGCGGACCGAACCACGCCCACCCTGCTCGATCTGCTCGACCGCGCGGGCGTGCGCTGCGCCAGCATCGGGGTCCCGTCCACGTACCCGGCAGCGCAGCTCGCCCACGGCGCGGTGTTGTCGGGCTTCGACTCTCCCCTGGTCGGGCGCCCGGACGCGCGTGCCATGCACCCCCTTGAACTCTGGCAGGCGCTCCGCCTCGACGGCATCGACCTCAAAACCTCGGAACTTCCGGAAGGACGCAAGGGCCGCAACTGGCACCCGCGCGCGCGGCGTGAAATCCTGGCCTCGATCGAACGCCGCGTCGCCCAGACGCTGGGCCTGCTCGCGCGACGCAACTTCGATCTGATGCTGGTCCACTTTCAGGCGGCGGACACGGCCGGCCACCACTTTACGCGTTTTTTTGACGCAGACTCACCGCGTTATGACTCGCGTTATCCAGATCGAGCGCGCGTCATTCCCGAGGTGTACAGCGCGTTAGATCGGGCGGTTGGGCGACTCTGGAGTGCGTGCGGCGATGACGCAAGCCTGGTGGTCGTGTCAGATCACGGAATGGGTCCCGCCTCCGACTGCGTCGTGTACCTGAATCGCTGGCTGGAACAACAGCAACTGCTGGTGACGCGCCGGGTCCCGCTGAACCGGGCCCTCGAGGGACTCCGCAGGGCGTCACTGCGCTGGCTGCCGCGAGAACTCCAGGCCTCGCTCTTCCGGCGGCTGCGTGATTCGCTGGTCCCGCGGCTCGAGAGCCGGCTGCGGTTGCATCATGTCGACCGGGCCGCTTCCGCCGCCTTCTCGGAAGAATCGAGCACGCTGCCTGGCGTCTGGGTCGAGGATCCGTCGCGTGAGGACGAGATCTTCGCGCGGCTCCAGCGCTGGGATGCCGTCAGGCGCGTCTACCGCCGCCGAGAGCTCTACAGTGGTCCCGAGTGCGAGCGCGCGCCCCAGCTACTGCTCGAGTTGCGTCATTCCCTGGTGCGCACCCCGTCCGGCTATCGCGGCCCGGCAGTTCGGCGCCTCGACCCCGCCGAGTTCGACGGCGAACGGGGAACGGGATTGAACGGCGTGCACCGGCCCGAGGGCGTATTGTTGATCTCCGCGAACGGCGAGCCGGTCGAGCGCACCCGGACACCCTGGATCGGGGATCTGGCTCCGAGCCTGCTGGCCGCCCTGGGCGTTGCGATTCCCAGCTGGATGGAGGGAACGCCGCTCGAGGAACTGGCGCCACGCCCGGTGTACGCGGACGCACCCGCTGACGCGCCGGACCTCCCGAAGCATCGACTCTCGCGCCGCGAGCGGGCCCGGATCGACCGGAGGCTGCGCGCGCTCGGGTACCTCGAGTGAGCGAAATCGCTTCCATCTCGGTCGTGTTCCCAGCCTGGGACGAGGCGGAGAACCTGCCCACTCTGCTCTCACGCGCGCTCGAGGTCCTGCCGCGTTTCGCAAAGCAGTTCGAGATCATCGTGGTCGACGACGGCAGCCTGGACGAAACGCCCCGGATCGCGGCTCGCTACCCGAGTGTCCGGCTGCTGCGTCACTCTCACAATCGCGGTTACGGGGCCGCACTGCGCACCGGGCTGCGAGCGGCCCGCTACGACTGGATCTTCTTCTCCGACGCCGACCTCCAGTTCGACCTGGGCGACCTCGAAGACCTGATCCGTGCGTCGCACGACACCGACATCGTGGCGGGCTATCGCACCCCGCGCCGCGACCCCTGGGGACGGCGCGCGCTTGCCTGGATCTGGGGGCAACTGGTACGCGCGCTCTACCGGATCCGCGTGCGCGACATCGACTGCGCCTTCAAGCTCTTCCGGCGGAGCGTCCTCGAGGAAATCCCGATCGAGTCGGTCGGCGCCTTCATCAACACCGAGATCCTGGTCCGGGCGAGCGCCGCGGGCTTCCGGATCCGCCAGGTGCCGGTGCGGCATTTCCCGCGTCACGTGGGCCGGGCCTCGGGCGCCCACCCCCGCGTGATCCTGCGCGCACTCCGGGAACTCGTGACCCTGCGGTCGCGGCTGCGCTAGATGCGCGTGCTGCAGGTGGCGGGCTGCCCGTTTCCGGCCGGACGCGGCTCACAGCTGCTGATCGAGCGGATTGCCCAGGGCCTGATCGCGCGCGGCCACCAGGTGGAGACCCTGGCACCGCCACAGCGGGAGCGAGGCCGCCCGGAACGCGTGCCGACCCTGCGCGCAGCTTGGACGGGGGGGCGCATCTCGATCCCGGCCGGCGACCGCGAACTCGACTCGGTGCCGCGCCTCGGCAGATTGCTGCGCGACGCTGCGCTCGCGGCCAGCTGCGTGCGTCAGAAACCCGGGGTCATCATCGGCCACAACATCGAGGGGGGCTGGATCGCGGCACTCGCTGGCCGGGCGCGCGCGATTCCCTCCGTCTACATGCGTCATAGTGGCTTCGCTGAAGAGCTCTCGCTCTACGGCCCCTTCCCGGGCGCCGCGCACCGGGCCGGACGCATGCTGGAATACGGGGCGCGCCGGCTCGCAACGCTCACGGTTTCGCTCTCGCCTCTCGCAGGGACCGAAGCAATTCCCGCACCCGGGGACCCGGCTGAAGCCCAGATCGCGCCCGCGGACGGGCGCACGCTCTACTACGAGGGCAACGCCGACCGCTATCAGAACCCGGAGTGGCTGGCGCACGCACTCGAGGCTGCACGCCGCGCGGACCCGGGGGTGCGGCTGCTGCGCGCACGCGGTCCCGGAGAGCGTCCCGCCAAGGCGGACCTGGCCCTGGTGCCACGCTCGCTCCCGGGGGGATTTCCGATGAAGCTCTTGGCGCATCAGTTCGCGGGACTCCCCGCGGTGTGTGTCGCCTCGGGGGCCCCCGGCATGGTGGACGGGCAGGACGCCTTCGTGGTCCCGGGCCAGGGTTCGCCCGAGGCCTTCGCGGCCCGCGTGGTCCGCGCCCTGGCGAGGCCGTCCGAGCGCACGGCCCTCGCGTTCCGGGCCCGCGCGCGTGCGCAGATCCGCAACGCTCCGGACACGGTCGCGCGCCGCTGGGAGCAGATTCTGGAGCGCGTCATCGATCCGACGCACACCGGCTGAGGCCGCGTGGCGGCCCTTCCGGTGGGCTCGTATCATTTCGCCTCCCGGCGCCGCTCCGAGCCCGGCTCTCCTGGTGAGGCCGGGCGCGCCCGGCGGCAAAGCGAACCTGTTGCCTGGGAGACGTCCCCGCTGCGCGAGACCGACCTGACCCATGCCATGCTCGAAAGAGCGCGGCCGCTCCGGCTATCCCGTGTCCAGGGCAGTGCCGGCGCCTTCCTGAGCTTCCGACTGCGGCAGGCGTGGGGAGGTCCGATTCTGGTGCTGGTCCCTTCCGCGAAAGACGGCGAACACTTCGCGAACGATCTGCGGAGCTTCCAGGGCGCCGGGGCCGAGATCGCGGTTTTCCCTGCCTACGATGCCGCGCCGTTCGATCGCTTCTCACCGCACCCCGAGCTGGAGGCCCGCCGCATGAGCCTGCTCTACCGGCTACTCGCGGCGGAGGAGAACACTGCGCTCACCGTCGTCGCGGCCTGGCCGGCGATTCTGCGGCGCGGGGGGGCGCCCCC
>JAYZEO010000115.1:0-30637 GCA_036337215.1 Myxococcota bacterium | reverse complement strand
CGTGTCGGCGGCCGGGATCTTGCAACCCTGTCTCGCGGAGGCCGCCCTGCTGACCGCAGGTGCAAGTCCGACCATCATTCCAGGAGCGCTTGCAGGCCTCACCGACACCGCTTCCGCGGCGCCCGGCGGCGGAGACGAGGGGCTCGGCGGAACCGGGATCGTCGGCACGATCACGGCGTTCGGAAGCATCTGCGTCAACGGAATCGAGGTGCACTTCGGTGCGGACACCCCGATCGAGCGGCAGGGGATGCGCATTACTCGCGCGCTCCTCGAACGCGGCCAACTGGTCGAGGTGGGCGCGACGCGTGGACGCTACGAAGTCGCCGCGCACCGCATCCTGATTCGAATTCCGGTGGCGGGTCCGATCGAGCGCGTCGACCTTGCAAGCGGTGAGATCGAGGTGCTCGGGCAGCGGATTCTGGTCGGCGCGGAGCCGGTAGCCGGGCTCGGAATCGGGGACCTGGCGCCGGGCGCCGGGGTTCGGGTGAGCGGGCTACGTCGCCCGGACGGCGTGGTGGTTGCGTCGAACGTATCCGGCGGGCCGATCGACAGAGGCTGGCTCGAGGGCCGCGTGAACGACGCCGGACCGGAGAGTTTCTCGATCGGCGGGCTCCGGCTGAAGGTTCCAGAACATGCCTATCCACCGACCGATGGTCAGCGGGTCGTCGTGCAAGGGTCGCCCGAGGATGGAGGACTCGTGGCGTACCACATAGAGCTCGATCCGGGTCTCGAGTTCGAGCGCTTCGGGGTGGTTTCGATGGAGGGATACCTCCGAACCAGAAGCCGGGAGCGCGGGTTCTGGCTCGGCGGGCTCCAACTCTGGGCCGATGACCTGCCGCAGGACGTTGGGGCCGACGCATTGGTTCGTATTCATGGGCGTGTAGAGGGCGGTCGCTGGATCAAGCCCGACCGGATTGACTTTGAAGAGCGCGGTGGTGGCGCGCGTCGCTGGATTCCGATTCCGCGTCGTCGGTAGCATGATGAACGGCCTTTCTCTATCTGGAGCCGGTCTTAGGATCGGCCGCGCCGCAGCGGCGCTTTTCTGTCTGCTGTCGTGGGCCGCTCCGGCCTCGGGGCAAATCCTGTACCCGTTCGAGAACCACAAGCGCTTCTCGGTGAGTCTCGGAAGCGACTACAGCTCGGGCGATTACGGTGAAGCCAAGGACACAGATATCTGGTACTCGTCGCTCGGGTTCAAGTACGAGTACGAACGGTGGACGGCCCGGGTCACGGTTCCTTGGGTCAGGATCGAGGGACCCGAAACGATCTGCATGGCGTTTGTGGCGCAGCCGCTCGTGATGTTCTCGGAACCTCATACGGACGCGTCCGGCGAGACGGCCTCCACCACGGTCTCGGGGCTCGGCGACGTCCTCGCGAGCCTGACCTACACGGTGCTGCCGGTTGATGCATCCATGCCCGGGGTCGAACTTACCGGGAAGGTCAAGTTCCCGACCGCATCCGACGGCGAATACCTCGGAACCGGAAGCTACGACTTCAGCTTCGAAGCCGAGGTCTTCAAGGAATTCGGTCGATGGACGCCCTACCTGAACCTCGGCTACCGCTACATGGGTAACGGACTCGGAGTCGAACTAGACAACGTGTGGTTCGGCTCGGCCGGAATCGACCTGGCTGTCGGGACTCGCACCAACGTAGGCCTCGTCTACGACTTCCGACAAGCGGCTCTCGGCGGCATTGAGAACTCGCAGGAGTTGGTGCCCTACACGATCTACCGCTTCTCGGAGTCCATCCGGCTCATGACCTATGCAGTGGTCGGACTGAGCGACTCCAGCGCGGATCTCGGCATGGGAACCAACCTCTCCTTCAGCTGGGAGTAGTTCGCTCCCGCGACCGGTGTGGGAGCCCGGCACCTCTCCTCGCAGGAACACGGTTGCCTCCGGGACCCTGGAGTGGAGAGATCTGACGATCACGGCCTCGCGGGTTGTGACTCGCCCGGAGTCTTGTAACGCGAGTCGATCGCTTTCTCCGAGCTGACTGGTTCGGGCCGCCCTGTGGCCCGGCGCGGAAATTCAGGCGCCCAGAGCCTGGATGCGCGATGCGCTACACTGCGCGCCCGCGCTCCCCGATAGGGTGGCTGGCGTCTTCCGAGAGGCGATGTGAACGGCCTGGAACGCTTTCGAAGTGGGCTGATTCGATCCCTGCATGGGGGTGGAACGCGTTGGATCGTGCTGGGCCTCGCGATCGGGGCCATCTCGGGTCTCGCTGCGGGCCTATTTTCGTTCCTGCTCGAGGTAGGGACGCATCTGAGCTTCGGGGTGCTCGCCGGAATGCCCCAGCCGGTTCCTCCTGGCGACGACCTGATCCAGGTCCCGGTGGAACTTGCGCGCGAGCCGCGGCGCTGGGTGTTCTTCCTGCTGCCGTGCATCGGCGGGCTGCTCTCGGGAATCCTGGTCCATCGATTCGCAGCCGAGGCGGCCGGGCCCGGAACCGACGAGATGATTCGTTCATTTCATCGCGGTCGCGGCGTGATTCGGCCGAGGGTGCCGGTCGTCAAGGGACTCGCGACGCTGCTGACCATCTCGGGGGGCGGAAGTGCCGGCAAGGAGGGCCCGATCGCACAGATCGGGGCAGGCCTGGGCTCCTACCTCGCGACCCGACTGGGGCTGAGTGCGCGGGATCGTCGGATCCTGCTGCTGGCGGGCGCTGCGGGTGGACTTGGCGCGATCTTCCGCGCACCGCTCGGGAGTGCGCTGACCGCGATCGAGGTGCTCTATCGCGAGGACTTCGAATCGGATGCCCTCGTGCCCTGCGTGATCTCTTCGGTCACGGCCTACGTCGTCTTCGTACTGCTCCTGGGCGGCGCGCAGATATTTTCGGTGCCGTCCTTCGACCTGATTTCTCCGATCGAGGTGCCCGGCTACCTGTTGCTCGCCGTGGTCGCGGTTCCGATCGGTCGCTCGTATATCTGGATCTATCACCACCTTCGCGCCTGGTTCGACGAGATCGCGATTCCCCGGATGTACAAGCCCATGCTGGGTGGGCTTGGAGTCGGGATGATCGGGTTCTGGCTCCCCGAGGTGTACGGCGCCGGCTGGGGCTTCGTGCAGCAGGCGATCGATCAGGAACTCGCGATCGCCACGATGGCACTGCTGGTGGCGGGAAAGATCCTGGCAACCTCGCTCACGATTGGTTCCGGGGGAAGCGGGGGCGTGTTCGGTCCGACGCTGTTCATCGGAGGCATGCTCGGGGGCCTGATCGGGTTCGGGGGCAACGTGCTGCTCCCCGAGATGTTCCCGCGTCCCGATGCCTACGTGCTGGTGGGGATGGCGAGCTTCTTTGCGGGGGTGACCAGCGCCCCGATCGGCGCGATGCTGATGGTCGCGGAGATGACCGGGGGATACGAGTTGTTGCCCCCGCTCATGCTGGTCGGCGTCGTGTCCATCATTCTCTCGCGCGGGCGATCGATCTACGTACAGCAGGTACAGGATCGTTTCTCGTCTCCCGCCCACATCGGCGAC
The DNA here is from genome assembly GCA_036337215.1 of Myxococcota bacterium. Lineage (GTDB taxonomy): Bacteria > Myxococcota_A > UBA9160 > SZUA-336 > SZUA-336 > JABSQV01. The sequence goes on along the minus strand of JAYZEO010000115.1, from coordinate 27,161 downwards.
CTGACGATCAACGTGCTCGAGGAACTGAAGGTCTCCGACGTGTTCGAGGAGTCGGAGTCGGTGACGACGGTCACGCCGGCGACCGGGTTTCGGTCCCTTCGCGAACTGCTACTGCAGACGCGGGAAGCGACGCTGCCGGTACTGAGCCCGCGCGGGGAACTCGTAGGGCTGCTCACCGCCGAACAGATCCGGCCTGTGATGGACGACCACCAGCTGTCGGGCTTCGTGGTTGCCGGGGACATCGCGATTCCACCCGTCTTCGTTCACCCCGACGATGATCTATACCGGGCACACGAGTTGTTTCGCGCCTCGGGCTGTCCGCAGATTCCGGTGGTGGAGTTCACGCGGGAGGATTCGGAAGACACCGGGCGCGTGCAGCGGATCGCGGGGATGCTCGACTACCGGGACATGATGCGCGCCTACGGCCGCGAACTCGCGCGCCGCCGCGAGGGCTAAAGGCGCTTCGTCCGCCCGCTAGTCGAAGTAGGGGAGGGCACCCGGGTCATGGGCGACGCGCTGGGCTTCGCGGATGTGCAGGTCGAGCGTGCGCGAAAGAGAGAGTTCGGGGAGCGCATCGGTGGCAAAGAAGCGTGCATCGAGGACCTCGTGTCCTCCACGCGGTTGGGCGTCCGGATCCAGCAGTGCTCCCGTGAACAGAATCTTGTGGATGTGAAAGAGACTCGGCGGCGCCTCGGGTTGGAGCCGAAGGTCGAAGATTCCCGCCAGCCGGTGAACTCGAACCTCCACACCGGCTTCCTCGAAGGTTTCGCGGATTGCGGCGCCCGAGGGGCTGTCGCCGATGTCCACGAATCCGCCCGGGAGAGCCCAGCGCGAGTCGGCTCGTTCCTGGACCAGCAATACGCCGTCTTTGCGGAATACCGCCATGCGCACGTCTAGTTTGGGCGTCACGTATCCCTCGTCGGCCCGATAGGCCCGACTGAGTTCCTCGATGCTCCGCTCGTCTGCGACCGCCCCCAGTCGCACGGCCAGCGACAGTACCCTCTCGTAGCGTTCCAGGTCGAAGGGTCCTTCCGAGAAGCGCAGCCCGTTCTGCGCGATGCCGCGTAACTCGTCGGCGATCTCGAGAAGCGCGCGGCGCATGGCTCAGAACAACAGGATCTCGGGCTCCAGCGTGTCGAGGTCAAGAACTCCGACCGCGTTGTGCCCCTCGAGGTGGCCCGCACACTCCCCGGGGTTGAAGTGCAGGCGCTGGTTTCGCTGATCGATGACGCGTCGGTGCGTGTGGCCGTGAAGTAGCACCTCTCCGGTTCCGAGTCTCATCTGATCGAAGTCCAGGGGATCGTGGACGACGAAGATCCGCCGATTCCCCCACTCGAGTTCGAGTGTCGCATCGACGAAGTGGAAGCCGCGCTGCCGAATCGCGGATTCGAGAGACTCCCGTTCCTTGTCGTTGTTCCCGAACACTCCGAAGACGGGTGCACGAAGCGCGGACAGCGCATGGATCGTCTTCGCCTTGGTGATGTCACCGGTGTGCACGACACGATCGACGCCGGCAGCGTTGAACAACTCCACGATGCGCGCCACGTTCTTCATCTGGTCGTGCGTGTCGCTTACGATTCCGATCCGCATACGCGACGGGAAAGATAGCACGTGCCCGGAGTGGCCCGAAGCAGGGCGTAGACGGCATCAGTGTTCGACCCGGGACGCGACACCGCCGCGTCGGGGGTCCGCGGCGCCTGCGACTCCGGGTTCGACGGCCTGGACGCCGCCGAAGTAGACGTCGTGCCGCTTCCAGAGGTTCGTGGGCCAGTAGTTGCGCACAGCCTCGATGGATTCCAATGGGAAGCCCGGTTCGAGTTGCATACGCTCGCCGTCCCAGTGGAGACGCGGCGCATCGATCGCCGCCTGAAGTTCAAGGCCGAAGTCGATACGGTGGGTCAGCACCTGGTAGATGGCGCTTCGGATCCGCTTGCTGCCGCCGCTCCCGATTGCGAGACGTACCGTGTCTCCCTCCAGCAGGATCGACGGAGACATCATCGACGACACCCGGACACCCGGGGGGTCGCTGTGGAATCCCTCGGGGTGGAGATCGTCCTCGCCCAGCATGTTGTTGAGCATGATTCCGGTGCCGGGAACCACGTATCCCGAACCCTCACCGTTCGATGCGGTGAGTGTCGCCACGTTGCCTTCGGCGTCCGCGACACACAGGTGCGTGGTTCCGCCCGAAACGCGCCGGATTCGCTCGGCGCTCTCGGCGCCGGCAACATCAATGCCGTGGCCCACCCCGGAGCCGCTCTCGCGCAGTCGGGCGACCTCGACGTTGACGGCCGCCAGGGTCCGCAGATGCGTAGCGGAGCCCCATTCGCTGGCGCCGAGTTGTTGTTCTGCCGTGAGTCGCAGCGCGAGTCCGAGCAGTGAACCCCCGAACGACGGAGCCGGATTGGAGAGCAGTCTGAACTCGCGGTAGGGGACTTCGAGCGGCTGCCGCTCGATCACTCGATAGCTCGCGAGGTCTCGCGTTGTGAGCAGTCCATCCCTGCGCAGGTCGTCCTCGATCGTGCGTGCGATTTCGCCATGGTAGAAGGAGTGGCCTCGGGTCTTCGGGAGCGTTTCGAGGAAGGCTGCGAGTTCGGGATTTCGGAGTTCGCGTCCTTCGCTCAGTTGCCCTTCGTGCAAGCCGAACTGCCTGCGACCTCCCTCCGTCAGGTTGAAGATCGGGCTCAGCAGGCCCAGGAAGTAGGCCTGCGCCGCGCTGAGTTCGACTCCGTTTCGAGCGAGGCTGATTGCGGGCGCCACGACCTGCTCCAGCGGGAGCCGCCCGAGCCGCTCGTGAACGTGCAGAAGTCCGGCGAGGGTTCCCGGAACGGCGACGGAGCCGCGCCCGACGTTGAAGAGCTGAGACGAGCCCGGGAAACGAATCGTGACGGGTTCGAAATGCGGTTCGTGCGCGATGGCGCCATCTCCGGGCGTATCGACGAAGAAGTCGAAGAGCCGGGAAGCGCCCGCTGCGGTGCGCGCCAGCAGAAACCCCCCGCCCCCGAGGCTGGTCAGGGCCGGCTCGGCCACGGTCGCTCCGAACCCGGCGCCCACCGCCGCGTCGAAGGCGTTGCCACCCGCGCGCAACAGCTCTGCGGCGCACTCGGTGGTCGCGCGGTCGCCGCTCGCGACGACGCTCGGGCCCCGGGCTGCCATCAGGCCACCAGCCGGGTCATCACGCGGGCGACCAGGAAACCCCAGAGACCGTTCTTCACGAGCACGAAGATCGGTGTGAGGGCCCCGTGTTCGAGCCCGAGGAGCCCGGCTCCCCCCTCCGGCAGTGAGTACAGGAGTTCCAGGGTCGTCGGAAACAGCGAGAGCACCAGTCCGGTGCGTACCGTCGTGAAGCCGCGGCGCGATACGACCGGGTAGCCGAGTCCCCAGAGGCTTCCCCAGAGAATTCGCTCCCGAAGCCACTCCCAGCTCAGCGAGGGTGCGATGTCGACGCCGATCAGCAACGTGAGTTCCGCCCGTCCGGCGATCCAGACCGCGAGAGCGACCACGAGTCCTGCGACCGCACCCGCGAAATATGCGACCGAGAGCCTCCGGAGCATGTTCCCCCCCAAGAACGGCCGCCCGACGACTCTGACGGAGACGGCCTCGCTCGCTCCCGCCTTAGAAGGTAACCTGTATTCGTCATGGATCCCTCCCCTCACAGAGCCCGCGTGTTCTTCCGCTCCCTGGGCTGCCCGAAGAACCAGGTCGATTCCGAGGTCATGCTCGGCAAGCTGGCGCTCGAAGGCTATGCGGTCGCGGAGCGCGTCGAGGACGCGGACGTGGCCGTGATCAACTCCTGCTCGTTCATCGGGAGTGCTCGGGACGAGTCGATCGAGGTGATTCTCGAGGTCGCCAGCCTTCGCGAGACCGGCCAACTTCGAGCGTTGGTCGTCGCGGGCTGCCTGCCACAACGCTACGGGCGCGAGTTGCTGGACGCGCTTCCCGAGGTCGATGCATTCGTCGGGACGGCGGACTTTCCTCGGATCTCCTCGATTCTCGATGCCGCGCTCGAAGGTGGTAGCCGCGGTGTCTACGTGGAATCCAAGCGCACCTATCTTCCTTTGGAATCAGATCCGCGGCTCCTGATCGGGAGCGGCCACTCGGCCTATCTCAAGATCGCGGAGGGCTGTGACAGGGTCTGCGCCTTCTGTGCGATCCCGGCAATCCGCGGGAAGTTTCAGAGCCGGACCCTCGCGTCGCTGCTGGCCGAGGCGGAGCAGCTCTCCGAGTACGGTGTTCGCGAGCTCAATCTGGTTTCGCAGGATTCGACCTCGTTCGGCAAGGACCAGCCTGGGCGCCCGAGGCTGGCGGAACTGCTTCGTTGTCTCGATCGCGTCGACGGGCTCGACTGGATCCGCGTGCTCTATCTATACCCGTCCGCCGTCGACGACGATTTGATCGAGGTGCTCGCGCAGGGCGAGCGCGTGCTCCCGTACGTCGATGTGCCCCTGCAGCACGCCAGCGACTGGGTGCTTCGAGCGATGCGGAGAGGGATCACGGCCGATCGGCAGCGTCGCCTGGTCGAGAAGCTGAGGCAGCAGATCCCGGACCTGACGCTGCGGACCACGTTCATCGTCGGGTTCCCGGGCGAGACGGACCGCGACTTCGAAGCCCTTTGCGACTTCGCGCGCGAGGTGCGCTTCGACCGGGCTGGTGTGTTCCGTTACTCCGACGAGTCGAGCACCACCGCGTTCGCTCACGAGTCGAAGATACCGGTCAAGCTCGCACTCGAGCGCTACCGGGTGCTCGTGGCGCTGCTCTCTGAAATCATGGCCGAGAAGCTCGACCAGCTCGTGGGGCAGCGGAAAGAGCTGCTCGTGGACCGCGGCGGCCCGGAACTCGCGGTCGGCCGGCTTCGCTCGCAGGCGCCCGAGATCGACGGCCAGGTCGTGGTGCGCGCGCCGTCGGGAAGGTCGCCTCGGGCGGGCGAGCTGCTTCCGGTTCGGATTACGGGTGTCCGCGGCCTCGACCTCGAAGCGGAACTCGACGAGGATCGCGCCCTGTCCGTGCCCGGCTGAGCCTTGCGGTCTCGTGTCATCGCCGTCATCGGAGCCGGCGACTGTGACGCCCGGGACGCGGAACTCGCCTGCGAAATCGGCCGTCTGCTCGCGCTCGCCGGGTGCACGCTGCTGACGGGTGGTCTCGGTGGCGTCATGGAGGCGGCGTCGCGCGGCGCTGCGGAAGCGGGGGGACTGGTGGTCGGGGTGCTTCCCGGTTCGTCGGCCGGCGAAGCGAATCCTCACGTCCAGGTCGCGGTTGCGACCGGGATCGGGGACGCGCGCAATGCGGTGTTGGCCAATACGGCCGAGGGCTTTGTGGCCGTTTCCGGGAGCTACGGCACGCTCTCCGAGATCGCATTCGCACTCAAGCGAGGCAAGCGAGTCGTTGCCCTCGGCTCCTGGGAGGTCGACCCGAAGGTGGTGCGGGTCGCGAGTCCCGAAGAGGCGGTGCGCCGGGTACTCGAATCGACCGGCGACTAGCCACCGGCTAGCGCCCTCCGGTCACGCGCTGCGCCAGCGTCGCGAGGTCGGGAACGCGCTCGCATTCCCAGCCCTCCCAATCTCCGTAGGGATCGAGCAGTACCGCGTGGCACCCGGCCCGGCGTGCACCCACGACGTCGACCGCGTACATGTCCCCGACATGGAGCGTTCGCGCCGGCTGCGAACCGGCGATCTCGAGGGCGTGCCGGAAGATGGCCGGGTCGGGCTTCTCGGCGCCCACGATGTGCGAGTCGACGACGGCGTCCAGCAGCGGTGCGAGACCACGGTCGCGCAACCCCTGTTCGACGGTGCCATCGGCGTTGCTGACGACCACCACGCGCAGACCGGCGCTGCGGACGGCCTCGAGAAACGGCCCCGCATCCGGGCGTCGCACCGACCAGATTCGGAGCGAAGCACCCGGCTCCCGCCGAAGGGCCACCAGCGCCCGCACCCCGCGCTCGAGTTCTGCCGGCGCCGGCCGCTGTCCCGCCTGCGCGAGCGCGCGCTCCAGCATCAGGCGCATATAGTGGGAGAAGGCGTCCTCGTGCTCGGTCGAGCTTCCGCCGGCCAGGTGCCGGGAGATGGCGGGTCGAACCGCGGCCTCCGCGCGGCCCAGGACCGGGCCCGAGAGTTCGCATCCCACCCGGCGAAGCCGCTCCGCGAATAGGGCGTAGTCCATCTCCACCAGCGTATTTCCGGCATCCACCAGGATCGCCTCGAGATTGGTGTAGGGAATAGGTCCCTCTGGGACCTGACGCTTTGAACTAATTTGACTCATATCGTCGATCTGGTCAGGATTGGTCGATGCGAGCACCTGCTTCGGATGCTTCGGGCGCGGGGTCCGGCGCTCGAGACGCTCGGATCGAGCGGAAGCGGATCCGGCTGCTCGATGCCGCCGGGCACTGCTTTGCGCACCAGGGCTTTGCGAAGACCACGGTCGAAGAGATTGCGCGGGCGGCCGGCATCTCCAAAGGGCTCGTCTATTCCTACTTCGATGGCAAGGAGAGTTTGCTCGAGGCTGTCCTCGACCGCGAGCTCCGGGAGTGGTCCGACGTGATCGGGCACGAGTTTCGGCGTCGGGCCGGAACCGTGAGTGAAGCGCTGGCGGTGATCCACCGCGCCTCACTCGACTACGCGCGCTCACATCCGCTGCTGGCCTCGATCCTGGCTCAGGACCCGGGCGTGTTGCTGGCCGGGCGGATCGACCGCGTGACCCAGGCGCGGGACGAGTGGCGCGAAGCGCTTTCGAAGCTGCTCAGTCGAGGGGTCGAGGAGGGGGAGCTTCGCGAGGATCTCGACGTAGGAAGTACGGCCGAAGCGATCATGCTTCTGAACAAGGCCTGCATCGAGCGGGTCGTCGCCGGGAACGGCGTCGATGCGATCCCGGCGGGACTTACCGAGGCCGCGATCGAACTCCAACTCTTCGGGGTCGCCGGAGTACGCCCGGCCGGAACTCCGCGCGCCGGAGTTTCGTCAGTTGGAACCTCCGGTGGGAAGGGAGCGGCATGAGGCGCGCCCGGCCGAAGCTAGTTCCCGTTGCGACCTTGCTGTGCGTCCCGGTGTTCGCGCTCGCCCTGGGCTGTGGTTCGGCGACGGACCGAGCAGCGGAACCGGGATCCCCGGACGTCTCAGCGCCCGCTGTCGACGTGGCGGCGCCTTCCGAGGCGGTTCCAATCGGGGAAGTGCGACGCGGAGAGCTTCGGACCCGGATCACGGTCTCGGGCTCGGTGGCCGCGCGGCGCTCTTCGCCTCTGGCTCCGTCCGTCTCGGGTCGGATCGTGGGCGTCGAGGTCGAGGTGGGAGACGAAGTGGCCGAGGGCGAGCCGCTGTTCCAGATCGAACCCGGGCCCTACGGCCTGGCGCTTCAGCGGGCCCGCGCGGGTCTCGAACTGGCCCGGGCTGAACAGGCAGAGGCGCGGCAGGAGGCGGCCCGCAGCCAGGAGTTGGCCCGAAAGGAAATCGCGTCGACCCAGCAGCGCGTCCGCGCGGAGACACGCGCGAAGATCGCGCACGCGCGGGTGATGCAGGCGGAGGCCGAGGTCGAGCAGGCGGGCAGCGACCTCGCCCGAACCGTGGTTCGAGCCCCGTACAACGGCAGCATCGTCGAGCGGTCCGCGCACGAGGGGATGATGGCGACGCTGGGAACCACCGTCGTGGTGATTCAGGAGACCGGCGAACTCGAGGCAGTGCTCGACGTACCCGAAGCCTCGCTCGCGCTGATTCGGCCCGGGGACCAGGTGCGCGTGTTCGCCGAGGGCTCCGCGGAGCCGCTTCGGGGAATCGTTCGATCCGTGAGTGCGCGGATCGACGCGGCCAGCCGCACGTACAGCGTCCGCGCTGGGCTCGAAGACCCGGAGCGCCGGTTGCGGGCCGGGGCGTTCGTGCGGGCGGAGATCGAGCCCCGCGTCAAGACCGGGGCACTGCTCGTCGACCGGCGTGCGCTGGTCTCGGCCGATGGGCGCCAGTTCGTGGTGCGGGTGAGCGGCGGCCGCAGCGAGCGCGTTCCGGTTCGGCTCGGCCTGAGCGACACCACCGTGGTCGAGGTACTCGCCGGTCTGGAGGTCGGGGACCGGATCGTGCTCGGCAATGCCGCCGCCCGGCTCTCGGACGGAGACGTGGTCGAGTTCGTGCAGTCCCAAGAGCTGCCTTGAGAATCTCGTCGATCTCGATCGAGCGTCCCGTCTTTGCGCTGATGCTGGTCCTGGGCCTGGTGGTGCTGGGCCTGGTATCGCTGTCGCGCCTGAACCTGGACCTGAACCCCGCGGTCGAGTTTCCATTCGTGAGCGTGTCGACCCAACTCTACGGCGCCTCGCCCGAGACGATCGAGCGCGCCGTGACCGACGTGCTCGAAGAAGAACTCAACACGCTCGAGGGCATTCGCACGCTGTCGTCTCGGTCTTCGGCCGGTCTCTCACTGGTGTTCATCGAGTTCGGGCTCGAGTTCGATCCGGCGCGTAAGGCACAGCAGGTGCGCGAGCGCGTGGCGCGCGCACGCGCGCTGCTGCCGCCCGACATCGAGGAACCGCTGGTCGAGCAGATCGACCCCGACTCGAACGCGATCATCAAGATCATGCTCTCGGGTCCGTATTCGGTCCGCGAACTTTCGGAGTACACCAAGGACGAAATTGCCACGCGCTTCGAACGCCTCAAAGGTGTGGGCAAGGTCCACGTGCTGGGTGCCCGCGATCGCGAGATTCGGATCTGGCTCGACCCGATTCGCCTCACGGGCTACGGGCTCTCGATCGAGGACGTCGGCGATACCGTGCGCAGCGAGAATGCCGACATGGCCGGCGGCCACATCGAGGGCTCGAGCCGCGAGTGGTCGGTCACGATGTCGGGGCGCGTGCGCAAGGTCGAGGATTTCGGTGCGCTGATCGTCGCAGAGCGCGACGGCGCGTTGGTCAAGCTCAGGGACGTCGCCGTCATCGAGGATGGCATGGAGGACGAGCGGACGATCACGCGCCTGAACGGGCAGCGCGGCGTCGCGCTCGAGATCCAGCGTCAGAGCGGGGCGAATACGGTCGCGGTCGCACGTGCGGTACGTGCCGAGGTCGAAGAAATCCGCAGCGGCCTGCCCGCCGGCATGGAGATCCTGATCACGGGGGATCAGGCGGTCTACATCGAGCGATCCATCGGGGGAATCTACGAGGACATGCTGCTCGGCGGACTCCTCGCCGTGCTGGTGGTGTTGTTCTTCCTGCGCAATCCACGCTCGACCCTGATCGCGGCCGTCTCGATTCCCTCGAGCGTGGTTGCTTCTTTCACGCTCGTCTATATGGCGGGCTTCACGCTGAACAGCATGACGCTGATGGCGCTGTCGCTCTCGATCGGCCTGGTGATCGACGATTCCATCGTCGTGCTCGAGGCGATCGTGCGGCGGCTCGAGAGAGGCGATTCCCCGATGCAGGCCGCCCAGCACGGCGTCTCGAGCGTCGGCCTCGCCGTGATCTCCACCACGCTCGCGGTCTGTGCCGTCTTCGTTCCGATCGCCTTCATGCGCGGAATGATGGGCCAGTGGTTCTACGAGTTCGGCCTCGTGGTCGCGTTCACGGTTTCGATCTCGACCCTGGTCGCCATTACGCTGACGCCGATGCTGGCGAGCCGCTTTCTGGTCCAGGCCCCGGCCAAGGGCCGGCTGTTCGTCGCCTTCGGTGGCTGGTACACGTCGCTCGAGAACCTTCACCGCCGGATCCTGGCGTGGGCTCTGCGCCGGACAGCCCTGACGCTGAGCCTTGCCGGGGCCTTCGTGATCGCCGGTTGCGGCGTCGCCACGACCCTGCCTTTTGATCTGTTCCAGGACAGCGACCAGGCGGAGTTCCAGCTCCAGGTGGTTCTGCCGCTCGGGACTCCGCTCCCGGTCTCGGACCGGGTTGCGCGTCGGGTCGAATCCGCGCTGGCCGACGCCGACGAGGTGCGCGCGGTGTTTACGACCGTGGGTTCGGGCGTCCAGCACCGTCCCAACGAGACTTCGTTCTACGTGCGTACCTCGCCCCGCCAGGAGCGGGACCTGACGCTGATCGAACTGAAGAATTCGCTCCGGGATCAGATTGCCGCGATCGTGCCCGAGGCGCGCGAGGTTCGCGCGGACGACATCAGTTGGATGAGTTCGGGCCGCCGCGACGCGGTAATGACCTACGCGCTGCGAGGGCCCGACCTGGATCGGCTCTCGGGCCATGCCGACGAACTCGTGACCCGCATGCGCGGGAGCGGGATCTTCACCGATGTGTCGGTCTCCCACGAGTCGGGTCGGCCCGAGATCGAACTCGAGATCGCGCGCGACCGCGCCGCCGATCTCGGCGTTCCCGCCGTCAAGGTCGGACGCACGCTCCGGGCGCTACTCGCGGGAGAGAAGGTCGGCTCCTTCGAGGACGTAGGAGATCGGTTCGACGTCCGGGTTCGGGTTCTGCCCGAGTACCGGGACGACCCCGGCAAGCTCGACCTGATTCGGGTCCGCTCGCTTCGCGGCGAACTGGTTCCGATCACGAACCTGGTCCGGTCGCGCATAGGCGAGGGCGCCGTCGAGATCAGCCGCGAGAACCGGGCTCGCCAGATCACGCTCTACGCCAACCTGGCCAGCGGTGTGGCGCTGGGCGACGCGGTCCAGCAAATCGAGGACTGGGGGCCCGGGCTCGGGATCGAGTCCCCGGACGAACTCGTCTCGGTGGGTCGGGCGCGCGCTATGGGCGAGGCTGCCTACGGGGTCGTGTTTGCATTCATGCTTGCGATGGTCTCGATCTACATGATCCTGGCATCGCTGTTCAACTCGGTGGTTCACCCATTCACGATCATGACGTCGGCGCCGCTTTCCTTCATCGGGGGCTTTCTGGCGCTCAAGCTCGCCGGCATGCCACTCGACATGATGAGCGGGATCGGACTCCTGGTGCTGATGGGGCTCGTGATGAAGAACGGGATCCTGCTCGTTGATTACATCAACCAGCTGCGCCACCAGGGCCGGACCCGCGAAGAGGCGATTCTCGAGGCGGCCCCGGCCCGGATGCGCCCGGTCCTGATGACGACGGGGGCGCTGGTCTTCGGGATGCTCCCGATCGCGCTCCAGCTGAGTGCGGGCTCGGCGTTCCGGGCGCCGATGGCGGTGATCAACGTCGGGGGCCTGATCACGTCGACGCTCTTGACGCTCGTGTTCGTGCCCGTGATCTACAGCGTACTCGACGGTCTCGCGCACTGGGTGCGCGCCCGCACCCGCCGACTGGTGCCCGGGCGCAAGGAGTTCGAATTCGCGGGCGAGCGCCCGCGCGAGTCCGCGGAGACGCCCGCGATTCCGTCTGCGGGCGGCGGCAACTAGTCGGGAGCGTGGTTCGCTCCCGGGCTCAGTCGTCGAAGCGCGCGCGCAGTGCGGGTGCGACGACGGGGCAGGTGGCCTCGGGGCGTCGGAACAGGCGGCTCCGAATGCGGGCGATGCCGTCGTAGACCAGGTCCCGGATCGCGACCGGGCACAGGCCTGCCAGAATCGCAGCGATGCGCCAGCCGCCACCGAGCGCGCGCAGCACGTGCAGGGTCGCGGCAGAGCGCACCAGCACTCGCCCATCGGCGGTCTGGACCGCGGTACTGTCCGGAAATCCTGCGCGTGCTGCTTCGGGGACGGCCTGCCGGAACGCCTGGCTCTCGATCGGTGCAAAGCGGAAGCTGTCGCCCGGCCGGTCCTCGGCCAGGATGAAGCGCACACTTCGATGGCAGAGGCCGCAGTCACCGTCGTAGAAGATGCGCTCGGCCCGGTTCGCGCGCCGCGCCGGAACCCATCCCGGATCGAAGGCGAAGGCGTGGAGCAGCACGATCCCGGCAGCCGCGCTGCCTTCACCCGCGAGCGAGACGCCGATCACACCCGCGCCCGCCACGCCCGTCCAGATCCAGGGCCGTGCGCGCTTCCAGAACGCCAGCGGCAAGAACGAAAGCTCGAGCGCGAGCCAACTCCAGGTTCCGGCCTGAAGCAGCCACGTGGGTGCGGCGAGCAACACGGTGCGAAGCGCGTTCCGGTTCCCTGCGGTGGCCCCCAGCCACTCGCCGAGGGCGCTGCCCGAGCGCCAGCCAGGCTCACTCAGTCGCGTCAGGCCGTCGTAGCCGTAGAGGAGTGCGAGCACGATCCAGTTCGCGCCGAAGATCGCCGCGGGAAGACGCCAGCCGCCGCCGGGATCCGGCGCGCCGCGGTGTGCGAGCGACCCGTACGGGGCGGGCGGAATCAACACGTGAAGCAATAGCAGCCAGAGGATCGCGAGCGAGAACGGGTGCTCCAGAGGGTTGGCAATACCCGAAATCGTGATCCACCCCCACGCGGCCGCGAGCGCCGCGATCCGCGCGTGAAAGCCGGTCGCCAGCGCCAGTGCGGCGATCCCGGCCGCGCTCGTGAGCACGATCAGCGCGGTCGGCGGGTCAGAGAGAGCGGCGAGTCGCGACCCGTCGGCGGGGCCGGATCCCAGGCGCGCCGCAAACTGGGCAGCCAGGTAGAGCCCCAGGAGTGCCCGGTACAGGCTGTACTGAGCGCCGGTCCAGGCGTTCGCCACCCGTGTACGCGCCTAGGCGGTCTCGGTCCTGGGCGGTCGGCCGAACTCGACCCGGGCTTCGCCGTTGGCTTCTGCGTCGCTCTGGTCGGGACCCCTCTCGATGCGCAGTCGTCCGACGCGTCGCCGTGACACTTCGGTCACCGTGGCCTCGTAGGGTCCGAGTCGCAGTCGGTCGCCGCGCCGCGGGAGCCGTCCGAGTAGCGCGATCACGTGGCCGCCGATGGTGTCGGCGCCCTCTTCCTCGAGTTCGATCTCGAGCCGCTCCTCGGCTTCGGGCAGGGAGAGGCTGCCACGAACCTCGAAAACCCCCTCGGAGAGTTCGCGGAATTCCGGGGTTTCGTCGTCGAATTCGTCCTGGATCGGTCCCACGATTTCCTCCAGGGCATCCTCGAGGAACGCGAGCCCGAGCGTGGTGCCGTGTTCGTCGACCACGACCGCGCAGCCGGAGCGGGATTCCCGGAGCTGTCCGATCAGTTGCGACAGAGGCTGCGTGTCGGGCACGAAGACCGCGCGCCGCGCAATCTTGCGCAGGTCCACCTCCTTGCCGTGCAGCAGCACCCCGAGCACGTCCTTGGCGTGCACGACCCCGGTGATCTGGTCGAGCCCGTCATCGCAGAGTGGAAAACGGCTGTGCCGGCTGTCCCGCACCGTGTGCAGGTTGTTGCGCGCCGAGGCTTTGAGTTCTAGGTAGGAGACGTCGACTCGCGGTACGAGGATGTGTCGGACCTCGAGTTCCATCATGCCGAACACGTTCTCGGCCAGCTCCCGCTGGCCCGAGGAGATGTATCCGGCGCGGGCCGAGGTCGCGACCATCAACCGCAGGTCATCGGCGTTCGCCGTGAGTTCCAGGCTCTCCCCGGTCTTTACGCCCACCAGCTTCAGGATCGCGTTCGCCGACCGGTTCACGAATTCGATGAATGGGCGCAGAACCAGCGTGAAAGTCCGCAGCGGAAGTGCAATCTGTAGCGAGGTGGCCTCCGCGTTTCGCAGCGCCCAGATCTTGGGCGCCTGCTCGCCGACCGTCATCTGGATGACCGTCAGTGCGAGGATCGCGAGTCCGGCGTAGAGCGCGCTCATGGCGGCCCCGGTCGGAAGGGCGATTCCGGCGGCGGCCGCGGTGCTCAAAAACATCTGTTCTACCCACGGCTCGCCGAGATATCCGACCAGGAGGGTCGTGATGGTGATGCCGAGCTGGCACGCGGAGAGGTAGCGATCCAGGTGGTCGAGAATGTGCTGGACCGCTCGAGCGCGTCGGCTTCCGGTCGACGCGAGCGTTGCGATGCGTCCCGCCCGGGCCCGCACGAGTGCGAACTCAGAGGCGACGAAGAAGCCATTGGTGGCTAAGAAGGCGAGCAGCGTTGCGAGCCGCCAGGTGACCCCGGCACCGCTCAAGCCCGGTTCTGGACCGTCCATCACTTTCTAGCAGTTACCTCGCTATGAGCATGCCTCGATTGCGCCCGAAGATCAACGCGCCGGACCCCGAAACTCCGTTCTATCCATCGGAGGCCGGCTCGGGCTTCGTGAGGCGGGCCGGGAAGCGGCAGGCGGCAACGGGCGTGCAGTTCCCGAGTTGACCCAAGGAGGGTCCCCGGGGAGGATATGGACCGGTCATGGGCCGATGCCCTGCGTCGTTTGCGCGCCCGAGGAGCCCACATGAAGTTCACCTGGTTCAACCTGATGCCCTGGCCGCACCTGCCCGACGATTTCCGCGAGAAGCACCGCTCGGTCTGGGTCGACATTCCGAGTTCGCTCTACGACCCCGAGAAGGGGAACGCCGTCTACCACCAGTATCTCGATCAACTCGAGTACGCCGAGGAACTAGGTTTCGACGGGATCGGCGTGAACGAGCACCACGCGAACGCGTACGGGCTGATGCCGTCTCCGAACATCATGGCCGCCACGCTCACGCGCCGGACCTCGCGCGCGGCCGTGGTGGTGCTGGGAAACTCGATCGCGCTCTACAACCCCCCGATCCGGGTCGCCGAGGAGTTCGCGATGCTCGACGTGCTCTCGGGCGGCCGGCTGGTGGCGGGATTCCCGGTGGGCACCTCGATGGACACCAACTACTGCTACGGGCAGATCCCGGCCCACACGCGGGAAAAGTACGCCGAGGCGCACGAGTTGATCATGCGCGCCTGGCGCGAAGACGAACCCTTCGCGTTCGACGGCAAGTACACCCAGCTCCGCTGGGCCAACTGCTGGCCCAAGCCGATCCAGAAGCCGCACCCGCCGGTCTTCATTCCGGGCGGCGGATCGATCGAGACCTGGGACTTCTGCCTGGACCACGACTACAACTACTCCTACCTGAGCTTCGCCGGATACCTGCGTGCCAAGGAGTTGATGGACGGCTACTGGGAGCGCGTCGCCGCGCGCGGCAAGGACGAGTCCCCGTACCGGGCCGGGTTCGCACAAATCGTCTGCGTAGGCGAGACCGACGAGGAGGCCGAGGAACTCTACGCGGAGCCGATCAAGTACTTCTACAACCGCTGCCTGCACGTCTATCCGGGCTTCGCGGATGCGCCCGGCTATCGCACCATCAAGACCATCAAGCAGAACGTGCTCTCGCAAATTTCGGCGGCCCGCCAGATGCAATTCCAGAGCCTGACCTGGAAGGACCTGGTGGAGGGTCGCTACGTGATTGCCGGGAGCCCCGAAACGGTCCGCCAGCAGTTGGAGGAGGCGATCAAGGGACTTCGCATCGGCCACGTCTTCTGCCTGCTGCACATGGGCAACATGCGCAACGAGGTGACCCGTCACAGCACGAAGCTGTTCGCGGAGCGCGTGATGCCGAAGCTGCGCGACATCTGGCCGGAGTGGAAGGACGACAATCGGAACTGGATTCAACCGATGGACGAGCGAGTCCGGCCGGATGTTCCCGGGAGGTCGGCGTGATGGAGTCCCGCAAGATCGAAACCCGGGGTGGTCGTACGAAGGTGCGCGTATACGAGGGCGGCTCGGGTGAAACCCTGGTCTTTCTCCACGGGGCTTCGGGCCTGATTCAGGACGACCCGTTTCTCGCTCGACTCGCGGAGCGCTACCGCGTGGTGGCGCCGCTGCTTCCGGGCTACGAGGATTCCGAGGGCGAGGAGAGCATCCACGACATGCTCGCGATCACGCTCCACAGCTTCGACGTGCTCGATGCGCTCGAAATCCGCAATCCGATTTTGGTGGGCCATTCGATGGGCGGCATGATTGCGGCGGAGATGGCCGCGCTTTGTCCGCACGAGATCGAAAAACTCGCCCTGATTGCACCCGCGGGTCTGTGGCTCGACGAGCATCCAATTCCGGACCTCTTTGCGCTGCTCCCGATGGAACTCCCGGCACTCCTGTTTCACGACGTCGCGAAGGGTTTTGCGCTCATGGCCGCGGGTGCGAACTTCGAGGACGACGAGTTTCTGAAGGAATTCCTCATCGCGAACTCGCGGCGCCTGGGCACCGCAGGCAAGATGCTCTTCCCGATTCCCAACCGGAGACTGAGTGAGCGGATCTATCGTGTTACCGCGCAGACGGTCCTGATCTGGGGCCAGAACGACAAGCTGATCGTTCCCGCGTACGGCTCGAAGTTCCGCGAACTTCTCCCGCAGGCGGAGTGGGTCGAGGTCGAGGCCGCCGGGCACATGGTCCCCTACGAGCAGCCCGATGCAGTCCTCGACGGGATCTCGCGGCTCGGCTAACGCGCGGGGCCGGTCTCGATCGGGAAGCCGTCGGCATTCCCCCACTCGGCCCAGGAGCCGTCATAGACCGAGACCTCCGGGTGGCCGGCCAGCGTGAGCAGGAAGGCCTCGAGCGCTGCGGTCACGCCTGAGCCGCAGGTCGTGATCACGGGCGCGTCGAAGCGGACGCCGGCGTCTTCGTAGAGTTTCCGCAGTTCTGGGATCGGGCGAAAACAACCCGGGTCGCCGTGCAGGTTGTCCGACCAGGGCAGGTTGCGGGCGCCCGGAATGTGCCCGGCGTGACGTGCGGGTTCGGGACCCTCGCCCCGGAAGCGCTCGGAACTGCGTGCATCCAGGATCCGAACTTCTTCGCGTTCGAGGCTGGACGCGACGTCGGCGCTCGAGCTGAGCCAAGCCGGCTCGGGTGCGGCGACGAAGTCGTGCGCCTCGAGTGTGACGGCTTCGCGGCTCTGGCGTCGTCCCTCGGCGCACCAGCGTTCGAATCCGCCGTCCAGAAGCGCCGCGCGGCGGTGTCCGAGGTAGCGCAGAATCCACCAGATCCGTCCGGCGGAGTAGCCGGCCTTGCGGTCGTAGATCACCACGTCGTGCGCGTTGGAGATCCCGGCTGAGCCCAGCCGGCCGGCGAGCGCGTCCGGGGCCGCGAGGGTGTTGCGCACCGGCGCGTCGGGGTCCGCGAGGTCGACGGAGAGATCGAGGTACACGGCGTTCGGGATGTGCGCCGCCCTGTATTCGGCGCGTGCGTCGCGTTTCTCGGACGCCAGGTACCAGCTGGCATCGATCACGCGAAGCGACGGATTCCCGAGCCGTGCTTCGAGCCAGGCACCGTCGACCAGGAGCGGCAGCGCGCCTGACACGCGGCGGCTCAGCTCCGTTCGATCGAGGCGAGCTTCTCCAGGATCTTTCCGTTCCAGCTGAATTCGAGCCGCGAGCGACCCCGCGCCAGGCCCTCCTGAATTCCGGCACTGGCCAGGAGCGGCAGGCCGACCGTGGGCTCGACCCAGGCCATGGCACGCGAAGCGCTGCTCCTGATCTTGCCCCAGCTGGTGGCTTCGTCGAGCGTCGAGCTCGAGAGGCCGCCGTCGGCGGTGACGGCCGTGGTCAACTGCAGCGCGTAGCGGTGTCCCTGGTCCTTGCGCCCGAACATGTAGCCCATCACGATCGAGTCGTTGATGTAGTTCTTGGGGACGCCCCCGGCGATGTAGATCGCGGCCGTGACCTCGGACTGGGCCACGATCTGGGTGATCTCGTAGTTGTCCTGGATCGAGTCGATCTGGATACCCGGACGCTCGAACTTGACCGAGCGGTGGTGGTGTTCGGTGAGCCCGATCCCGATCGAACTGTCGTTGAGCGCCGGTACGAACATCGGTACCCCCAGGCGCCGGCAGGTGGCCACGATCGAATTCGGGTCGTCGATTTCGTCGGCGAGGTGGTCCATGAACTGGCGGCTGGAGTAGGGTCCGGGCGGAAGCCGGTCGGCGATCAGCCCCACCCAGGTGTCGGTCTTTCCAAACCCGACCTCGTCGACGTAGGTGTCGTAGATCCGGTCGACGTAGAGTTCTCGCAGTTCGCTGTCGTTCGCTTTCGGGGTCCCGCGGTAGTGCTGGTAGCCACGCGCCTGGTAGATGTCCTGGTAGAGGATCGCGCCCGTCGAAACCACCACGTCGACGAGTCCTTGCTCGATCATCTCGCGGATCACCTGGCGCAGACCGCCCGCGATGAGCGGCCCTGCCAGTCCCAGAAAGATGGTCGGCCGGTCGGGGTCGCGCAGCATCTGCTCGAGCACTTCGTAACAGCGGCCGACGTTTCGCGCCTGGATGCTCATGCCCGACATCGCTCGGACCAGGTCTGCCACCGACCGGGTCTGGGACGGGACCAGGGGCTCGATGGGCCGCTCGAGCAGCGCGTCTTTCTTGCGGCGCTCTTCCGCGTCGAGTTCCGGGTAGGCCCAGGCGAATCCGAGCTTCTCCTCCGACAGCACGTCCGCGGGCTCACGGGTCCCCACCGAACTGCCTTTCGGTCCCGGCCGGCTTGGATCGGACATGCGCCTTCCCCTCCGTCGAGCGCGTGCAGCGCTTCCGAACGCGAGCGAGTTTAGATCGATTCGGCCCCCGGGAAAAGCGTTCGCCACCGGCTCCGGGTGGCCCGCTTCCCCTGACTCGGAGACTCCGGCTGGTTATGCTCGTGTCTCGCATGCGACCGCTCACACACATCGCCCTTGTCGGAGGCCTCTTGACCGCAGCCCTGGGAGTGGGCTGCGGGGGCGAAGAGTCTCGCGAACCCGCGCCTGCCCCGGTCCCGGCGTCTTCCGCCCCGGTGCTGGCCGAGGCATCGCCCGCGGCCCCGGACCTGGATAAAGCCCTCCTGCTTTCGTTCTCGGTGTTCCCCCGGGGACCGGACGGGAAGACCTCGGCCAGGCCGGGCCCCGCAACTTTCGTGGTCGTGCGTCGCGAGGGCGGTGCCTGGGTCTGGGAAGCGATCGAGGATCCCGACTCCAATGTCTTTCACAAGGTCCTGCCCTTCGATCCTCCGGGCGCGGAGCCCGGGCTGCTCACGATTTCCGGGGACGCCGCGCGGCTCAGGCTCTGGCGCAAGCGGGACGGGGAGTGGTCGGCCGAGACGCTCTGGGCCCCGGCCTTCGGCGGAAAGCACGATCGGCTCCGGGACCTCGAGATCGCGGATCTCGACGGGGACGGGCAAGACGAGATCGTGCTCGCCACGCACGATCAGGGCGTGGTCGCGGTCGGGCGCTTCAGCGACGCGGGCTTCGAGGTAGAAGAGCTCGACCGAAAGCCCAGGACCTTCGTGCACGAGATCGAAGTCGGCGATCTCGATGCCGACGGCCGGCCCGAAATCTACGCGACCCCGAGTCAGCCGAACCGACTCGACGGTGATCCTCAGACCGGGCAGGTCACGCGCTACGTGTCTGCGGACGGCTCGGCGGGGAGCTGGAAGCGTGAGGTCTTCGCCGATCTCGGATTACGCCATGCCAAAGAGATCCTGGTTGCGGATATCGACCGCAGCGGCGTGCCGGAACTCTACGTCGCGGTCGAGGCGCACGTCGAGAACCGGGTGGTGCGAGACCCCGTCGAGGTGCGTCGCTTCACGGCCCAGAGCGTGCCTGCCGACCGCGACGTCGTCGCGGAGTTCGACGACCGGCTACTGCGCTTTCTGCTCCCCGCGGACGTGGACGGGGACGGCGCCCCGGAGTTGATCGCCGCGCCCTTCAAGTCCGGACTCTGGTTGCTGCGTCCCTCCGCCGAGTCCGACGCGCCATTTGAAGCCGTTCTGATCGACAAGAATTCGTCGGGCTTCGAACACGCCACGCTGGCCGCCGATCTCGATGGAGACGGGCGAGACGAACTCTATGTCGCCGCCGATGACCAGGGAGCGATCCGGCGTTACGTATGGACGGGGCAGGCATTCGCGCGCGAGGAGATCTTCCGCACCGACGACCGCTTCCGCGGCTTCACCTGGAACGTCACGGAGACCCCGGTCGAGCTTGTTCGCTAGGCGGATCGGAGTACCTTTCCGCCATGGCGTACGATCCGCGGCGCATCGAGGCCGAGTGGCAGGCTACCTGGCTCGAGCGCGGAACCTTCAAGAGCGAACTCGATCCGACGCGCCCCAAGTATTACGTGCTCGACATGTTCCCGTACCCGTCGGGCGAGGGCCTGCACGTGGGCCATCCGAAGGGCTACGTGGCCACCGATGTGGTGGCCCGTTACAAGCGCATGCGCGGTTTCAACGTGCTCCACCCGATGGGCTGGGACGCATTCGGACTCCCGGCGGAGCAGCACGCGATCAAGACGGGTCAGCATCCCAGAGAGAGAACGGCCGAGAACATCGCGAACTTCAAGCGGCAGCTGCAGGCGCTGGGACTCTCCTACGACTGGGACCGCGAGATCAACACCACCGATCCGGGCTACGTGCGCTGGACGCAGTGGATCTTCGAGCAACTCCACTCGCGCGGACTGGCCTACCAGGCCGAGGTGCCCGTGAATTGGTGTCCGGTGCTCGGGACGGTGCTGGCCAACGAGGAGGTGCGAGACGGCAAGAGCGACATCGGTGGACATCCGGTCGAGCGCGTTCCGCTTCGCCAGTGGATGCTCCGGATCACGGCGTATGCAGACCGCCTGCTCGAAGACCTCGAGGAGGTCGACTGGCCCGAGCCGATCAAGAAGATGCAGCGGGACTGGATCGGGCGCTCGGAAGGGGCCAGTGTGCGCTTCGCGCTCCCGGATCATCCCGGCCAAGAACTAGAGGTCTTCACCACGCGTCCCGACACGCTGTTCGGGGCGACCTACATGGTCCTCGCACCGGAACACCCCCTGGTGGCAGAACTCGCGACCGCCGAGCAGCGAGCCCTGGTGGAGGCCTATACGGCCCAGGCCGCACGCAAGAGCGATCGCTCACGGCTCGCGGCGGCGGACGAACGCTCCGGTGTGTTCACGGGCGTGTTTGCCACCAACCCGGTGAACGGGGAGCGGATTCCGGTCTGGATCGCCGAGTACGTGCTCGCGGGCTACGGCACCGGCGCGATCATGGCGGTCCCCGGGCACGACCAGCGAGACTACGAATTCGCGCAGGCCTTCGGGTTGCCGATCGTGGAGGTGGTGCAGGGCGGCGATCTCTCCGAGCGCGCGTACCCGGGCGACGGCGCATGCGTGAACTCGGGCTTCCTCGATGGCCTCGAAACGCCGCAAGCCAAGCAGCGCATGGCGGATTGGCTCGCGGAGCAGGGCCGTGGAGAAGCGACCGTGAGTTACAAGCTCCGGGACTGGCTGTTCAGCCGGCAGCGCTACTGGGGCGAGCCATTCCCCGTACTGCACCTCGCGGACGGGAGCACCCGGCTGGTTCCCGAGGACGAACTGCCCGTTCGTCTCCCCGAACTCCAGGAGTTCCGTCCGTCCGGCGATTTCGAGCCTCCGCTCGCCAGGGTCGAGAGCTGGATCGAAACCCGTGATCCCGCCACCGGCGCGCCCGCGCGGCGTGACGCGAACACCATGCCGCAATGGGCGGGGAGTTGCTGGTATTACCTGCGCTTCTGCGATCCGCACAACAGCGAGCAGGCCTGCTCCCCCGAGGCGGAGCAGTACTGGATGCCGGTGGACCTGTACGTCGGAGGCGCCGAACACGCGGTGCTGCACCTGCTCTACTCGCGCTTCTGGCACAAGGTGCTCTACGACCTCGGTGTGGTCTCGACGAAGGAACCCTTCCGGCGTCTGATCAACCAGGGCATGGTCCAGGGCCGCAGTTACCGCTACTTCAGTGACAACCTCAGCCAGGACCCGGACGCCTTGATCCGCTACTACACGGCGGCAGATGTGCGCTGGGAAGGCGAGACGCCGGTGCTCGCGTCGACGGGCCAGGAACTTTGCGCGTGCTGGGTCGAGCCCTCGGAGGTGCGACTCCAGGATGGTCGCCCGTTGCACCCGGACCTCGACGTCGAACTCGAAGAAGTGATCGAGAGGATGTCGAAGAGCCGTGGCAACGTGGTGAACCCGGACGAGGTGATCGCGCAGTTCGGAGCGGATTCGATGCGTGTCTACGAGTTGTTCATGGGACCGCTCACCAAGGGCGCGCCCTGGTCCACCGACGGCACTACCGGGGTCTTCCGCTTCCTGCAGCGCAGCCATCGGCTGGTGCTGGACGACGCGACACCCGAGGGGGAACTGCGCGAACTCGCGCGGGGCTCGGGCTCCGACGAGCAACGGCGACTGCTGGCCCGAACGATCGACAAGGTGACGCGCGATCTCGAGGGACTCGATTTCAACACGGCGATCTCGGCCCTGATGGTGTTCGTGCGCGACATCGAGAAGCAGGATCCCGTCCCGCGCGAGGCCGCCGACGTCTTTACCCGGTTGCTGGCGCCCTTTGCCCCACACCTGGCCGAGGAACTCTGGCGCGCGCTCGGGAACCCGGAGTCGATCTCGGCCGAACCCTGGCCCGAGCCGGAGGCCCGGTTCCTGGTGGACGAGGAAGTCGAGATCATCGTCCAGGTGGGCGGCAAACTGCGCGCCCGGATCCAGGTATCGGCCGACGCGGGGGAGGATGCCGTGCGTGAGCGGGCCCTGGCCGAGCCCAACGTGGCTCGACACCTGGGCGATGCGCCGTTGCGCCGCGTGGTCTTCGTCCCGGGGCGCCTGCTGAATCTCGTCGTCTGAAGCGCTGCCTGACGGCGCGGGTCGGCTGGGGTAGCTTTCCGGCATGGCGGCTTCCGGTAGGTCCTCCGACACTGCCCGGGCCTGGGCTCCGCCCGAGGGCTGGGAGGTCGTGATTGGCTGCGAGGTCCACAGCCAACTGCTGACCAAGGCCAAGCTCTTCTCGAGCGCCCCGAACAGCTTCGGGGCGGCCCCGAACACGCAGACGACCGAGGTCGACCTGGGGCTGCCGGGCGTGCTTCCGGTCGCGAACCGGCATGCGGTCGAACTCGCGGTACGCGCCGGGGTCGCGCTCGGCTGCGAGATTCAGCTCTTCTCGCTGTTTGCGCGCAAGCACTACTTCTATCCGGACCTGCCCAAGGGCTATCAGATCTCACAGTACGAGCAGCCCTTCTCGTCCGGGGGGGCGGTTCCGATTCGTTTCGGGGACACGGAGCGCGAAATCCCGCTCACGCGCATCCACATGGAAGAGGATGCCGGCAAGCTCGTGCACGACGACGCCCTGACCCGGGGCGCCAGCCACGTCGATCTCAACCGGGCCGGTGTCCCACTGATCGAGATCGTCTCGGAACCCGCGATCTCGAGCCCCGCGGAGGCCGCCGCCTACCTCCGGAGCCTGCGCGCGGCGTTGCGTTACCTGGGCGTCTCCGAGTGCGACATGGAGAAGGGGAACTTTCGCTGCGACGCGAACGTGTCGGTGCGCCCGGTGGGAGCGAGTGAACTCGGCACCCGGGTCGAACTCAAGAACATCAACTCCTTCCGCTTCGTCGAACGCGCGATCGAAGGGGAGGTGGAACGCCAGGTCGAGTTGATCGAGGACGGCGGCGAGGTGGTGCAGGAGACCCGGCACTGGGACGAGCACACGGGTACGACGAAGCCGGGCCGGCTCAAGGAGGACGAGGACGACTACCGCTACTTCCCCGACCCGGACCTGGTGCCGCTGCGGATCGAGGCCGACTGGGTCGAAGAGATCCGGCGGAATCTGCCCGAGTTGCCGCACGCGCGACAGCTGCGCTTCGAGCGGGAACTGGGGCTGTCGAGTCCGGACGCCGGCCAGATCTGCGAGGACCGTGAGCTGGCAGATTTTTTCGAACGCAGCGCCGAACTCCACGGGAACGCAAAGAAGGTCGCGAACTGGACGATCCGGAGCCTGCTCCCGGCGCTCGGAGAACTCGGGAAGCCGCTCTCCGAACTTGCGCTGAGCCCCGAGCACTTCTCCGAACTGATCGGGCTGGTCGACGCGGGCAAGGTGACGGCCGCGAACGCGCGCGAGGTTTTCGGTGAACTGGCGGAGTCGGGCCGGGCTCCGGCGGAGTTGCTTCGCGAGAAGGGACTGGAGGCGGTCTCGGACGAGGGCGAACTCGAGGGCATCGCGCGCGAGGTGCTCGATGCGAGTCCCGAGAACGTCGAACAGTACCGGGCCGGCGAGGCCAAGGTGCTGAACTTCTTCATCGGCCAGATCATGAAGCGCACACGCGGCAAGGCGAATCCGGCCGCGGTCCGCGCAGTTCTCGAACGCCTGCTGGCCTAGTCGCGCTTTCGGATCCCGACGCGAAGCTCCCGGCCGCCGATCGAGGTGCTGTGGACCTGGAGCGCGTCTGCGTCGATTTGCTGCGCCGGGTCGAAGTTAGGCGCCAGGGTCTGCTCACTCACGTAGCCGCGATGCTCGGCCACGGCTTCGCGCCAGTCTTCGGGCAACTCGAGCGCGAGTTCGATCCGGTCAGACACATGAAGCCCGGTATCCCGTCGCGCCTGCTGGACCACACGCACCACGTCGCGCGCGATCCCCTCGCGCTCGAGCGCGGCGTCGAGTTCCAGGTCGAGCACCACGACCGCATCGTTCGAGCCCAATGCCTGGCAGGCGACACCTTCGCGCGGAACCAGGCCAAGTTCGAAGTCGCCGTCTTCGAGTGCTTCTCCCGCGACCTCGATGCGCCCGTCGTCGAGACGCTTCCACTGTCCCTGCTTCGATGCGCGAATTACTTCCTGGACCTTCTTTCCGAGTCGCGGCCCGAGTGCGCGTGCGTTGACCTTGAGTTCGAAGGTCGCGTAGCGGTCGATTTCTTCGGCGAGATGGACCGTCTTGACGTTGACTTCTTGAGAGATCAGGTCGAGGAAGGGCTCGAGCCCGCGGAGATTTCGGCCGGCCACGGTGAGGGAACGCAGCGGCTGCCGGACTCGCGCATCGTTGGTTCGTCGCAGTCCCAGCGCAGCCGAGCAGACCTCGCGCGCGCGGTCCATCTCGGCCACCAGTTCGCGGTCCTCGGGCAGTTCGTCGAGGCTGGGCCAGTCCCCGAGGTGCACGCTTCGTGCGCCGGTCAGCCCCCGGTAGATCGCTTCCGAGATCAGCGGCAGCAGCGGCGAGATGACCCGCAGGAAGACCTCGAGCACCGTATAGAGAGTGTGGTAGGCATTGCGGTCCGCATCGGCGCCGTGTTTCCAGAAACGGTCGCGGCTGCGCCGGATGTACCAGTTGTTGAGCGCCTCGACGTAGGCGCTCGCCGCGGTACAGGCGCCGGGTAGATCGTAGGCGTCCATGCGGTCCTGGACGGTCTCCACCAGTTCGCGTGTCTTCGACAGGATGTATCGGTCGAGTACCTGTTCCGAGTCGGTGCGGCGCTCCGCGCGCATCTCTTCGGAGTTCGCGTACAGGCAGAAGAAGTAGTAGGCGTTCCAGATCGGCAGGATCACCAGCCGGACGATCTCGCGGATGCGGTCGCCCTCGCGATCGATCTGCAGGTCGAGGCCGCGCAGGATCGGGGACGAGACCATGAACCAGCGCAGCGCGTCGGCGCCGTAACGGTCGAACATCTCGTCGGGGCTCGGGTAGTTCTGGAGCCGCTTCGAGACCTTGTGCCCGGTCTCGTCGAGTACGACCCCATGGCAGAGTACGTTGCGAAACGCCGGGCGGTCGAAGATCAGCGTCGAGAGCACCGTCATCGTGTAGAACCACCCGCGCGTCTGTGCGACGTACTCGGTGATGAAATCCGCCGGGAAGTGGTGCTCGAACCAGTCGCGGTTCTCGAAGGGATAGTGGACCTGCGCGTACGGCATCGCGCCGGACTCGAACCAGCAGTCGAGGACCTCGGGTACCCGGCGCATCGACGACTTCCCCGATGGGTCGTCGGGATTGGGACAGACCAGTTGGTCGATGGTGGGGCGATGGAGGTCGCTGGGACGCACCCCGAAGTCCCGCTCGATTTCGTCGAGGCTGCCGTAGACGTCGATTCTGGGATAGTCGGGGTTGTCACTCTTCCAGACCGGGAGCGGCGAGCCCCAGAAGCGGTTGCGGCTGATCGACCAGTCGCGCGCGCCCGCGAGCCAGTTTCCGAACATGCCGTCGCGAAAGTGCTCGGGCACCCAGTTCACACCCTGGTTCAACTCCACCATCCGTTCGCGAAAGGGCGTGACCTTGACGAACCAGGACGAGACCGCCTTGTAGATCAAGGGTTCGTCGGTGCGCCAGCAGTGCGGGTAGCCGTGCACGTAGCTCTCGTGTTTGACGAGCGCACCCTCGGTGCGAAGATCCCGCAGGACAGCGCGGTTGGCGTCGAACACGTTGGTGCCCGCGTAGGGTGGGACCTCGGCCGTGAACTCGCCCGCGTCGTCGACGGGGCAGACCAGCGGGATGCCGGCCTGTTCGCAGACCTCCATGTCGTCCTCGCCGAAGCCGGGCGCCATGTGGACGACCCCGGTGCCTTCCTCGGTGTCGACGAAGTCGGCGCCGAGTACGCGAAAGCTCCTCGGGTTTTGCGCGAAGAACGGGAACAGCGGCTTGTAGCTCCGTCCCTCGAGTTCGCGGCCCCGGATCGTGCCGACCCGGCGCGCGTCGCCGAGTTCCGACTCGTACTTGGCGACGGTCCCGGCTCCCAGGATCAGGCGACGCCCTTCTCTTTCGAAGACCGCGTACTCGATCTCGGGCCCGACCGCCACGGCCAGGTTCGAGGGCAGGGTCCAGGGCGTCGTGGTCCAGATCCAGAGATCGGTCGGCCGCTCGTCTCCGGGGGCGGGTTTCAGTTCCACCCGCACCGTGATCGCCGGATCCTGGCGGTCGCGATACGCGTTGTCCATCCGCGTCTCGAAGTTCGAAACCACCGTCTGGCAGGCCCAGGAGTAGGGCAGAACCTTGTGGCCCTCGTAGATCAGTCCCTTGTCCCAGAGCTGCTTGAAAACCCAGA
Source organism: Myxococcota bacterium (assembly GCA_036337215.1). GTDB lineage: Bacteria > Myxococcota_A > UBA9160 > SZUA-336 > SZUA-336 > JABSQV01. The sequence continues at coordinate 658 of JAYZEO010000115.1, read as the reverse complement.
GGATGCTCTCCATGTAGTCGAGATCCAGGGTCTTGTAGTCGTTCTTCAGATCCACCCAGCGTGCCGCACGCGTGACGTGCTCGCGCCAGCCCTCGGTGTAGCGGAACGCACTCTGACGGCAGTAGTCGTTGAAGCGGTCGATCCCGTACTCGGTGATCTGGGCGCGGCCGGAGATCCCGAGATCCTTCTCGGCTTCCATCTCGGTCGGGAGTCCGTGGCAGTCCCAGCCGAAGCGGCGCTCGACCCGGCGCCCGCGGAGCGTCTGGTAGCGCGGGATCACGTCCTTGATGTAGCCGGTGACCAGGTGCCCGTAGTGCGGCATGCCGTTGGCAAATGGGGGACCGTCGTAGAAGACGTACTCGTTCGAGCCGTTGGGGCCCGCCGGGCGCTGCTCGACCGATTCCTCGAAGACCCTCTCTCGGCGCCAGAAGTCGAGGACCTCCCGCTCGACCGAAGCCAGGTCGGGTTGGGGATCGACGTCTGGATAGCGGCGCCGGGCCGCCTCGCCTTTAGCCATCGCTTGGACTCCGGGAAACCGAGAGGGAACGCCAAGTTACCGATCGGGCGCGTTCTCCACCAGCTTGATGCCGGCCCGGGCGTCCGAACTCGGAGTCGCGAGCCAGACCGGGCGGGAGTACCATCCCGCCATGCTGAGACA
>JAYZEO010000114.1:0-11344 GCA_036337215.1 Myxococcota bacterium | reverse complement strand
AGTCGCCGCCAGGGTGTCGAGTGCCAACGACGCGGTCCAGGCCTCTCGCACCCGAAGCCGGAGTTCGCGTTTGAGTAGCTTCCGGGCGAGGGGCGTGTCCGCGATTGCGACCGCTCGGAGCGCTGCCTCGGCAACGGTCGTCTCCGGAGCCGCGAAGAGCGCGGAAGCGGTGCGGACCCCGGCGTCTCCGAGGCTGCCCAGGCCCGCGCTCGCGAGGTTTCGAGTCTCGGGGTCCGGATCGGAGAGCGCCTCCGCCAGTCCGTCCCGAGCTGCCCGCTCATCGCGTCGCCGGAGCGCGCTCGCCGCTTGCCGACGAAGGCCGGGGTCACCTTCGCGCAGGTCGCGGAGCAGGCGCTCGAGCGCGAGTTCGTGCGCGCGGTCGAGGCGGGTGGCTGCCTGCATCACCGCGGCACGGACCTCTGGGTCAGGGTCGTCGGCCCGCTCGAGGGCCGCGCCCGCGAGCCCCGCCGGAAGTCGTTCGAGCGCGGCCAGCGCCTCGTCGGAGTCCGGTCCTCGCAGCATACGAGCGAGCTGGGCTTCGCCCTGACTCCCGGACCGGGCCGCCGCGGCCGCACGTATGCGCGCATCGGGATCGTCCAGTGCGCGCTGCAGTGTGGCGGAAACCCTCGCGGGGTTTCGTTTCTGCGTCAGCGCCAGCAGGGCTGCCAACCGAACCCCCGAATCCTCGTCCTCGGCCGCCTGCAACAGCGCTTCTTCTACCCGCTCTTCTTCGAGCGGTGCGAGCGCTTCGATACAGGTGCGACGGACCCGCGGATCAGGGTGCGAAGCCGTACGGAGCACCGGATCGAGGATACCGCGCTCGGTGAGCAGCGAGGCCAGCCGCAGTTCCGACTGCGAAGGCTGGGCTCCCACGTCGCGGATCAGGTTCTCCCAGAGGTCGGCGAGCCGTGCCGCTTCCCAGCTTCCGAGTTCCGGGGCGGTATCTTCGAAGTCGAAGCGCCGCGCCCGCAGATCTTCCACGAGACTTCTCAGGGACTGACGCCCCGCGGCCAGGTTCGCGCCCAGGTAGACCAGGGCCGCGCTACCGCCGGCGAGGCAGAGCCAGAAGGGGCTGGCGCTCGGGCCGATCATGAGCAGGGTCAGGCCCGCGAGCAGCATGCCTCCGTTGTAGACGACGCCCTCCAGGATCGCCTTGATCTGTCCCCTGAACCGGAAGGGCACCGCGTTGTAGGTGAGCGTGCGTACGGGTTGGGCGAGTGCGTTCTCGACCGACTCTCGCGAGAAGCGGGCGGCGAGGGCCGGGCCGAACCCGAAGTTCAGGAATAGGGCTCCGAAGCTGAGCAGCATCAACGCTGGATGCAGCAGGTTTGCGCGTGTCACCCCGGCTGTGCGAACCAGCCAGGGAGTGAACCAGGCCGCGATTCCGATTTCGAGCAGGTTGGCTACAGCCAGGAAAATCCCCAGGAAGCGGGCCAGCGCCTCGGGCTCCGGGTACGCGCGAAGCAGCAACTCTGAGTACAGGAACTGGCTCAGGAACAGGGCAAGCACCATCCCCAGCGTCGAGACCACCAGCCAGCCGCCGAACGCCGAGCGCCGGATGAAGGCCGTGGCCTGACCCATGGCGTGGATCGAGGTCTCGTCGGCCTCCTCCAGTTCGAGCGGGCCCCAGCGTCGGAGGGGCCTGCGAAATGCCCGGAGCAGGCCCGCAGCACCGGCGAGGGCTGTCGCCCAGGCTCCGATCAGGCCGATGGGTCCGAGTGCCTGGTTCAGGAGTACGGCCAGTCCACCCCCGGCCGCCCCCCCGATGCTCGAGCCGATCACCAGCAGCGGAAACAGTCGCTTGCTCGCGCGTGTGTCGAAGTAGTCCCAGCAGAAGGTCGAGTAGTGCCCGAACAGGATTACGCTGGTCAGGATCTGGAAGGCCAGGAGCGCGGGGTAGAGGCTCCGGGCACCACCCGCGGCCGCGACGGTGGCTATGGCCAGCAACGCGGCACAGAGCAGGAGCATGAAGATGAAGTAGCTGTCGTTGCGGGTACGGCCGACCCATGAGGCATACACGAAGGAACCCAACATCGTCGCCCCGGAAGCGACGATGAAGAGTAGGGGGAGGGTTTCTACACCGAATTGCGTAAGAAAGAGTGCCTCCGCGCCCGCCAGCCCGAGTGTCTGCGCGAGACTCAGGAGCCCGAGTAGCGCGAGAAACAAGCCGAAACGGCGGCGTTCGCGCGGCCGGACCTGGGGCAGGAGTCGCCAGAAGTGTTCTCCGAGGCGAGTCAAGGACGCTTTACTCCCGCGTTCGCGCCGCGCGCACCCTGTTCGCACGGCAGCTTCGGGTGGTCTGAAGCGCGTCGAGTATAGGTCAGGCGTTCCCGCGGCCCTAGCGTGGATTCGCGACCGGGGGCTCGCCGCACTGAGGAAGGCTTCCGGCCCGGGGAACCGGGCCGGGCTGGAGTCGCGCCCGCTTCTGTGAGAGGGTGCGCGTGACGACGAACCCTGATGGTTGCGGGCGGGTGTAGGGAAGCCTCCCTCAGGCGGGTGGTCTTTCGAGGAGACCCAAGTGAAGGTTCTGCGAACCCCGGACGAGAGATTCGAAGGACTTCCCGGTTTTCCCTTTGCCCCGCACTACACCGAGGTGGCGGACGGCGACGGCGGGACCCTGCGGGTGCACCACGTCGACGAGGGCCCGCGGGACGGCAAGCTCGTCCTCTGTATGCACGGTCAGCCCTCATGGAGCTATCTGTACCGCCACATGATTCCGATCCTCTGCGAGGCCGGGCTGCGCGTGATCGCGCCCGACCTGGTGGGCTACGGTCGCTCCGACAAGCCCGCGGCCCGCGAGGACTACAGTTACCAGCGCCAGGTCGATTGGTTTACGGCGTGGATGCTCGAGAACGACTTGCGCGACGCGACCTTCTTTGGCCAGGATTGGGGTGGACTCATCGGGCTGCGCATGGTGGCCGAGAACCAGGAGCGCTTCGAGCGGGTGGTGGTCTCGAACACGGGCCTTCCCGCGCCGGTGGGCATGGATCCGCAGTACGCCGCCTCTCTCAAGGAGTTTCGAGAGAAGCTCCCGGTGCCGACGATGCCCGAGTTGATGCAGGCGATGTCCACACCCGACCCCGAACAGCCAGGACGCGCGTTCGTGTACTGGCAGAAGTTCACCTGGGAGACCGAGGACCTTCCCGTCGGGAGCGTGATCGCGGGGAGCTGCGGGCGCGCGCTCTCCGCCGAAGAGGTCGCGGCCTACGAGGCGCCGTTTCCGGACGCGAGCTACAAGGCCGGGACGCGCGCGATGCCGAGCCAGGTTCCCACGCTGCCCGACGACCCCTCGGTGCCGGCCAACCTGCGCGCCTGGGAGGTTTTCGATCGCTGGGAGAAGCCTTTCCTGTGCGCGTTCGGCGACCAGGATCCGGTCACCGCGGGTGGCGAGAGATTTTTTCTGAACCGCGTTCCTGGGGCCCGTGGCCAGCCGCACACGACGATAAAGGGGGGCAGTCACTTCCTGCAGGAAAATCGTGGCGAAGAACTCGCGCGCGTGATGGTTGACTGGGTGCGGGCGACCTCGTGAGGGCTTCCGGGGCCCTACGTTAGGCAGCGTCGGAAGCCGTCGAGGCGGGCGCGGATGGGGTCAGCGGAGCGAGATAGAGGAGTTCCCGCCTTCGAAGTATTCCCGGGAGAGGGCCCGCCGCTGCTTCTGATCCACGGGCTCCTGTCGAGCCGCTGGCAATGGCAGCCCAACCTGAGTGCGCTCTCCCGGATCTCGAGGCCGGTCGTACTCGAACTCTGGGGCCACGGCCGGTCTACCGCGCCGGCCGGGGAAGCGGCGTATACGCTGTCTTCGTATCTCGCTGCATTCGAAGAGATCCGCAGCCAGATCGGGGCGGATCACTGGTTCGTGTGCGGTCAAAGTTACGGGGCGGGGCTCGCCATTCACTATGCGCTGCGGCACGCGGACCGGACCCTGGGACTGGTCTTTACGAACTCGCGTTCGGCTCTTGCTGCGGGCCGGCTCCATCAGCCGCGGAACGACCTCCGCGCGGCCTCGCACGGCGGTCTGGAAGCGCTGCCGTTCCACCCGAAATACGCGCGACGCTTTCCTGCCGATCTGAAAGGCGAAATGATGCGCGAGGCGCAGTCTCTCGACCTCGCAGCCGTGGGGCAGGGAATCTCGACGACGCTTCCGGACCTTTCGGCGCGAGACCACTTCGGCTCGCTCGCGGTTCCCACGCTGCTTGTCAACGGAAAGTGGGAGAAGGGATTCCAGCCCGACCGAGATTTCGCGGCGCGGGCGTTACCCGGACTCGAAGTGGCGGATCTCGACGGGGGGCACTCGATCAACATCGAAGCCGCAGATGCCTTCAATCGAGTCGTAGCCGACTTCGTGATCTCGCAGTCCCGTCCCTAGCCGTCTCTGTGGAACCACAATCTATAATCGAGAAACGCGAAGGCTTTGGAGAACCACTATGCCATTCCCGGAAACCGGAATCCCGCGCGATCGGCTGTTCAAGGAAATGCGTGAGCGCAAGCAGAAGGATGCAGACTGGCGCAGCGGTCGGACCTGGAGCCTGATCTACCCGGCAGGAGAAGAAGTCGACGCGATCTTGCACGAGGCGAACAACCTTTATCTCTACGAGAACGCCCTCAACCCGATGCGGTTTCCGAGCCTGCGCGAAATGGAAGTCGAGGTCGTCGGAATGACGGCCGACCTGTTGCAGGCTCCCGAGGGTTTCGAAGGCTGTATGACCTCGGGCGGGACCGAGAGCATCCTGCTCGCGGTAAAGAGCGCCCGAAACCGTGCTCGCGAAGAGCGCGGCGTGACCCGGCCGGAACTGCTTGCCCCGGTCTCGGCGCATCCGGCATTCGCGAAGGCGGCCGAGTACTTCGGGCTGGAGCTCAGACAGATCCCGTTGCGTGAAGATCTCCGCGCCGATATCGGAGCGGCCGAGCGCATGCTCACGGATCAGACCGCGCTCGTGGTCGGCTCCGCTCCGAATTATCCGCACGGCGTGATCGATCCGATCCCGGAACTCGCCGCGCTCGCTTCTGAGCGCGGCATCTCGTTTCATACCGATGCCTGCGTGGGCGGGTTCCTGCTTCCCTTCTTCGAGCGGCTCGGGCGACCGGTTCCGCCCTTCGACTTCCGCGTTCCGGGAGTGACCACGATGTCGGCCGACGTGCACAAGTACGGGTACTGCACGAAGGGAGCGTCCGTGGTCTTGCATCGAGAGAAGCGGCACCTGCGTGCGTACCAACTCTTCATGTACGAGAGCTGGCCCGGTGGGCTCTACGGGTCCTTCGCGATGGCGGGCGCGCGCCCCGCGGCGCCGATCGCGGCGGCCTGGGCGATCCTCAACTACCTGGGAGCCGAGGGCTACGAGCGGCTCGCTGCACGCATCATCGAGGCCGTACGAATTCTCCGCGAGGGCATCGAGAGCATCCCCGAACTCGAGATCATCGGAGTTCCCGAGGCCAGCATTCTCGCGTTCGGCTCGTCGGAACTCGAGATCATGGCCGTCGGAGATGCACTGGATGATCGTGGCTGGTGCGCGGATCGGCAGAAGGATCCCGACGCGCTGCACCTGATGGTGTCTCCCGAGCACGACCGCGTCGCCGAGAGCTTCGTCCATGACCTGAGAGAAGCGGTCCGGACCCGAACAAACTCGCGGGGCAAGGAGGCCCGGTACAACTGATGCCGGTTCGGAGCCAGGCGGTCGGTTCTTCCACCGAGGAGTTCTTGCTCGAGGTCACGCCGCGCCTGACCATGGCCTACGCGTCCGGAATCGGCGATCCGAATCCGTGTTACATGGATGACGCGAGCAGCGAGCCGGTCCTCGCGCCTCCAGCGTTTTGCGTCTCGCCTGAGTGGCCCCCGGTGGTCTCGCTTCCGCGTGCCGTGGATCTCGGAACTTCGGCCGAGGAAGCGGTCCGGGGCGTGCACGCACTGCAGGACTCGGTCTTTCACCGGCCGATTCGGGCCGGCGATCGCATTCGTACCCGGGGCGTGCTGGTTGCGGTCCGGGCGACGCGTGCAGGTGCCTACACACTGACGCGTGTCGACTCGGTGCTCGATCCGGACGAGGAACCGGTCGTGACCTCGTTCTACGGCTCGATGTTTCGCGGGGTCGAGGTGCTCGGACCCGACCGGGAGATCGACGCCCCGCCCGATTTCCCGAAGCCCGACGCGGGGGCTGCGCTCGATGCGTCACTCCGCATCGCGACCGGTCCCCAGATTGCGCACATCTACACGGAATGCGCCCGGATCTGGAACCCGATCCACACGGAACGCCGCGTCGCAAAGGGGGCCGGCTTACCCGACATCATCGTGCACGGCACCGCGCTCTGGGCACTGGCTTCTCGAGAACTCGTGAATCGCTGCGCACAGGGCGAGCCCTGGCGTTTGCGGCGGCTCTCGGGGCGCTTCACCGGCATGGTGATTCCGGGCGAGACCCTCGAACTCAGCTACACGAGTTCGCCCGCGCCCGACGGGAGTGTCCGTTACCTGCTCGAGAACGAGTCGGGTGCGGCCGCCATCTCGGATGGCCTCGCAACCTTCGATCTCTGATCGCGCCCCTTGCCCGTCTCTTGGACCGCGTGAAAGAATGCCGCGCGAGGAGGAGGCCATGTCCGACTACTGCAGTTCCGAGAGGGAAGGCCGTGTGCTCACGGTCACGATCAATCGCCCCGAGGTGATGAATGCGCTCCACCCACCCGCGAACCGCGAGCTGGCGGAAGTGTTCGACGAGTTCGTGCGGGACCCAGACCTCTGGGTCGCGATCCTAACGGGCGCGGGTGACCGGGCCTTCAGCGCCGGAAACGACCTCAAGTACACGGCACGAGGCGGTGACCGCTCGATGATGCCCGAGACCGGATTCGGGGGGTTCACCTCGAGATTCGAGAACCCCAAGCCGGTGATCGCGGCCGTGAACGGCATCGCGATGGGCGGCGGATTCGAGATTGCACTCGCGTGCGACCTGATCATCGCGAGCGAGAACGCCGTCTTTGCGTTGCCGGAACCGAGGGTGGGGCTCGCAGCGCTCGCGGGAGGTCTGCATCGCTTGCCGCGCCAGATCGGCCTCAAGCAGGCGATGGGGATGATCCTCACGGGCAGGCGCGTCGACGCGCACGAGGCCGTGCGACTCGGCATCGCCAACGAGGTCGTTGCTCAGGATCAGTTGATGAAGACGGCGCGGCGCTGGGCCGACGAGATTCTCGAGTGCGCGCCCCTCTCGGTTCGGGCCAGCAAGCAGAGCATTCTCGACGGGCTCAACTTTGCATCGGTCGAGGAGGCGATGGCCGAGAACTACGAAGAAGTGATGGGCATGGTCCGGAGTCAGGACTTCATCGAGGGTCCGCGCGCCTTCGCCGAGAAGCGCAAGCCGAACTGGACCGGAGCCTGATCGGGAGGACCGGGCCTCTCCAGAGAAGTACGAGGCGGTCCGGCCTAGATCACGCTCGGCTAGGCTCGGGTCGCCGAGGCGGCCCCTTCCGGTACCCCCGCGTAGCTCTCCTCGAGGTAAGCCACGATGTCGGCGGATTCGAACATCTCGACGCCCGAATTCGGGTCGACCAGGTACGGCACCTGCATCTTTCCCGAGCGCGACACGAAAGCTTCGCGCTGTGCGCTTCCTCGCGCCACATTGTGGAGTAGATAGGGGAGCTCGAGCGTACACAGCGCTTCGCGCACCAGGCGCGAAAACGGCGACGCCTCGTAACTCCAGAGTTCCAGTCGCTGTTCCGGAGCCTGGGCCGGGCGATAGTAGCTGCCCTGGCCCGCCCGCAGCAGGTTTGAAAATACGGCACTCACGTCGGTGAGGGGACCGGCCGCGAGCGCGAGCGGAATCCGGCCGGAGCCGTACTCCGCAAACAGGTAGCGAACAATCTCTCCCGACTCGTAGAACTCGCGTCCGGAGTTCGGATCGACCAGGTACGGAAACTGCGCCTTGCCGCCGCGGGTGATCAGTTCTTCGCGAAAGCGCGGCCCGTTTTTCGGGCAGGGCAGGATCACGCAGTCGAGGTCCAGGATCGAGAGCGCCTCGCGTACCTTCTTGCAGAAGGGGCAGCCCTCGAATTCGTAGAGTTCCAGCAACGTCTCGGGGCGGGGTCCCGCGCTTCCGACGAAGGCTCCGCTCGCGCCGCGCGCGAGCGTGGATGCAAGGGAAGTTCCGACATCGAGTATGCGGTTCAGATCCATCTGGGTCTGTCTCCTCTTCGAGTGCGTCCGCTAGGCGGCGCATTCTGCCGGTCGGGCACAAACGCCGGAAGCCGCGCCGAGTATAGTGTTTCTCCGGTGGCGAGATTTAGTCCGGCCGCAGATAGCGTGCGCGGGGCCGCATCAGGAACCCGGCTTGGTACTGCTCGAGGATATGCGCGACCCAACCCGCGCTACGTCCGATGCAGAAGAGGGCAGGGGCGGCTCGGTCGGGCAGTCCCAGGGCGGCGGTGAGTGCCACCAGCCCCGTGTCGACGTTGGCCGCGGGGCGATTCGCCTGTTGCATGGCGTCGATGAGTGCAAACAGGGTGCGGACCTTCGGGTTGCGCGGGGCCAGTTCGCGCGCGAGCCGGAGCAGTTCGTGCGCGCGAGGATCGCCCGCGGGATAGAGTTCGTGTCCGAAGCCAGGCACCAGTTCGCCGCGCTGAAAACGACTCTGTAACACGGCGCTCGCCTGTGCCGGTCGTGCGGTCTCGGCGGCCAGGGCGGCGACGCGCGCGGTTGCGCCGCCGTGCAGCGGTCCCGAGAGCGCCCCGATCGCGGCCGAGATACACGCGCACAGATCTGCGCCCGTCGAAGCAACCACGCGCGCGGTGAAGGTCGAGGCGTTGAGTTCGTGGTCGGCCATCAGGACCAATGCGCGATTCAGCGCTGCGACCGCGCGGGGGGTCTCCGGGGCGCCCAGCGCAGCCGCGATTCCGTGCGCGATGCTGGGTGCGCGCAGGCTGGCCCGCACGCGGCTCTTGCTCCCGGGCAGCGCCGTGGCGGCTGTCATGCGTCGGATCAGGATCCGTGCTGCGGCGAGAATCACTGGTGCGCGGGTATCGAAGCGCGAGGGATCTCGCGCCGCGAGTACCGGAAGCAGCAGGTCGAGGGGCGTGAGTGGACTCTGAGTAGGTGCATCCGGCATCAGGGTGAGGAGTTCGCTTGCCGGAACTCCGAGATCCCGGGCTGTCCAGACCGGAGCCTCGTCGGGCAGCGTCGCGGTCCAGAGGAATTCCGCCACCGACTCGAATGGGGTATCCCGACCGGCGAGTTCGAGCGCAGCGCGACTCCGATATACCGGTCCGTCGGGACCGAACGAGGTGATCTGCGTGTCGAGGACTGGCTCGCCCCAGTTCAGCGCAGTACCGCGGGCGGCGGCCGGTTCGCGCCGCTCTCTCCGCGACCGGAGGGCCTCGAGATCTGCCCACAAGTACCGCCGCTCCCGGCCCTGCCTGCCGGGGACACTCCGGATCAGCCCTCGACTGGTGTAGGCGTACAGCGTTGCGAGCTTGATCCCGAGCATCTCTGCCGCTTCGCGCGCCGGGACCGCTGTGCTATGGTGAGCCATAAATCAACATTGATCAATATATCAATAATAGCACCAAAGGAAACCGGCGCGGGCCCCGAAGCGATGGCCTGGAGTTCCGACCTGGAACATGCCGGCCGGTGGGAAGGAGCGAAGCATGCAAGCGCACGACACGGGCCGGCTCGGGCTCGAAGGCGTGATTGCGGCCGAGACCGAAATGAGCTGGGTCGACGGAGAGCGGGGACGGCTGGTCCTGCGCGGCCACGATATCGAGACCCTGGCGGGCCGGGTTCCGTTCGAGGCAGTCTGCGGTCTGCTCTGGGACGGGACGCACCCTGTTCCGGAATCGGTCTCCGGGAGTTCGCCCCCCGAGATCCGGGCCAGGCTGGCTGCGGCACGCGTGGCGGCCTTCGCGCGCCTGGACGAACTGGGCCTGGCCCTGTCCTCGGGGGACGGGATGGCAGCGCTGCGGGCCGGCCTCGGGCAACTCGAGCCGAGCCGGGACGCGACTGCCGATCGCTTCGGTCTCACGGGTGCCGCCGCGGTCTTCGTCGCAGCCTGGTCGCGGATTCGTGCCGGCATGGCCCCGGTCCCGCCGGATCCGGCGCTCGGACACGCCGCCGACTATCTCCGGATGCTCGAGGGCGGAGCGCCCGCGGATCCTCGGCGCCGCGATGCGCTCGACGCCTACCTGGTGACCGTGGTCGACCACGGAATGAATGCGTCCACCTTTGCGGCCCGGGTCGTGGCTTCCACCGACTCAGATGTAGTCTCGGCTGTGACGGCGGCCGTGTGTGCGCTCAAGGGCCCCCTGCACGGAGGCGCCCCGGGTCCGGTCCTCGACATGCTGCGCGCGATCGGAACGCCCGAGAACGCCGCAAGCTGGCTGGAGCAGGAACTCTCTCGCGGTGGGCGCATCATGGGAATGGGGCACCGCGTCTACAAGGTGCGTGACCCGCGTGCGGCCGTCCTCGAGCGGCAGATCGAAATGCTCGAGCGCGCCGGGATCGCGCCGGATCGTCTCGGGGTTGCCCGCGGGATCGAGCGTGTTGCGCTGGAACTGCTCCGGGAGCGCAAGCCGGAGCGTCCGCTCAAGGCGAACGTCGAGTTCTATACCGCGGTGCTGCTGGACGCGATCGGACTTCCCCAGGCGCTCTTTTCTCCGACCTTCGCGGTGGCCCGCGTCGCCGGATGGCTCGCTCACATCGCCGAGCAGCGGGAGCGCGGCCGCCTGCTGCGACCGCGCGCACGCTACGTCGGCCCCGATCCTGGGGCGATGGCCGAGTCCGCGGTATAGCGCAGCGTGGAGGCTCTGGATCTCGCAATCCTGGGCGCGGCCGCGCTCGCAACCTCGGCACTCACCGCCACGGTGGGGCTCGGGGGCGGCGTCGTCCTGCTCACGATCATGCTCATCTGGTACGAGCCGCTGGTGGCGATCCCGGTCCACGGGGTGGTTCAGCTGATCTCGAATGGCTCTCGCACCCTGATCCAAAGGCGCCATGTCGATTGGAGCGTGCTCGGCCGCTTTGCGCTTCCGCTCCTGCCTTTCGGGGTCCTGGGTCTGTGGGTGGCGCAGTCTCTTTCGGCCGAACTGGTCCGGCCCGCGATCGGAGTGTTCGTGATCCTGGCGACCTGGGCACCGCGGGCGCTGTTTCTGGGCGCGCGGCCCGAGGCCCTGCCGCGCAGCCCGCGCTTCCTGCTGCTGGGCTCACTCGTCGGCTTCTTCAGCCCCACCATCGGTGCGATCGGACCGCTCCAGGGCCCGTTCTTCCAGCATGCCGGCTTCGGGCGGCACGCGTTGGTCGGAACCTTCGCGGCCTGCCAGACCCTCGCGCACCTGGCCAAGATCGGACTCTTCGCGGCGATCGGGTTCGCGTTCGGCA
>JAYZEO010000113.1:0-14758 GCA_036337215.1 Myxococcota bacterium | reverse complement strand
ATAAGGAGGTGCTGGTGATGGCGGGGCCGCTGGTGTTGCGAGAGGCTGAACGTTCGGGGGGAACGATTCTACCCCTGGACTCGGAGCACGTCGCCATCCACCAGGCGCTGGCGGGGCACCCGCGCGACGCCCTGGCCCGCGTGCTGCTGACTGCGTCCGGAGGACCGTTCCGGACCGCGACGGCGGCCGAGATTGCCCGGGCCACGCCGGAGCAGGCGCTGGCTCATCCAAACTGGGAGATGGGGTCCAAGATCACCATCGACTCCGCAACGCTGATGAACAAGGGACTCGAGGCGATCGAGGCTCGCTGGTTGTTCGATCTGGACCCCGACCAGATTGGGGCGGTGATCCACCCGGAAAGCATCATCCACTCACTGGTCGAATACGTCGACGGGAGCTGGCTCGCCCAGCTCGGGATCCCCGACATGCGCATTCCAATCGCCTACGCTCTCGGCATGCCCGCGCGCCTGCCACTTTCCGATCTGAAGCCACTGGATCTCGTCGAAATCGGAGCCCTCCACTTCGAGGCGCTCGATGCCGAACGATTCCCTGCGTTCGGCCTCGCGCTCGAGGCCAATCGGATCGGGGGAACCGCGCCAGCCGTGCTCAATGCCGCCAACGAGGTTGCCGTAGAGGCCTTTCTGAACCGCCGGATTCCCTTCCCGGGAATTGCTGAGGCGGTGGAAGCCGTGCTGGCTTCGGCCGAGTTCGGCCCGGGACTCGATCTGGACGAGATTCGAGAGGCCGATCGGCTCGCGCGCGAGGCGGCGCTTCGGATCGTCGAGGACTCCAATTGCAGCTAGCGGGCATTGCGGATGTCCTCGGTCCCTTTCTGCTGCTTCTTGGGGGCCTGATCTTTTTCCACGAACTCGGGCACTTCCTGGTCGCGAAGTGGTTCAAGGTCAAGGTGGAGCAGTTCTCGATCGGCTTCGGGCCGGCGATCGTGCGGCGTCAGTTCGGCGAGACCGAGTACCGGATCGCCTGGCTGCCGCTCGGCGGGTACTGCAAGATGCTCGGGGAACTTCCCGGCGAGGAGTTACCGACTGAGGATCTCCACCGGACCCTCGAGTCTCAGTCGGTGCCGCGCCGGATCGCGATCTATCTGGCCGGGCCGGCGATGAACCTGCTATTGCCCGTCGTCCTGTTGACCGGGATCTACATGGCCGGGATGCCGGTCGAGACCACCCGGATTGGAGAGGTCGCTGCGGGCTCGCTGGCCGAGGCGGCCGGGCTTCGGGGCGGGGACCGGATCACGTCGATCGATGGGGTCGAGGTCACGCGCTGGCGAGAGTTGGCCGAGGCCGTCGAGGCCGCGGGCCAGAGGCCGGTTCGACTCGGGGTGGGCCGCGGAGACGGCGCGATCGAGGTCGAGTTGGGTCCGGCCCGCCCGGGTGGCCTGGGCCTGCAGCACAGCGCGCGAGCGGCGGTGCTGGGAATTAGAAGCTTGGACGGCCCGGCGGGACGCGCGGGGTTCAGAAGTGGCGACCGGGTCGTGCGACTGAACGGTGCAGAGATCGCGGACTGGTCGGGGCTCGAGGCCGCACTCTCTGCTGCCTCGGGGTCTCTCGAATTCGAGGCCGAGCGGCCGGCATCGGCCGGATCGATGACCCCCACGGCAGCCCCCGTCCCCGGCGAGCGGTTGCGGGTCACCGTCCCGGCAGCCGGCGGAGTCTGGAGCCTTGCTGCGCTGGGGATCGTTTCGGGCGATCTCGAGGTGCGGACCGTGGTCGCGGACGGCCCGGCCGCGCGGGCCGGAATTTTGCCGGGGGACCTGTTGATCGAGGCGGGCGGCGCGCCGATGGAGAGCTTTCTGGGCTTTGCGGATGTCGTCCGCGCGAGCGACGGTGAGCCGATCAAGCTCCTGCTGGCCCGTGAGGGCAAGGAGATCAAACGCGAGGTCACGCCGGAACGGCGCGGCGTGCCCGAACTCGGAGAGGTGTTCGTCATCGGCGTGACCGGCGGCGCGCCCAGGGTCGCGGGCGAAATGACCGAGCACGCGGTACGGAATCCGTTCGAGGCGCTTGTGCTCGGTGCCGGACTCACCTGGGAGATCCTGGTGCGAACAGTCGACGCGTTCGGCCAGTTGGCGACGCGCCGTGTGGGGCTCGAGAACCTCGCGGGCCCGATTGGAATCGCCGTGGTCGCGGCGGAGTCCTTCGGCGTCGGCTGGTTCCAGTTCCTGTGGATCTGCGCGGTCATCAGCGTGAATCTGGCCTTGATCAACCTGCTCCCGATTCCGGTTCTGGATGGCGGGCAGATCGTGTTGGCGCTGTCTGAATTGGTGAAGGGGTCGCCGGTGACGATGCGGACGCGCGAAATTGCGCAGCAGGTGGGAGTGTCGGTGATCCTGCTGCTGATGGGGTTCGCGTTCTGGAACGACCTCTCTCGCTACTGGGCCGGCATCGTGGGTTTCTTTCGGGACCTCGTCTGAACGCCCATGTTGCTGGCGTTGGAGACCGAGAGCGACATGGGCGGCATCGCCCTCGTCGAGGACGCCCGCGTGATCGGAGAGCACACGGGTCTGGGGCTGCGGTCGAACGGAGGTTGGCTGCTCGAAGGGATCGACCGGCTGCTAGCCCAGCGGCAGACCTGTCTGGAGGCGGTGACCGCGATCGCGATCTCGATCGGTCCCGGATCCTTCACGGGGCTCCGGGTCGGGCTCGCGACCGCGCTCGGGCTCTGCTTCGAGACCGAGCGCCTCCTGGTGCCGGTTCCGACGCTGGCGGCGCTGTCGCTGCGCGCAGCGGCGGCCCAACTCGATCCCAAGGCGCGCATCGTGCCGCTCCTCGACGCACGCAAGGGCCAGGTCTACGCGGGGCTCTACGGACCGGGGGCGCGTGAAATAGAGCCGGATCGGGTTGCAGATCCGCTCCCCTGGCTTCGCGGGCTCTCGAGTGCCGGACCGGTCTGGCTGCTCGGGCCCGGGGCGCAGCTCTACCAGAACGAAATCGAGAGCGTGCTGGGATCCGGGGCGTCGATTCTGCCCGCCGATGCCGGAAGGCTGTGCGCCGGCGAGGTCGGCCTGCTCGGAGAGCGGCTTCTGCGTGCGGGCCGGAGCCTGCCGCCGGCTGAACTGCGCCTCCGCTATCTGCGCCCGGCGGAAGCCCAACAGAAGCGGCTGGACAGCGCCAACAGGAACTCGTAAGTTATGGAAGCAGGGCGTGTTTTCGGAAATTCATGGAGCAATACGAGCGTTCCCGAATTGAGTCCCTTCTCGGTCGGGACCCGGAGCTCAGCGAACTCTGGCAGGAGCACCTTGACCTTGAGAGCCGCCTCGAGGCAATCGACTCCCAGGCATTCCTGTCCCCTGAGGAGCAGATGGAGCGCAAGTTGCTCCAGAAGCGCAAACTCGCAGGCCGGGACCGTATCGCCGAGATCGTCGTTCGCTACGCGAACGCCTGAGCGTAGAGGAAGGTCATGAGGCTCCTCGGCGCTGACATCGTCGTGCGTGCGCTCCAGGAAGAGGGCGTGGACGTCGTCTTCGGGCATCCGGGCGGCGCAGTGCTGCATCTCTATGACGCGATTCAGCGTCTCGAGTTGCGCCACATACTGGTTCGACACGAGCAGGGTGGCGTGCACATGGCCGATGGCTATGCGCGCGCCACGGGAAGGTGCGGGGTTGCGATCGTGACCTCTGGTCCGGGTGTAACGAACGCCGTGACCGGGATCGCCACTGCTTACACGGACTCGATTCCTCTCGTGGTGCTCACCGGGCAGGTTGCAACCTCCGCGATCGGGAACGACGCCTTTCAGGAAACCGACAACATCGGCATCACCCGCCCGGTCGTGAAGCACAACTACCTGGTGAAGGACGTTCGCAACCTGGCTCCGACCATGAAAGAGGCGTTCCACATCGCGACGACGGGTCGCCCGGGGCCGGTGGTCGTGGATCTGCCCAAAGATGTGACCGGGGCCGAGGGCGAGTACAACTACCCGAAGAGCGTCTCTCTCGAGAACTACCAGCCGCGCTACGAGGCGCACTGGGGCCAGATCAAGAAGGCGATGTCGGCGCTTCTCGAGGCCCGGCGTCCGCTCGTCTACTTCGGGGGCGGCGTGATCCTGTCTGGAGCGAGTGCCGAGATGCGCCGCTTCGTCGAACGTCTCGGCGCTCCCACGACCTATACCCTGATGGGGATTGGAGGGATCCCGGGAAACCATCCGCTCTCGGTGGGCATGCTAGGCATGCACGGAACCTATCGCGCCAACATGGCGATGGATGAGTGCGATGTACTCGTTGCAATTGGGGCACGTTTCGATGATCGCGTGACCGGCGACGTGTCGAAGTTCAGTCCCAACTCGAAGAAGATCCACGTCGACATCGACCCGACCTCGATCCGCAAGAGCGTGGACGTCGACATCCCGATCGTGGGTGACGCGAAGAACAGCCTCCAGAAGTTTCTCAAGGTGATGGACTCCGAGGCGTCTCTCGACGGGCCTTATTCCGAGCAGATCGCGGACTGGTGGAAGCAGGTCGAGCGCTGGGACCGCGAGCATCCGCTGGGGTATGCGCAACCAGCCGAAGGCCCGATCCTGCCGCAGTACGTGATCGACAAGGTGTACCAGTTGACACAGGGGCAGGCGGTGGTTTCTACCGACGTCGGCCAGCACCAGATGTGGGCTGCCCAGTACTATCACGCGCAGTCCGCGAACGACTGGCTGAGTTCGGGAGGGCTCGGAACCATGGGCTACGGGTTCCCGGCAGCGATCGGGGCCCAGGTCGGTCGACCCGATGACCTGGTGATCTGCATCACGGGCGAGGGCTCCTTCGGAATGAATTCGCAGGAACTGGCCGTTGCATCGGAACACAATCTCCCGGTCAAGATCGTCCTGCTCAACAACGGGGTACTGGGGATGGTCCGACAGTGGCAGGAGTTCTTCTACGAACGCCGCTACTCTGCGGTCGACATGCCGCTGGGCACGCCCGACTGGGTCAAGGTCGCCGAGGCCTACGGGCTGGCCGGGTTGCGTGCGACGCGACCCGAAGAGGTAGAGACGGTGCTCGAGAAGGGGCTCGCGCTCCAGGGACCCGTGCTCATGGAGTTTGTCTGCGGCCGCGACGAAAACTGCTTCCCGATGGTTCCGGGCGGGGCGGCTTCTCGCGCGATGCTGCATTCAGCACCCGACCGTGACTGAGGCGGCGGCGAGCGAGCACACGCTCACAGTTCGTGTGAGGAATGAGTTTGGCGTTCTCTCTCGCGTGGTCGGGCTGTTTTCTGCGCGTGGCTACAACATCGACAGCCTCTGTGTCGCGGAGAGCCTCGATCCTGCGGTTTCGCAGATCACTATCGTGACCCGCGGGAACGACGAGGAACTCGAGCAGATCACCAAACAGCTCTACAAGTTGATCGACGTGATCAAGGTCATCGAGCACGATCCGGGCGACTGCATCGGGCGCGAGATGGCATTCTTCAAGGTCAGGACTCAGGCCGAGTCCCGCGCAGAGGTGATGCGCATCGCCGAGATCTTTCGAAGCAAGATCGTCGACGTGTGTTCGGATTCCTATACGATCGAACTGACGGGAAGTCCCGGAAAGGTGGAGGCCTTCACCGAGATGCTCAGGCCTCTGGGACTCGAGGACGTGATCCGGAGCGGCCGTGTTGCTGTTGCGCGCGGACTCTGACCCGCAGCAGTCGACAGAAGGGTGAATCGATGAAGGTCTACTACGACAAGGATGCTGATCTGGCCCGCCTCGAGGGGCGCACGGTCGGCATGATCGGCTACGGGAGCCAGGGCCACGCGCATGCACTCAATCTGAACGACAGCGGAGTGAAGGTTCTGGTCGGGCTCCGTCCGGGCTCTGCGAGCCGCCCGAAGGCCGAAGCCGAAGGCCTCCGGGTGATGTCGGTCTCCGACGTCGCGGCCGAGGCCGACATCCTGATGCTGACGCTCCCTGACGAGACGATGGGAGACATCTTCAAGAGCGAGATCGCGGGCCACCTGAAGCAGGGGAAGTACCTGGGCCTCGCGCACGGCTTCAACATTCACTTCGGCTGCATTCATCCGCCCGAGGGCGTGAACGTCTTCATGGTGGCGCCCAAGGGCCCCGGACACATCGTGCGGGTGCTCTACGAGAAGGGACAGGGCGTGCCAGCGTTGGTGGCCGTCGACCGCGACCCGAGCGGGGACACCCTCGAGACCGCACTCGCCTACGCCAAGGGCATCGGTGCCGGACGCTCTGGGATCATCGAAACCAGCTTCCGGGAAGAAACCGAGACGGACCTATTCGGTGAACAGGCCATCCTCTGCGGCGGGCTCACGGCGCTCATGCAGGCGGGCTTCGAAACGCTGGTCGAGGCGGGCTACGCGCCCGAGATGGCCTACTTCGAGTGTATCCACGAGATGAAGCTGATCATAGATTTCATCTACGAGGGTGGGATCTCGAATATGCGTTACACGATCTCGAATACGGCCCAGTTCGGCGACGTCACGCGAGGTCCACGCGTGGTCGACGAGCAGGTCAAGCGCGAGATGCGCAAGATTCTCTCGGAGATCCAGACCGGAGAGTTCGCGCGCGAGTGGCTGCTGGAGACGCGCTCGGGCAAGCCGGTCTTCAACGCGCTGACTCGCCGGGGCGAAGAGCATCCGCTCGAGGCAGTCGGGCGGCAGTTGCGATCGCTGATGCCCTTCCTCAATGAGGGCAAGCTGGTCGATCGTTCGCGCAACTAAGGGGATCCGGTGGAGACGCCGCAGGCACTTCGGGGGCCCATCGCAGCTCCGGGCTACTTGTTCTCGGGGGTCCTTGCGGTGGTCGCGGCGGGGTTCGTCGGGCTAGGCCTTTCCGCGATCGGAGCCCTTGCGCTGCTCCTCGCGGGCTTGAACCTGGCTTTCTTTCGAAATCCTGAGCGCGTGGCGCCGGACGGCGACCACAGGTTGGTCTCGCCCGCAGACGGCCGTGTGGTCGAGGTCACCCGGATCGGATCCGGCGAACAGGCTGCCGACGAGGTGGTCGGTTCCGGCTACCGGATCGCGATCTTTCTCTCGGTGCTCGACGTACACGTCAACTGGATTCCGATTTCGGGAAAGGTACGGGCGCTGCGGCGCGGCGGTTCCAAGTTCCTGGCCGCCTTCCGGTCCGAGGCTTCGATCCGCAACGTGCAGTCGCGGCTCGACCTGGAATCGGCATCCGGACTTCGGATCGCGGTCGTGCAGATCGCGGGACTGATCGCTCGCCGGATCGTCTGCTACGTGAGTGAAGGCGACACGCTAGAGCGGGGTACCCGCTACGGCTTGATCTGTTATGGGTCGCGAGTGGAACTGCTGCTGCCCCGGGGCTGCCAGCCTAGCGTCTCGGTAGGCGACCGAGTCCGGGGCGGAGAGACCGTCGTCGCCGAGGTGATCTCTTGAGCTCCCGCGAGCGTGGACGAGGGCGCAGAAGGCGACGTCGAAGCCGCCGGAGCGAGCGGCGCGCGATCTATCTGCTTCCGAATCTGATCACCACCTCGGCGCTGTTGCTCGGGTTCTGGTCGATCATTCTCTCGTTCAACCGGCAGTTCGAGTTGGCGGCACTCGCGATCGTGCTCGCCGCGATCGCGGATATGCTCGACGGACGGGTCGCGCGAGCTACGGACTCGACCAGCCCCTTCGGGATCGAGTACGACTCGATCTCCGACGTGATCTCGTTTGGCGTGGCACCGGCCGTGCTCTTCTATAGTTGGGCGCTCGCCCCGCTCGGCCCGCGCGCCTGGGTCGTCGCAGCCGTGTTCACGATCTGTGCAGCCTTGCGCCTGGCCCGCTTCAACGTGCACCAGCAGGTCGAAGAGTCTACCCGCTATCAGGGAATTCCGAGCACCTTCGCAGGGGGAATGGTGGCCTCGACGGTGTGGTTCGTGGGATGGCTCGGCTTCGAGTCTCCGCTACCGAGTGTGGTCGGGACCGGCGCCACGATCGGGTTCACGGTCCTGGCGCTCCTGATGGTGAGTCCGCTGCCGTACCTGAGTTTGAAGGCGGTCCGGATCGATCGCCGGAACGCGTATCCGGTGTTCGTGGCCCTGGTCTTTGCCGTTGTGATCGTTCTGCTCTATCACGAGCCGGTCCTCTTCGTGGTTGGGGTAGCCTACGTCGTTTCGGGGCCGGTACTCTGGGTTCTCGCGTTCCGCAGCCGGGCGGCGGCTTCGAGACTCGAGACAGCAGAAGGTTCGGAGGATTGAGGTCAGGATGCCGGACGACTCTCGAGTATTGATCTTCGACACGACGCTCCGCGACGGCGAACAGGCCCCGGGCTGCAGCATGAACCTCGAGGAGAAGCTGATCGTCGCGCGGCAGCTTGCGAAGCTCTCCGTGGACGTGATCGAGGCAGGCTTTCCGATCGCCTCGCAGGGCGACTTCGAGGCGGTGCGCGCGGTGGCTCGCGAGGTGCCCGGACCTATCATCTGTGGCCTCGCACGAACCCAGGATGCCGACATCGACCGCGCCGCGGAGGCGCTGCGCGATGCAGAGCGTCCGCGCATTCACGTTTTCATCGCGACCTCGGAAATTCATATGCGCGACAAGCTCGGAATGGGGCCCGATCGCGTGCTCGAAGAGGTCTCGCGCGCTGTCGAGCGTGCGCGAGGCTATACCGAAGACGTCGAGTTCTCGCCCGAAGACGCGACGCGGTCTGACTGGGACTTTCTGATCCAGGTCTGCCAGCGCGCGATCGAGGCCGGGGCCTCTACGCTCAACATTCCGGACACCGTCGGCTACACGACGCCGCAGGAATACGCGGAGCTGATCGCCTACCTGAGCGATCGCGTTCCCGGAATCGAGGCGGCGCGGCTGTCGGTACACTGCCACGATGATCTCGGCCTCGCGGTCGCCAACTCTCTGGCCGCCATTCGGTCGGGGGCCCGCCAGGTCGAGTGCACCCTGAACGGCATCGGAGAGCGGGCCGGCAACACCGCGATGGAAGAGGTGGTGATGGCGCTCCGGACCCGGCCGGAATTTTACGACGGTTGCGACACGCAGATAGAGGCGCGCGAGATCTATCCTTCGAGCCGGCTGCTGCAGCAGATCATCGGCGTCAACGTGCCTCCGAACAAGGCGATCGTGGGGGACAATGCCTTTGCGCACGAGGCCGGCATCCACCAGCACGGCCTGCTCCAGAACAAGCTCACCTACGAAATCATGACTCCGGAGTCGGTCGGGCGCGGAGCCACGGAGTTGATTTTAGGCAAACACTCAGGCCGGCACGCGTTTGCGGACCGAATCCGCGAGTTGGGCTTCGACACCGACAAGATCGATTTCGAACGGGCGTTCCAGGGGTTCAAGGATCTCGCCGATGCCAAGAAGACGGTCTACAACGAGGACATCGAGGCGCTGGTCACCGATCAGTTGCTGCAGGTCGATCAACGCTTCAAGTTGGTCAACCTCTCGGTCGTCTGCGGGACCCTGGCGACGCCGACTGCGACCGTGGAACTCCAGGTGGGCGACGAGGTCGCCAAGGTTGCGCGACTCGGAGATGGCCCGGTGGATGCGGTGTTTCAGGCGATTCGGGAACTCTCGGGCTTCAACCCGCGGCTGCTGCGTTACCACGTGAACGCGATCACGAGCGGCATCGACGCGCAGGGTGAGGTTTCGGTGACGCTCGAGGAAGACGAGGTACGCGTGATCGGGCACGGCGCCGACACAGACATCCTGATCGCGAGTGCGAAGGCCTACGTCCATGCGCTCAACAAGTTGGCGAATCGGCCAGAAGCCGGAGCCTCTCAGCTTCGTGGAGTCTAGGGCGCTAGATGAGGGCCGTTCTCGTGCTGCCCGGAGATGGAATCGGGCCCAGGGCGACCGATGATGCGGCCTCGGTGCTGGCCGAGTCCGAGCACGGGAGCGAGGCCGGCACCCGCCGGTCTGGAACACTAGAGGTGAGAACTCGGGTCCGAGAGGTGCCGGAATGACTCCCCCGGGACTGCGCGTCGCGGTGCTGGGTGCCACCGGGCTCGTCGGGGAAGAGTTGCTCCAAATTCTCGGGGAGCGGGAGTTCCCGGTCGGCGAACTGCGGTGCTTCGGTTCGAGCGGCGACGCGGGTGGATTTGCAGCCCCGGCCGAGATTGAGTTCCGCGGTAGCGAGGTCGCGGCGGAGCCCGCGGATTCTGCCCGAATCGCCGATTCGGACCTGGTGTTCTGTGCGGCGCCGGGGGCACTCGACGCACTACTGCCGGCGATTCGAGAGCGGGGTGCGGCGCTCGTCGACCTGAGCGGGAGCCTGGAGTTGGACCCGGAGACGCCGCTGTGGCCACTGACGGGTGAGCCCCAGGGTCGCTCGATCGCGATTCCGCGCGGGATCGAGGCCGGCCTGGGGCTGGCGCTTCGCCCGCTGGTGGAGCTGAGCCCGCTCGAACGACTGACCGTGGTGTCGCTCGAGTCGGCTTCGGGCTGCGGGCGACAGGGCGTGGCCGAACTCTCGAAGCAGACCCTCACGCTGCTCGGAGAGATGACGGGGGAGCCGGGTGAGGCCCGAGTTTTCTCGGAACCGCTGGCTTTCGACTGCGTGCCCGAAGTCGGGAGCTTGCTCGAGGCCGGAGAAACTTCGAGCGAACGCCGCATGCGGCTCGTGCTCCGGCGCCTGCTGGGTGCCCCTGGCCTCCCGATCGAGTCGACGCGCGTGCGGGTCCCGGCCTTTTCGGGCGTGCTCGCGTGCGTTCACGCGGACTTTTGCGATGCGCTTTCGCCGGCGCGTGCGCGCGACCTCTGGGCCAAGGCCGCCGGCATCGAATCGCTCCCGGAAGACGTGCTGCCGACGCTGCGCCGCGTCACCGGGACCGACCAAGCCTGGGTGGGCCGAGTACGCGCGAATCCGGACCGAAGCACGGGCCTTGCCTTCGTGGTGGCTCTCGACAATCTGCGGCGCGGAGCTGCCCTGGCCGCGGTCGAGGCCGCGGAAGCGCTGTGCGGCTCAGACTGACCGTCGAATACGACGGAAGCGACTTCCAGGGTTGGCAGGTCCAGAGTCAGGGTCGCAGCGTCCAAGGAGAACTGGAGACGGCATTCGAGAAGCTCACGGGCGCGCGGGGGCGCGTGCACGGAGCCGGGCGAACCGACGCCGGAGTCCATGCGTGCGGGCAGGTGGCCGCGATCGATTACGCCGGTCAACTCGCGCCAGGCCGGGTCCGGACGGGCCTGAACGCGCTACTTCCGGAAGATGTGCGCGTGATCCAGGTGGCCCACGCAGACGCGAACTTCGATCCGCGCCGGGACGCGGTCGCGAAGGTTTATCTCTACCGGATTCTGGCGCGCGCGACCCCGAGTCCGCTGCGGCGCCGCGTGACCTGGCATCAGCCCGGAAGGCTTCGGGACGCCGAAATGGCGGAGGCTGCCGGTTGCCTCGTCGGCTACCACGATTTTCGGGCCTTTCGCGGGGCTCCGGGTGGGGCGCCGGTGGGCGAAGAAACCCGTCGCTCCCTGGATCGGTTGAGCGTCCGCCGCGAAGCCGACGAAGTCTGGATCCGGGCCGAGAGTCGCGGGTTCTTGCGCTACATGGTCCGGAATCTGGCCGGGACCCTCGTTGCCGTGGGGCAAGGGAGGCTGTCGGTTGCGGCGGTCTCCGAGGTTCTCGCTTCCCGAGATCGCTCCCGTGCCGGGCCGACCGCCCCGGCACGGGGCCTTCTTCTCGAGCGCGTGGTGTACCCGGATTGCCTCGAGAAGGCCTGATTCGCGAGGCGGGTCGCGTGGTTTCGGGCCACCGCGCACGTTGACCCGTGCGGAGTGATCAGCTATGAAACTCCCGCGCGATCCAGGTTCCTTTGGAGACCCGTCTTGGCCTCAGCCCAACCCACTTCCCGTGCCCGACCCGCTGCGCTCTCGCGGGTTCGCGTCACCCGCAGCACGCGGACGGAGGACGCGCTCCGGCGCTGGTACCTGATCGATGCCCGTGGCCAGGTTCTGGGACGGATGGCGAGCCAGATCGCGCAGGTGCTACGGGGCAAGCTCAAGCCGGAATTCACGCCGCACTCCGATACCGGGGACTTCGTGATTGTCATCAACGCAAGCGAAGTGGTACTGACCGGTAAGAAGCGCGAAGACAAGGTGTACCACCGGCATACCGGCTATCCTGGCGGCATTCGATCGGTGACGGCGGGTCGACTGCTCGAGACGCATCCTGAGCGTGTGGTCGAGAGAGCGGTGGAGGGGATGCTCCCTAGGACCCGACTCGGCCGCAAGCTGCTGGGCAAGCTCAGGGTCTACGGCGGCCCAAAGCACCCACACGCGGCACAGAAGCCGGAACCCTTGGAGGTGAGGCGATGAGCCAACCCGGTCTCTTTGAAGCGACTGGCCGGCGCAAGAGCGCGGTGGCCCGGGTCAAGTTGGTTCCCGGCAACGGGCGCGTGATCGTCAATAAGCGTCCGGTCGAGATCCACTTTCCGCGTGCGATCCTGCGCCAGCACATGATGGAACCGCTCGCGGCCGTCGATCAGGTGGGCAGCTTCGATATCACGGTCTCTGTCCGTGGAGGCGGTGTGGCCGGTCAGGCTGGAGCCACCCGTCATGGGATCGCGCGCGCCCTGGAGAAGTTCGATCCCTCGCTGCGACCGGCCTTGAAGAAGGAAGGCCTGCTCACTCGAGACGCCCGCGTCAAGGAACGGAAGAAGTACGGCCAGCGTGGCGCTCGCGCCCGCTTCCAGTTCAGCAAGCGGTAGCAGGATTCGGGTATTTCCGGAGCTGTGGGGTCGTCGCGAGCGCGGCCCGCTGCTTCGGTGACGGGCCGGGCCGAGGCTCGGCCGGCCCGACTTCGCGGTACTCTCGCACATGGCCTTTACGGACGGCAGGCCGTTGGGTCATGCTGCCGGGGCGATCGGCGGGGAGGCGCGGGATGAGCCGGGAGACTAAGACCATCTTCGTGACCGGTGGCGTGATGTCGTCACTGGGCAAGGGCATTTCTTCTGCCTCGATCGGTGCTCTGCTCGAAGCCCGGGGCTTGCGGGTGACCTTTCTGAAACTCGACCCGTACCTGAACGTCGACCCCGGTACCATGAATCCTCTCCAGCACGGTGAGGTCTACGTGACCGAGGACGGCGCCGAGACCGATCTCGACCTCGGCCACTACGAACGCTTTACCCACGCCCGACTTCGCAGCCGCAACAACCTGACGGCCGGGCGCGTTTACGAGCAGGTGCTGCAGAAGGAGCGCGACGGTCGCTATCTGGGAGCCACCGTTCAGGTGATTCCCCATGTGACCGACGCAATCAAGGAACACATCCGTTCCATTGGAGTGGATACCGATCTCGTGATCGTGGAGGTCGGCGGCACCGTCGGCGACATCGAATCGTTGCCTTTCCTGGAAGCGATTCGGCAGCTGCGTGCGGATCTGGGCCGCGAGCAGGTTCTCTACATTCACATCGGCCTGGTTCCGTACCTGGCGACAGCGGGCGAGGTCAAGACCAAGCCCATACAACACAGCGTCAAGGAGCTTCGCTCGATCGGAATTTCTCCTGACATCATCCTGTGTCGGACGGACCGTTTCCTGGAGCGCTCCGTAAAAGCGAAAATCGCGCTCTTCTGCGACGTCCCCGAGGAGGCCGTAATCACTGCCAAGGACGTCGCGTCGATTTACGAAATGCCCCAGGTGCTGCACAAGGAGGGCATCGACGACGCGATTGTGGAACGCCTCAACATCTGGACCGGTCGTCCCGACCTGTCCCGCTGGGAGCAGATCGCGGCGACGATCCAGGACCCGACTCACAGCGTGCGCATCGCGATGGTCGGGAAGTACGTCGACCTGACCGAGAGCTACAAGAGTTTGAACGAGGCACTCGTACACGGTGGGATCGCGCACGATGCGCGCGTCGAAATCAGCTATGTCGATTCAGAGAAACTAGAGGGCAGTGCCTGCGAGTCGTTGTCGGCAGTCGACGGGATTCTGGTTCCCCACGGTTTCGGGCCGCGCGGCGCAGAGGGCAAGATCCGTGCGATCCGCTTTGCGAGAGAGAAGCGGATCCCATTCTTCGGGATCTGTTACGGCATGCAGTGTGCGGTGATCGAAATTGCGCGCCACCTCGTCGGTCTCCAGGGTGCCAATTCGACCGAGATCGATCCCGAAGCCTCCGATTGCGTCATCGACTTCCTGCCCGAGCAGCGAGAACGCGCGGAGACCGGGGGAACGATGCGTCTGGGAGCCTATCCGTGTCGATTGAGTGCGGGTTCGCTGGCCGCCCGGACCTACGAGGCGGATGAGGTTTCGGAACGCCACCGGCACCGCTACGAGTTCAACCTGGACTACCGCGAGGCACTCGAGCAGGCCGGAGTGGTCGTGAGTGGCCTTTCACCCGATGGGCGGTTAGTCGAGATCATCGAACTTCCCGGGCACCCGTGGTTCCTGGGTTGCCAGTTCCACCCCGAGTTCAAGTCGACACCCTTCGCACCTCATCCGCTCTTCCGAGGCTTCGTGGGTGCGGCGCTGGCGCAGGCTGCGGACTAGCGCGGGGATCTCGGCGGCTGGTTGAAGTCCCAGAGAGCCTCCCCTATAAGCAGATCGAACGGGCGATTAACTCAGCGGTAGAGTGCTACCTTCACACGGTAGAAGTCACTGGTTCGAACCCAGTATCGCCCACCACGCCGGCCCAGTAGCTCAGCTGGATAGAGCGCTTGCCTCCGGAGCAAGAAGTCGCAGGTTCGAATCCTGCCTGGGTCACCAGGTGTCCCGCTTGAAGCCACGCCGCGGGGCGTGTCGGTCTTGCGCTTTGAGCGCGGCCGCCTGACACCCGTTTCGATCTCTGCCCAGGGGGCGACACGCGTGCCGGGCCGAGGCGGCGACGCGGGTCCGCAACTGTCGCTGGCGCGAACTCTGGGG
>JAYZEO010000112.1:0-9956 GCA_036337215.1 Myxococcota bacterium | reverse complement strand
GGGGAGTATCGCATCGCTGGCAGCATGATAGCGGACCCTCCGAAGCCTCCCAGGGGCGTTGACGGGTACGTCGCAACCGGTTACAAGCAATCCACTGATGTCCTTCCACGGCTACGCTTACCTGAGTGGCTTTAGCTGGCTCCATCTGGGGCTCGCGGGGGACCGTTCCATTCGTTGAAGCAGATGACTGCGGAACCCACGAGCCTCGGACGATCGTCCGGGGTTTTTTTTTGCCTGCACACAGGAGGCGAGACCGTGCCCGACCAACTCGAAAGCAGAAACGTGGCGGAGATTTCCAGTCTGCCCGCGCCGCGCGAACTCGCGCGAGGCCTGGCGGCTTCGCCGCGGGCGCGCCAGGCCGTGGACGGGGCGCGCCGCGCGATTTGCGACATCCTTCACGGCCGCGACCGCAAACGGCTCGTGGTGGTGACGGGGCCTTGTTCGGTCCACGACGAGGCTGCGGCGCTCGCCTACGCGGACCGGCTGGCCCGGGTCGTGGAGGACACGGCCCGCGAACTCGTGCTCGTCATGCGCTGCTACTTCGAAAAGCCGCGAACCAGTGTCGGCTGGAAGGGCCTGCTGCACGATCCCGACCTCGACGGTTCGGGGGATCTTGGCGCCGGCCTGGAGCGCGCGCGGCGCCTGCTGGTCGAGTTGGCGGAGCGTGGGATCCCGTGTGGGGGCGAAGTGCTGGACCCGATTTCACCCCAGTACCTGGCCGACCTGATGAGCTGGGCCGCGATCGGCGCGCGCACTTGCGAGAGCCAGATTCACCGCGAACTCGCGAGCGGTCTTTCGATGCCGGTGGGGTTCAAGAATCCGACCTCCGGGGACCTCGCTCCGGTCGCGAACGCGATTCGCTCTGCCCGGGGCGCACACACCTTCCTGGGGATCGATGCGCAGGGGGCCGTCGCTTCCGTCCGCACCTGCGGCAACCCCGACCTGCACCTGGTGCTCCGCGGCGGTGCGAAGGGCCCGAACTTCGGGCCGGGCGAGGTGGCAGTCGCGGTCGAGTACGCGGCAGCGTTCGGCCTCGAGCGCGCGGTGCTGGTCGATTGCTCGCACGCGAACTCGGGCAGGGACCACCGGCGCCAGGCGCGGGTGTGCCGGTCGGTCCTGGGCCAGTTCAAGAGCGGGCAGGGAGCCCTGATGGGTGTGATGCTCGAGAGCCAGCTGCGGCCGGGTCGTCAGGACTGGTCGCCCGGGGCGGTGCTCACGCCCGGGATCTCGATCACGGATGCCTGTATCGGCTGGGACGAGACGCGCAGGCTGCTCTGCGAGGCGGCCGAGGTGGCGGCGCGAGGTAGGGACACCGCCTAGTCCGGTAGGGGTGGAGTACCAGAATCGACACCTATTATGTTGTTTTGGCTACATTAGGGTAAGCGACGTGCGCGGGTTATTCCGGGGGGTATCGTTCCATGCAGCGCGGGTTCATTCATAAGCGGCTGGTTCCATTTCGAAATTCGGCACTGATGCGACCCGAAGAGGTCGTTCCTAGTCAGATCCTGCTAGTCGAGGACGACTATCGGCGGCGGGGCAGGACCGCGATCATTCTCGGGGTCCTGGGGTATCGGGTCACGGCTACCGAGTCCGCGGACCGGGCGCTCGAACTCGCAGAAGCCCCCGGGGCTGACTTCGACGCGCTCGTGACGGAATTGATGCCGCCGGGCATGAGCGGCCCAGAGCTGGCCTCCCGGCTCCGGAAGCGGATCCCCGAACTGGCAGTGCTCTTCCTGTCCGGGGATGCCGACGCGCCCGAGTTCGTAGCCCAGGCGCTTGGTGTCTCGGATCGCTCGCTGTGCAGGCCATTCACGCCGGAGCAACTCGAACGCGAACTCGGCGAATTCCCGGACCTCGTCTCCGGCTAGTCCGCGCCCTCTCCTGGAGCGGGGTTCGTGCCGTCGAGCAGATCGCGGATCCGGCGCTCGAGCACGTGGATCGAGAAGGGCTTTTGCAAAAAGGACCGCTGCTCGTTCAGGCCCAGATCCACGAAGCGCTCGGGGTCAGTGTAGCCCGAGACGAACAGTACGCGTGTCTTGGGGTAGAGTTCGAGCAACTGAGTCGCGAGCTCCGGTCCCTGCAGCCCTGACATCACGACGTCGGTGAGCAGCAGGTCGATCGGGCCTGGGTGTTTGTCTGCGACTACCAGCGCCTGCTCGCCGCTCTCGGCCGCGAGCACGTGGTAACCGAGGCGCTCCAGCAGGCTCGACGTGAAGCGGCGCACCGCGCGTTCGTCCTCGACCACCAGGATCGTCTCGCCCTGGCTGGATTTGGGCGCCCCCGGTGCTGTCGCGTGGGAGGCTCCCGCAGGCTCGGCCTGCGCGACCGGCAGGTAGATCGAAAAGCACGCCCCCTTGCCCGGCCTCGATTCGACCTCGAGCCGGCCCTGGTGCTGCGTCACGATGCCGTGTACCACCGAGAGTCCCAGTCCCGTGCCCTTGCCCCAACTCTTGGTGGTGAAGAAGGGCTCGAAGACCCGGCTGCGGGTCTCTTCGTCCATGCCGCGGCCTGTGTCGCTCACGCGCCAGACCACGTGGGGTCGCTCGGCCACCTGCTGCGAGCTGCCTGACCTCGGCGCCGATGCGACCTCTTCGACCTCGATCCGGAGTGTGCCCCCTCCGGGCATCGCGTCGCACGCGTTGAGCACCAGGTTCATGAGCACCTGCTCGAGCTGCCCGCGGCCCGCACGCACCTTTCCGACGGGGTCCGCGACTTCGATCTCGAGCCGGATCTTCTCTCCCGCGGCACGCTCGATCATCTGCCGCACCCCCTCGATCGCGGCGCGGGGTTCGAGGCTCTGAAGCACGACCGCCTGCTTGCGGCTGTATGCCAGCAGTTGGCCAGTGACGCTCACTCCACGGTCGGTCGCGGCCTGCGCCTCGCGCAGCCAGGTACGTTGCGTCTCGGTCATCGAGCCGTGGCCCTCGAGTACCAGGTCTAGGTTTCCCCCGATCACGGTGAGCAGGTTGTTGAAGTCGTGGGCGACCCTGCCCGCGAGCTGTCCGATCGACTCCAGTCGCTGGGCGTGCTGCAGCTCGGCTTCGAGCATCCGCCGCTCCTGTTCCATGCGAGTTCTTTCCTCGAGTTCGCGGCTCAGGCGGTCGTGGGCCCTCTGGAGTTCGGCGGTGCGCTCCGCGACCCGGCGGTCGAGTGCGCGCCGGGCCCCGCCCGCATCCTCGAGCGCGATCTCGAGTTGGTGCTGGCGCTCCCTGAGCTGCTCCGCCTGGTGTTCGACGCGCAGCCGATGGTCTTCGCGTGTCCGCTCGGCCCGGATCAAGAGCCGGCGCATCGTGAAGCTGATCCCTAGGATCAGGGTCGCGGTCAGCGCCTGGGTCGCCAGCGACTCGTTGCTGTAGCCCTGGGCCGCTTGATCGCGCAGCGCGAACGCGAAGAATAGCCCGACGATGAGCGCGCCGAGCAGCGTCGGGGTGTGGGTGCTGTTCCTGGGGAAGAACAGAAACGGAAACGGGATCAGTGCCAGAAGCCAGAAGTGAACGCCGAAATCGGGACCCAGGTAGTAGGCCTGGAGGCTGACGAGCGAAATGCCCAACGCAGTGATCGAGAGCGCGGCCTGGTAGGCGCGCCCGCGCGCCTGAAGCCACACCACCAGGCTCGTGACGGCGAGGAAGAGAAGGGTTCCGGGAATGGTCTGGGCCCCGCTGGTCGCGGCCGTCACCGGCAGCGAGAGCACGGCGACCGCGATCGCCATCGACACGCCCACGTTGAGCGTCCGGATCCGCTGTGCGTCGAACTCGCTGACCGAAGCGTCGATGCCCAACTCGAGAACCCGTCTAAGCAGTTGCCACAAGTCATCTCCGTACTGGCGCCGGTGCGATCCGGGCGCCTCGGGCTCGAACGGTGGCCTCAGCAGGAGGCGGTGCCGCCGAGCGTCAGGCCTGAGTTTAGCCGAAGCCGGGCAGGCTGGGGTGTCTGCGTCGGCAACGCGCTTGATAGAATACGAGGTGGTCGATCTGCGAGGTGCGTATGGGCGGGAAACGAAGGAGATGGCGCTGCTCTGACGCGGTGAAAGTCCGCCCGAGGCGCTTCGAGGGCTGTGCGGATCTCTTGGAACGCGGGGAAGCTCGACTCGATCGTACCTCTTGGACTCAGTCCGGTGGCTGAGCACTTCGAAGTCCGGCGCCTTGCGGGTGCACTCGGGGCCGAAGTGCGGGGCCTGGATCTGGCCTCGGCAGACGCGGCGCGCGCGCGCACGATCGAGCAGTTGCTCTACGAGCACCAGGTGCTCTTTTTTCCGGGTCAGAAACTCGGCCGCGCAGCGCACCTGGCGTTCGGCGAGCACTTCGGCCAGATCGAGGGTCACCCGCACATCGAGAACCCCACGCTCCGCGACGACCGGATTCTCGAACTCGCCGCGAGTGGCGGCGGAGTGGCCGACGAGTGGCACAGCGATCTCACTTTCTTGCCCGAGCCCGCCCTGATCTCGATCCTGCAGATGGTTCGCTGTCCGGCGGTCGGGGGCGACACGCTCTGGGCGAACACCTACCTGGCGTACGAGCGGCTTTCTCCTCCGCTGCGGGACCTCTGTGAGGGGCTGACGGCGCTTCACAACGCGGAGCCACACGGGCGCCCCGAGGTCATGACCGTGCACCCGATGGTGCGCGTGCATCCCGAGACCGGCCGCAAGGCGTTGTTCGTGAACGAGCACTTCACGCGTCGCATCGTCGAGTTGAGCGCGGCCGAGAGTGCGCTGCTGCTCGACTACCTCACCCGCTGGGTCGCGACCCCGCGCTTCACGGTCCGTTACTCCTGGCAGGAGGGGACCGTCGCGATGTGGGACAACCGCTGTACTCAGCACTTCGTGCTGAACGACTTCGAGGAGGAGCGCGTGATCCAGCGCGTGACCGTGATGGGCGACAAGCCCGAGGGTGCCGGGGCTCGCTGGAAGCCCTACCTGCGTTCGGACGGGAAGAGCGACACCAGCCGGCACGATCGCCTGCTGCGACGCTACCTGCGCGAGCAGGCTTCCGAGAGCTAGGCGCCCCCGGCTTCTTCGGACGGCCCCTTCAACTCGACGACGTTGCCGTCCGGGTCGCGAATGTACATCGAGGGTCCATAGCCGCGGGCCCCGTAGCGCCGTGCGACCTCTCCCGGCGCGACTCCGTGTGCCTCGAGTTGAGCGCGGAGTCGCGTTTCGTCGAAGGCGCTGAGCTCGACCGCGAAGTGATCCAGGTTTCGGCCCCCTTCGCCGGGCCCGGCGCCGCCCATCCGGCCGAGTTCCGAGTCGACCGGCACCAGGTCGATCAGGTGCGCGCCGATCCGAAGTTGGACCAGGCCCGGTCCATCGAGTCGCCGTTCCTCCGTGGCGCCGAGCACGGCCGTGTAGAACGCGATCGAGCGCTCCAGGTCCCGGACCCGCAGCACGACGTGATCGAGCCCCAGAATCTGAATCGCCGATACGGGCATGCGTTTTCGGTTTACGTTCCCGAGACGCTCGGCCCGCGTGCCCGCCGTACTTCGCGGCGTCGCGATCGTTTCTGGGCCCGTGCTAACTGCTTCATCCGACACTCCGAGGTGGCTCCGGACGGTTCGCGCATGCCGGAAGCGAGGGGGCTTTCGCGCACCTTAGCATCCCGCCAGCTGCTCCAGTCCGGCCAGGGGCACCTTGGACAACCAGCAGGCGAGGCTCCACGGCAGGCTTCTGCGTGCTGGTGCAGAATACGGCCCCCGGTTCCTGAGCACTCAGGACCGTGACTGGAATGGAGGGCGGGTCATGAAGTTCCTCGGCGCGCTGGCGGGAATCCTGGTGCTGGTGGTCCTGGTCACCGCGGGATGGCAGCACTTCCGCTATCTCGAGGCCAGGCGCGAGCTTGTCCGTGACCGGCAGTCGCTGTTCTACGGTCCGTCCACGTTTCACGTCGTGACGCTCTTGAAGACGCAAGCGGGTGCGCAGTTGCTCGAGGAAGTCGGCCGCTTTAAGCGGGAGGTGGAGTCGGCCGGGGCAAAGGTCGTCTATGCCGGAAAGGCGGTCCTGGCCGCGCGCGCTTCGTCACAAATTCCGGAGCCGGGCTGGGATGCGATCGTGCTGACGCAGTTCGACGATTCCGCCGCCTACGCGACGCTTTCGGGAAGCCCCGAGTACCAGAAGACGCTCGGCGAGTTCGAAGCCAATTACTCGATCGGGATGGACCGACCCGTTCTGCTGAACTTGGCCATCCACCAGTTGCTGCTCGGGGTGAAGATCTCCGACCTGGTGAGTCGAACGCCCGCACGCTATCCGTTCGTGCCCGCCGCGCGCGAAGGCGATCCGGCCCAGCGTGATGCGCGGATCCGGGCGATGACCCAGGAGCAGGAATTCGGGCGAGACGCGGTCCTGATCGTCAACTTCCTGAAGGCGGGCACCTCAGAGCAGCAGGCCGAAAATTCCGGCTACGGGCGGGAGATGATGGGGCTGATGGCCGAGCAGGGCCATGGACCCATGCACGTGGGAACTGCGGTCACGCTCGAAGGCGAGGCCGACTTCGACGACGTCATCTTGGTGTATTACCCGGGCGTGGACTACATGGCGCAGATGGTTACGAGCGAGTTCTTCACCGGCATCGTCGGCGGAAAACAACTCGGCGACACCCACGCCACGGCCACGGTCCCGCTGCTCGGTCACCTGTAGCGGGCTCGCGCGCGAAACCACGCTAGTACAGTGTTAGTACAGCGTTAGTACAGGATGGGGACGTTCTTGTAGCCGCGGACCGTGCTGGTGTGAACGCGTTCGAGGCCGTCTCGGTGGACGTCCCAATGGGGAAAGCGGCGCAGCGTCTCTTCGATTGCCACCCGGCCTTCGAGGCGCGCGAGCGAGGCGCCCAGGCAGAAGTGGATGCCGAAGCCGAGGCCCACGTGGCGGTCGATCTTGCGATCGACGTCGAAGCAGTCGGCGTCCGGGAACTCGCGCTCGTCGCGGTTGGCCGACGCGGTGAGCAGGCCGACCTTGGACCTGGCCGGCAGCGTCTGGCCGTGGAGTTCGACGTCGCGCGTGCACCAGCGGGCCTGGATCCGCGACGGCGCCTCGTAGCGCAGGACCTCCTCGACCGCGTTCGGGATCTTTTGCGGATTGGAGACGAGGTTTTCGCGCTGCTCCGGAAACTCGGCCAGGACCGTGCCCACCGAACCCAGGAAACGGGCCACGGTTTCGTTTCCGGCGGACGAGATCAGCAGGTAGAACGCGAAGAGTTCGTCGTCTGTGAGTTTGCGCGGGTCGCCGTCTCGTTCCTTTAGTTCGACGTCGATCAGTTCGCTCATCACGTCGTCGCGCGGGCGCGCGCGGCGGTCGCGGATCAGTCCGTGCCAGTAGTCGCGGATGTCGCCCATGGCCGCGGCTGCCTCCTGGCTGAGCCCGGTCTCGCCCGGTGCGCGGTACAGCGATAGGTCGGTCCAGATTCGGACCTGTTCCTGGTCCTCTTCGGGCACGCCGAGCAGCGAACTGATCACCATCACCGGCAGCTTCGCCCCGAAGTCGGCCACGTAGTCGAAGCTGCCCGCGCCCACGAAGGGATCGAGGTAGCCCGCGCAGAGTTCGCGAATCCTGGGCTCGAGCCTTCCGATCTGTGCCAGCGTGAAGCGCCGGCTCACGAGCTTGCGAAAGGCCGTGTGTTGCGGCGGGTCCATGAAGATCATCGGGGGATTCTCCATGGGCTGATCGATCAACTCGATCACGGTGCCCCGGCCCGAGATGAAGGTCTGCGGATCCAGGCTCGCGTCGAGCACGTCCTGGAAGCGGCTCAGTGCGTAGAAGTCGTACTTCGGGTTGTAGTAGAGCGGTGCCTCGTCGCGCATCCGCTTCCAGATCGGGTGCGGGTCTTCGTCGATCTGGTAGTCGTAAGGGTCGTAGACGAGTTCGGTCGCGCCGGCCTGCGTACTCATCGAAAACACTCTCCAGCCCGCACGAACTAGGCTCCGAACGGGATCGCGACCAGCGACGCCAGCGACATCCAGATCAGGATGAAGAAGCCCACTGCCCAAAAGGCGGTGCGGTGGGGCATGAGTCCCTTTGCGTAGCAGATCGAGTGGCCGATGCGCGCGATCGGAAAGCCCGCGAAGCAAATCCACATGCCGAGCGTGGAGGGAACGGTCAGCGCGTAGATGAAGCCCACGAGCGCAAACGGGAGTCCGGCCTCGAGGTCGTTCTGGTGAATTCGCCGCGAGCGCTCGACCTCGTCATCCAGGGTGGGTGTGCCCTCGAGTTGCTGCACCGCGTAGTCCTCGGGCGAACTGAAGACCTTCTTGCCGATCCGGATGCGGCTCGTGTAGAGCCCGGTGGCGAGTGTTTTGAGGGCGACGACGATACTGGCGGCGGCCCAGGCCTGGACGGCGGGTTGGGCGAGCAGTTCGTTCATGGGCTCCTCCTTCTCCCGGGCCGGCCTCCGCGCGGCCGCCGGATGGGTTCGGGCACGAGCATACCCCAGGCCGTGGGCCGCGAGCGGGCAGGGCGCGGCCACTTCTGATCCGGCCCCCCGGGCCCGTATAATCGCCGGACACCAGCTATTCGACGTTTCCGAACCGGGTCCGTGGCCCCACGGGAGTCATCAGATGAAGGATTTCAAGGACAAGATCGCGGTCATAACCGGGGGCGGAACCGGGATGGGGCGAGAGCTTGCGCGCCAGCTCGCGGCCGAGGGCGCCGACGTGGCGATCTGCGACGTGTCCCAGGAAGAGATGGACCGAACCCGGGCCTTCTGCGAGGCCGAGTCTCCCGAGGGCACACGCTTCCTGACCTTCGAGGCCGACGTCTCGGACGAGTCGCAACTCCAGGCCTTCCGCGACGCGATCTGCCGCGAACTCGAGACCGACTGCGTCAACCTGGTCTTCAACAATGCCGGGGTCGGGGGCGCGGGCAGCATGATCGTCGACGACCGCGAAGAGTGGGAGCGCACCTTCGACATCTGCTGGAAGGGCGTCTACTTCGGCAGCCGCACTTTCATCCCGATGCTCGTCGCGAGCGACGAAGGCCACCTGGTGAACACCTCGAGCGTCAACGGCTTCTGGGCCTCGGTCGGCCCCATGACCGCGCACACCTCCTACAGCGCTGCGAAATTTGCGGTCAAGGGTTTTACGGAAGCGCTCGTGAACGATTTTCGCCTGAACGCGCCGCACGTGAAGGTCTCGGTCGTGATGCCCGGACACATCGGGACGGACATCGTGAAGAACTCGGGCAAGATCCTGGGTCGCTCGCCCAAGGACATGAGCGACGAGCAACTCGAGGAGGTGCGCGAGCGGATCGAGCGCATGGGCTTCCCGCTCGGAAACGTCTCGCCAGACCAGATCCGGGGCTTCCTGATCCAGCGCGGCGAGCAGTTCCGCGACGACGCCCCGATGACGGCGGCCGAGGCCGCGAGCGTGATCCTCGACGGTGTCCGCGAGGAACGCTGGCGCATCCTGGTCGGCAAGGACGCGGACGTGCTCGACCGCATGGTTCGCGAGGTCCCCGAAGAGGCCTACGAACAGAGTTTCATGGAGCGACTCCGCGGCGAGACGGCCTGGGCGATCGGGAACTGAAGGCCGCCCGGCCGGGCGGTTGATGATTCACACTAAAGGGAGAACAAAGACATGAAGAGATTCATCGCAGGGGCCATGGTGATTCCGTTCCTTTCCCGCACTGGCTGTTCGCTTGCCGTCCCGTCACGCCAGAGCATCAACATCATCCCCTCTGCTCAACAAGCGAAGGTTTACGTCGATGGGAACTACGTGGGCGACGGTCCGCAGACCGTAAGCATGAGCAAGTCGACAGAGCACAGCATCATGGCGAAATGTGGCAGTAGCGCCGGCACCGCCGTTGTATCTCGATCCATGTCGACCACGGGAATCCTGGATGCCATCGGTGGCTTCATCCTCCTGGTTCCGTGGATCGGTTTGGTATCTCCGGGAGCCTGGAAGCTGACGCCAACGAGCGTGAGTGTCGGAATTCCGGACGAATCAGGATGCAAGTAGCGGCGGGCGCCCGGTCCATC
>JAYZEO010000111.1:0-25970 GCA_036337215.1 Myxococcota bacterium | reverse complement strand
CGCTGCGTGCCGATAGGGTATGGGCGCGTGCTCGTCCAGCATCTCGGGAAGCGTAACCTCGTTCGATTGGAGGTCGAACGGCCCGCCAAGCTGGACGATCGATCCGATCCCGGTTCGAAACGAGTAGCGGCCGGTCAGGATGCCGGCGCGCGTCGGGGAACACGCCGGGTTCGACCAGACGTTCCGAAACAGGATTCCCGATTGAGCGAGCGCATCGAGGTTGGGTGTGACAGGAAGGTCCGATCCCAGTCCATACGCACCCAGCATGTCGACACCGAGGTCGTCCGCCAGCAGCAGCAGGACGTTCGGAGGCCGCTCTGCGGGCCCGCATGCCAGAAGCGCAGCAGCCAGAAGCAGCGCCCGCCAGGGTCCGCTGGTCCGCATCGGCCACTCTGGCACCGGGGAGCGCTTCAGTACTCGTTCGATTCGGGCATCACCAACCACAGGATGATGTACACCAGCGCACCCGGGAACGCCGCGGAAAGCAGCGAGGCGGCAACGTAGAGGATGCGTACCAGCGTCGGATCCCATCCGAGCGATCGGGCGAGTCCTCCGCAGACTCCCGCAAGCATCCGGTTTTGGCGTGAACGTTGAAGAGACACCGATTTCCTCCTGGCTTTCGGGTTGTCTGCCGTCATGAGGCGCGATCTTTGGATCATCCAGGCCGACAGTTCAGTTTCGCGCAAGGAGAAGCAGCGACAGCCAGCCGGAAATCAAGAAGAGCCCGCCCACCGGCGTGATCGGACCAAACCACCTGACGGGGGTCAACACCAGCAGGTAGATCGAGCCCGAGAAGAGCACGATCCCGATCGTAAACAGGCTGGCCGGCCACTGTATGCCACGTCCCGACTGCGCCGCGTACAAGGCGAGGGCGAGCAGCACCACGCTGTGCAGCAGGTGGTACTGGCTCGCAGTCGTCCAGGACTGCAGCTGTTCGACGGTCGCCTGCGCCCGAAGACCGTGGGCCCCGAACGCGCCCGCCGCGACCGCGAGGGCACCAGAGGCTGCCGCGATCAGGATCCACATCGACCTCTCTCCTACGCGTCGCGTCGATTTCGGAGACGTCGAGCATAGGCGAAACGGGTGAGGTTTTGGGTTTGAACACGAATTTTGGGATTGAGGCTCGGCTGGATCGATGTCTGGCGGGCGCCCGAAGTCCCTTACAGGTCCAGACCGCGCAGCGGTAAGCCCGCTGCTTCATAACACCGGTCGATCAAACGCATCTGCTTGACCCCGTCCTCTGCTCCAGTGAGAAGCGGTTTGCCCGCTTCAACGGCTTCGATGAACGCATCCAACTGGTAGGCATAGGAGGTGCGTCGGTCCAGCTCTTCCGCGGTCTTCTCGCCCCGGATCTCGAGTTCGATCCGGTGGCCGAGCTGGGGGGCCAGTGGATTCCTTACGAACATTTCCCCAGCTTCACCCGTCACCTTGAGCTCCATCCGGAACTTCACGCCCGAACGCATATCACCCGACACCGTCGCCTCGATGCCACTCGGGAAGCGGAATCTGGCTTCGAGGAAGACGTCGACGTTGGGCGGACCTACCTCCGCTGTAGCTGTGACCTCTTCCGGTTCCTCGGCGATGATGTGACGCACCCAGGAAACCGGGTAGCAGCCGATATCCATGGTGACGCCGCCGCCGGTTGCGTAGTTCATCCGGATGTCCCTGGGATCGGTCACCGGCGCATGGAACAGGGCCTCGATGCTTCGAACCCGCCCCAGCATGCCGGATTCGACGACGTCCCGGGCTCTGATGAAGACCGGATGGTAGCGGTAGTGGAAAGCATCCATCAGCACCAGACCGGTGTCACTGGCAACCCTGGCCATCTCCTCGGCCTGCTTCGCATTCGACGCGAATGACTTCTCGCACAGGACGTGTTTGCCCGCTCTGAGTGCTTCGATGGTCCAGGAGTGGTGCAACGAGATCGGCAGCGGGTTGTAGACGGCGTCGATCGACGCGTCCTCGACGACCGCCCGATAGTCATCGCGCACGAACGGAATCCCGTGCTCCTTGGCAAAGCTCTCTGCTCGCGAACGCTCACGGGCGGCGATGCATCGAATCGACGCCCCTTCGTCATCCGCACAGGGATTGACCAGCGCATTGGGGACGATCCTGGCTGCGCCGAGAACACCGAACTGGATCATGCTTTCTCCCGATTCTTGCGGGTCCCTGTCGGGGCCCGGCCGAGACAATCTCACGCGCGCAGTGGGACTGGAAGTCAAAGCGCCCCGCGAGCCGGCGATCCGGACGACCTGAGAAATAGCGTACATGCCCGGGGAACCCGGGAACCCTTCAGACCGGAGGATTGCGAGAATCTGCGGCTGCGCGTTGTGTAAGATACGCCCATCGATACGGAGGGCCCCATGAGCCAAGCGACCCCGGATCCCCTACTCGAGATGATGGGCGGGAAGGTGCCGTCGAGCGCGCTCGAGATGCGCGAGATGCTCGACCGTGTGGGCGACCTGCTGAATGTCGACCTACCCGAGGTCGGTGCGTTCCACGAAGCCGTCCCGGTATGCGACGGCGTCAGCGCGGACGTGGTCGTTCCGCAGGGCGACGGACCGCACCCGGTGCTCGTCTACCTCCACGGGGGTGGCTGGATCTGCGGCAGTCCGGCAACGCACCGCAAGCTCGGCTACCGCTTCGCCGAGGCGGGGTTCCTGGTCTTCAACGTGGACTATCGCATGGCCCCCGAACACCCTTTCCCGACACCGTTCGACGACTGCGTGGCCGCGATCCGCTGGGCGTATGCAGAGTGCGGTCGCTTCGGCGGCGATCCCACGCGCCTCGCATTGGGCGGCGACAGCGCCGGCGGCAACCTCTCCGCGGCAGCCGCAGCGGCACTCGTGGGTGACCCCGCCTGTCCCAAGGCCGCCCTCTTGATCTACGGCGTGTTCGACTTCGCAACGATGGGCGACATGCCCATACCCGAAATGCCCCAGGGCGCCGAGGTACCCGAGGACGCCGGAGAGAAGATGGTCGAACTGATGGTCGGCTCCTATCTGGGAAGCGAGGGCCGGGACGAGCGCATGCGCGACCCGCGCGTGAGTCCGCTCTACGCGGCCGCGAAGCTCCCTCCCAGCCACGTCGTGGTGGGCTCGGCGGACGGGCTGGTGACCCAGGCCGAGAGCCTGGTCAAGGCCCTCGAGGCAGCCGGGGTCGAGCACGAACACTTCGTGGATGCGGACATGCCCCACGGCTACGTCCAGATGGAGTTCCTGCCCCCGGCACGGCCGGCCATCGAGCGCATGGTCGAGTTCCTGCGCCGCACGCTCTAGGGAGTCTCGCGCGGCTAGTCCTCGAAGCGCAGCGACGTGGGACCTTGTGGCGCGTTCTCGAGCAATTCGATCACGTTGCCGAAGGGGTCGCGGCCGTAACTCCAGCGAGCCGGTGACTCACCCATGGGTGGGGTGTTGAAGCTGACGCCGTTGGCGGCCAGGTGATCGTAGTCCTTCTGGTAGTCATCCGTAGCGAGCGCGATGTGGGTGATGCCGGTGCGGTTCACGGGCCTCGCGGAGTCCCCTTCTTCCTGTTCATTGAACTCGAACAGTTCGATTGCGGAATTGCCCTTGCGGATGATGCGGACCTTGCAACCGGCGTCCGCCACACCGAAGGCTTCGTCCAGGGGCGGAACGCCTGACGGGATCTCTGCTTCCATCGCCACCTCGAAGCCGAGTGCCCCGCAGTAGAACTCGAGCGCCGCGTCGAGGTCGGGCACGGCCAGGGCCGGATGGTGCACGCCGAGAATCATCGCAATCGCCTCCCAAAAAGTGAGGCGCGAGAATACCACGCTCCACCCGATGCACGACCCGCTCGGGAGAGTCGCCTGTGGGATATAGGCCGGCTCGCTACACCCGGGCTACACTGGCTCCGTGACCTGGTTCAGCTACCACGGCGGACACAGCGGGCAGTTCTGTCGCCATGCCAAGGGCCGCCTGCGAGAGGTGGTGTTGCGGGCCATCGAGGCTGGATTCACTCACTACGGCCTGTCCGAACACGCACCCAGGGACGAAACGACCTGGTTGTTTCCCGACGAGCAGGACCTGACACCCGAGGACCTGGCCGCCGGCTTCGTCGAGTACGCCCGGGAGGCGCACGCTCTGCGCGAGGAGTTTTCCGAACACATCGAACTCCTGGTGGGTTTCGAAACCGAGATGCTTCCCCCTAATGGATGGGCCGAGCGCATGCTCGAACTGCAACACCAGGGGCCGTTCGAATACATGCTGGGCAGCGTACACAACGTGGGCAACGACTGGATCGACGTAAGTCCGGAGGCCACGGTTGCCGCGGCCGAACGAGCCGGCAGCCGCCAGGCGCTGGAGTTAGGCTACTTTCGGAGTCTGGCCGACCTCGTCACCAGCCTCCGACCCCAGGTTGTCGGTCACCTGGACCTGATCCGGAAGTTCGACGGGCCGAGCGCGGATTTTGAGCCCGCCGTGCGCAAACAGATCGACCTCACCCTGGAAGCCGTCCGCGAGGTGCGCGCGATCCTCGACGTGAACGCGGGCGCCCACCGCCGCGGGTTGAGTCCCGTTTACCCTTTGCCGTTTATTCTGGAGCGGGCACGCCAGATGAACATCGGCGTCACTCTGGGCGACGACGGACACGGACCCCACGACGTGGGTGTGGGCTTGGACGCCTGCATGAAAGCCATCGCCTCTGCAGGCTACCGCCAGGTGCACTACCTGTGCCGCGAAGGCGGCGAGGTGGTGCTGCGCGCGGCGCCGATCGACGAGGTTCGACCGAACCTCTGAACGGCAGGCTTGGAGCCAGTTGTCGCTGGCTGGAGCCGAAGGCCCGCACACTCCTCGCCCATGCTAGGTCGGCATCGACTCCAGCAGCAGTGTGCGGGAGGCCAGGATGGCGTGCCGGGACACGCCGCTCATGCGATGCTCGTTGGCGGACAGGTAGTCGGAGTTCGTCACCATGTCGATGAACGCCGCCCGGTTCGGGTAGTAGACCAGCAGCGCCCAGTCCCAGTCGACTTCCTGATCCGTCATCCCGTCTTGAAGCGCCGCCTCACCCACGACTCCGGCCCACAATACTCGCCCTCCGCGGCTCTCCACGTATTCCTGTGCGCGCTGTGTGTAACGCTGGTAGGCCTCCCGCCCGGTGCCCGAACCGTCAAGGGAGGCATCGCGGTACTTGACCAGGTTGAGCATGGTGACGGGTCCATCGTCCGTGGACGCCTCGAGTTGATCGATGTTGAACGTGGTCACGCTCTCTCCTCGGGATAGACGGAAGCCCCCGGGATCTCGAACTGCCGACAGGTCTCCGTCGGGCGCTCCTCGGTGAGCGGGAAGGATAGAGGAAACCGCCCGTAGCCTGGGCCCGTTCGTTTCCCGATCACGCACGGGGTCGGTGTGCGATCCGGATCCGGGCTAGCCTGCCGCCCGGTTCCGGGCGGCGTCGACGCTCAGCGATCCTGATCGAGATTCCTACCCATTGAGCTGGCCCCGGCGATAGTTCGAAACGTAACCCGGCACCTCGATCCCGTCTGCGAGGCGTTGGTCGTCCAGCGGCTTCCCGACCTCGACCGTGAGCGGCAGCACGCCTGCCCACACCTCGCGTTCGTAGTCCTGCTCGTCCTCGACCGGACCGCCGCTACGGATCTTTGCCGAGGCCTCATGGACCGGAATGCGCAACACCATGGTGCGCAGCGTCTCCTCGCGGTTCGGAGGACGAACTTGGTCCCAACGATTCGGCACCGCGTGGTCCAGGAACGCACGCAGCGCAGCCTGCTTTTGCACCCCGTCCGTGATTTCTTCCGCCCTGCCGTAGATCACCACCGAACGGTAGTTCATGGAGTGGTGGAAGGCCGAGCGAGCGAGCACGAGGCCGTCCAGTAGGGTCACGCTGACGCATGCGGGCGAACCGTCTCGCAGCGTGCGCAGCATACGATTGGCCGTAGACCCGTGGATCAGCAGCGAGTCTCCGCTGCGAGCGTAGATGGTGGGAATCACACAGGGCGCATCGTCATGCACGAAGGCGATGTGGCACACCAGGCCCTCGTCGAGGATGGCGAAGATGGTCTCCAGGTCATGGCTGCCTCGCGCGGGAGCGCGCTTGAGCCTGGTTCGGGGGCTGACCGGCAGGTGGGG
The DNA here is from genome assembly GCA_036337215.1 of Myxococcota bacterium. GTDB lineage: Bacteria > Myxococcota_A > UBA9160 > SZUA-336 > SZUA-336 > JABSQV01. The sequence goes on along the minus strand of JAYZEO010000111.1, from coordinate 19,869 downwards.
CATGGGCGACTTGATCCTATTTTGTTACAATACATAAATATGTCTGACTCGGAACATAATAATATCACGGGATCCACGGCCGTCGAGATCGCGGCCAGTATCGAAGGCCGCGTGCGGGAGTCCCGACTTGAGTTCGGGGGCCGCCTGCCCACGGTCAGGGGGCTCGCGGCAGATCTCGAGGTGAGTCCCTCCACGGTTGCGGCCGCCTACCGGTCGCTGCGGGAACGGGGGCTCGTGACCGCGCGCGGCCGGGGTGGGACCCGCATCGCCGAGCGCCCGCCGGTGCGCTCGCGCGCAAGCCCGACGCTGCCAAAGGGGGTATTGAACCTTTCGCACGGGAATCCCGACCCGGAACTCCTGCCCCCGCTCGGTCCCGCGCTGCGGACCCTCGACCCGCCCGTGCGCCTCTACGCCGAGGACATGAGCTTGCCCGAGCTGCTCGAGGGGGCGCGCGAGCATCTCTTCGCCAAGCGCGTACCCACCGCCCGGCTCGCCGTCGTGGCCGGGGCGCTCGACGGCATCGAGCGTGTACTCAACGCTAACCTGCTGCGCGGAGATCGGGTCGCGGTCGAGGATCCCGCGTTCTCGGGCGTGCTCGATCTCTTGCATGCGCAGGGGATGGTCCCGGTTCCGGTTGCGATCGATGACTCGGGTCTGCTTCCCGAGGCATTGCAGGCGGTGCTCGCAAGCGGTGTAGACGCTTTGATCCTCACACCCCGCGCGCAGAATCCGACAGGAGCTGCTCTGACCACGGCACGCGTACGCGATCTGCGCGCGGTGCTCGAGCGCCATCCCGGGGTACTGGTGATCGAAGATGATCACGCCGGGCCGGTTGCCGGGGTCCCGGCACAAACGCTTTGCAGCCGGGACCGGGAACGTTGGGCGGTGGTGGCTTCGGTCTCGAAGTCGCTCGGACCGGACCTTCGACTGGCGGTGCTCGCCGGGGACGCCGTGACCGTGGGTCGCGTGGACGGGCGGCAACTGCTGGGCATCCGGTGGGTCAGTCACGTGCTGCAACGCCTGGTGGTGGCGCTATGGGTACAGCGCGGCATGCAGAAGAAGCTTGCGCACGCGGCCCGTATCTACACTGAACGGCGTCGCTTCCTGATCGATGCACTGGCCGAGCACGGCATTCGGGCACACGGTCGCTCCGGTCTGAATGTCTGGGTCCCGGTCTCGGAGGAAGCCGAACTGGTCGCTGCCCTGATGGAAGCCGGCTCGGCAGTGAGCGCAGGCGAACGCTTCCGCATCTCGAGTCCCCCTGCCCTGCGCATCACGACCGCAAGCCTCCGAGCGCCTCAGGCGAAACGCCTGGCCGCCGCTCTCGCCAGCTTCCAACGCCCCACCCGAACGACGCCCTCATGAAGCTCGGCGCAGGCGCGGGTACCTAGTACCGAGAGCACCGCGCTTCAGTGGTCCAGCTCTACAGTCGGGTTCCGGGCCCCGGCGGTTCGGGGTCGAGGTCGTCGCTCGTCCCGAACCTCAATCGGGTCGCCGTCCCTCTAACTTCTCGCCCAGGGCCGCAAACGAGCCTTGCACGAATCTACGTCCGCCCGCAGACATGAATCCGGGGCTCCCCAGGCGAGTTCGGACCGAATAGAGCGCCTCCAACAGGGAGTACGGAACCGCCCCCATGACCGGCACTGCGAGCCGGATGGCTGCCAGAGTCCGAGCTCCGATCAGGTCTCTCGGGGCACCCCCCGGACCAAAACTGGTGTTCTGCCGCCAGCGATCTTCGAGAAGACTCTGGCTGAACGAAAGACCCAGGGATTCGCAGATCCCCCTCAACACCGTTTCCCGGTCCGCTTGCAGATCTTCGTAGCGGACGAGCAGAAGGCTTGCGCTCGCTGCAGCGCGCTCCAGTCTCTTCCTTTCCAAGGTATGGAGGTACGACTCCGAAAGCACACCGAATCGCGCCTTGGAATCGCGACGGACCCGGAGTCCGAACTCTGAACGCATATTCGCGACCGCGTCGCGCACGATTCCGATGAAACGGGCGTCGGGAAACTCCTGTTGTGCACGACTCAGGTACAGCGTGGGAATCTTCTGCGCCCAGGCCGTCGTTCCCCGGGCCTCGGCGAAGGCATCCATCACCTGCCGAAAGAAAGCGCTATGGGATTCCGCCCGGACGGAGTACAGGAACTCCTTGGGCAGGCTCGTTTCGAGGAAGAAATCCGTCGCCGCAAAGGTCTCGATGAAGGCGACCCGGTTTTCCCAGTGCAGGAGCGGGCCGAAGATCCGCGGTGCTTGCACGAGCATGTTTGTTTCCAGTACGCCCGTATGACGAGCGCTCTGCACGCACGAGACCTGAGCGTGGTTGGCAATCAGGTTGGTCAACCACTTGGTTCCGGACCGATTCTTCCCGACGACGAAAATCGGCTGCGGCATGCGCGCAGACTGTACCCCGCGCCCCGGGACCCGTCGACAGCCCGACGGCGCCCGGGTCGCGTACCAAGGCGAAGCACCAGCCGAAACGAACCGCGTTTCGGGCCTGGCAGGTGGCTCCGGAAAGCGATGGTCGGTTGGATCGAAGCGCGTTTCTACCCGAACAGGGCCGGGCGGATTGAAGGGTTGCCGCAACTCGGCCGAACCCCCGCGCCGGAATTCGTCCGCTATGGCGAAATCGGAGCTACCCTCCCGCGCCCCGAACCACGCGGGACACCCCGGGTGCGGCCACTAGGGCGTGAGACGCTTTGGGCTTTTTCCATCGACCACGAAACGGAGCGCGTCTTCGATGGCGCTCGCCAGGTTGTGCTCCTGGATCGGAGATGCGAGGTAGCGCGTGTACGCGAGTAGGGGTCGGTCGCGCTCAGGGTGGCTGCCGAGTGCGTCGCGTTCGTCTCTCGCCGCCAGCAGCGTCTTGATCATGTGGGTCACGAAAATGGGTCGCACGCTGTGGTCGCCGAGGATCACGTCTTCGAAGGCAACGCAGAGCGCGTCGGCGTCGCCGCCATCCGCCAGGTAGCCCGCGGTCCGCGCGACGGCCTCATCGGCGCGGCGTCCCCGTACGGAATCGACCGCGCTCTGCCGGGTTGCCCCGCGCACGGGCACGATCTTCAATGGCTTTTCTTCGTCCAGAGGGCGCGTACGCTGAATGAAATATGCGAGGTGAAAGAGCGTACGGAGGACGTTGGGGTCATCGAAACGCTGCAGCGCCTGACGCGTCGCGTGCGCGGTCGTCAGGGTGTGTGTCACGTCGAGCCAGTTCTCCTGTAGCGAAGGGTCACAGTCGATGGCCGGGTCAAAGCGCAGCAGGCGCTCGCTGGCAGCGAGCGAGAGCGTTCGTGCCAGCGCATCCGGCGCGATTCCGGACTCCAATCGGCTGGCGACAGCATCGATGGCTTCATCGACGTTGCCATCCAATACGGCGTTGCACAGAGCATCTTGATCCGCCGGTTCGAGTTCCCGATCTCCGATCCGCGCGTACCAGCCCTCGAGTTTCGGATCGATGCGCTCGAGCGCTTGCAGCAGGGCCGAGTGGTTCGGGATGCGCTCTTCGCGCGGACCAAACGCAACCACCTGAAGGTGCGCGGACAGGATCTCGTCGGCGTTCTCCCAACCGATGCTGTCGAGCAGGTCGAAGACCTTGAGTTGGTAGATCAGTGCGTGCCCGAACGCGATGAAGTGGTCGCAGCAAAGTCGGAACAGCCATGGCTCGATCTCGGCACGTCCCCAGCCCTTGGCGAGCGCACCGCGCAGCAATGCTTCGGGCTCGCCAATGCGCAAGGCGTCGGCCGCCTCGCGCAGGCGTTCTCCAGCGGCGACCGGATCGTCCCCGGGGTCGACAGGCTCGGCTCGCGCGTACGGCTCCCGCGAGAGGTTCGGCTCCGATGCCATGTCGAGCAACTGCATCAGCGGGCGCACAGCCTGCACGCCCGGGAAGCGCGGTAGAATCCGCAAGGTATCGGCCGCCAGCGCCAACGCGTGGGTGGCCGCCCCGTACTCGGCGTAGCGCGAGTCGAAGAGCGCGGCGAACCCCACGAGTTCTTCGGAGGAGACGCCAGCCTGGATCAAGCGGATCGCGTCGCGCGCCGCCTGTCCCATGCGCTTTTCGAGCAGCGCCTGGGTGAGGCTTGCGAAGCGCGCGGGAATACCCGCGGTCGGGTCGGGGAACACCACGTTGACCTCGACCCGGCCATCGACGACGCGGACCGCATAGGTCTGCACGTCCTCGTCGCCGAACAGGCACTTCCCGTCCTCCAGGTTGAAGGTGAAGCTGTGCCAGACGCACATGAGCACGCTGTCGCCCAGCACGCGGCCGCGCGCCAGCGGATAGCCTTCGTGCGGGCAGCGGTTGTCGCAGGCGTACAGAACATCGTGCTGGCGGCGGAAGATCGCGATCTGCTGGCCATCGAGCTTGACCGCCTGCGCCTCGCCGACGGGCAAATCGACGAGCGGGAACGCGCGCTGCCAGTTGTCGGTCGCTTGAGAACTCATGAAGTCTCCCTGGAAACTGTCTGGGGAGTGTATCCACGGGTCGCTGGCCTGTCTTCGTGGCCGCTACTCCAATGGAACTTTGATACTCAGATGGCAGATCCGACGCTCGGTCATGCGTCTGAAGTTGATCGGCGGCCGGTCTGCTAGAAAACGACCCGGGACGCTGGTCAAAGTCTTGTCGAAACGCCTCACCCGGGTTGCCCGCAGCCCGACCATTTCGACCGCGCTCTCGATCGCGGAGGTCCGGACCCAATCCCCCCGCTCGGCGATGCTTGTCACCCCGGGCCCGCCTGGCTAGCTTTCCGGGGATGATGTGTGGCGCAGCGAGAGAGTTTCCGGCGCCGCGGATCCGTATCGCGATGCTCACCGTGGCGCTGGCTTTGGGCGTCAGCTGTGTCGACGAGTCCCAGACCGGCCGCCCCGAGACTGCGAGCGAGGGAGCGCCAGCGATCGGGGATCGGCCCAACTTCCTCCTGATCACCATCGACACGCTGCGTGCAGATCGACTTTCGTGCTACGGATACCGAAAACACCAGACCCCGAACATCGATCGGCTCGCCTCGGAGGGGGCACTGTTCGAGCGAGCTTTTTGCGACGTGACTTGGACGACGCCATCGATGTCCTCCGTCATGACCGGTACCTACGCAACGCTGCACGGCTACAAGTCGACGAACATTCACAGGCTCGATGAACAGAACCTCACCCTGGCAGAAGTGTTACGGGAGCACGGCTATACGACGGCGGCCGTCATCGGTTCCTTTCCACTCGACTCGATTTACGGATTGGACCAGGGCTTCGGCCTGTACGATGACGAGTTCACCGCGCCGATCATCGCGAGTGAGACTCCAGTGGAGCACGTTCCGAGCCAGCGCTTCGACTCCATCGAAGAACAGCGGCGTTTCGGCTTGATCAAGAGCGTGAATGACAGTCGCCGCCCTGATCCCGAAGTGACCGCCGTCGCAACCGAATGGTTGCGCCGATCTGCCTCGAAGCCATTCTTCCTCTGGGTTCACTATTTCGGACCCCACAACAAGCCCGATACGAGCGACACGAACCGCTTCGCGAAGAACCGCAGACACCTCCGTGAATACGATCCGGACGTCGTGACCAATGACAAAGAGATCGGAAAGCTGCTCCGGGCCGTGGACGAACTCGGGCTGGCGGAGACTACCCTCGTGATCCTTCATGCCGATCACGGCGAGAGCTTGCGGGAACACGGCGAGATCGGGCACGGCAAGAACCTGTACGACCCCACCTTGCAGATACCGTTGATCGTGCGCTTTCCGGGCAGGGTCCCCCCGGGGATCCGTGTCCAGGAGCTGGCTCGAAATGTCGACATCTTTCCAACGGTGCTGGACGCCGCCGGCGTGCAGGTATCGCACCCGCTCAGCGGCCGGAGCCTGCTCCCGCTGACGCTCCCGAAAGCCCCGCAGGAAAGCGAGGACTGGACGGAAACGTACATGGAGACCTACATGGCCGCGCACGCGGGATTCGCCCGTCAGGTCGATCTCCCGAACGGGCGAAAGACGAGGGTCGGTGTCGTGCACCGGGGGATCCGCACGGCGCGTTGGAAGTTCGTGCAGACTGAGCCGGCTCCGTTCGTCGGGGAGGAGTCGCTGGCCCCGCTGCCCGCTGGAACTCTGGATTCACTCGAGACCGAAGAACTATACGACCTTGATGCTGACCCAAAAGAGCAGCACAACCTGATCACCGCTCATCCAGAGGTCGCGGCCCGGCTGCGCGCTCGCCTGGCGGTCCACCTCGAACGAGAGCGGCCCGACCGGGCTGCCCCCAGGGCCGATCTCGACGATGACGCCCGGGAGCGGTTGCGGAGCCTGGGCTACGTGGAATGAGACAGCCCGAAGCGCGGCGCTAGCAGACCGAATCGCAGGCGACACCTCAAGACGCCCCAGGGGCGGCAGCACAGGTCACCGGTGCCAGCAGGACACCGGCCTGTCCCTCTGCCCACGACCCGTTCAGTGGTCGCCGGCACCCGTGATCAGCGAACGCAGCATCTCGAAGTCGAAGTCCGGCTTCTTGCTGGCCTCGATCAACACCGACTCTCCCTTCGCGATCGCGGCTGCGGCCTCGGGAACCTCCGCCGCAACGTCGTCGGGGATCACGACAGCACCGTGACGATCGGCATGCACGAGATCGCCCGGGCGCACCTGCATGCCGTGTACGGTCACCGGGATATCCCACGCGACCGGGTGCACATACGCGTGAGATGGGGCCACGTTTCCGGCCAGCACCTGGAAGCCCTCGGCGAGTTGGTCGAGGTCGCGCGCGCTCCCGTTCGTCACGACCCCGAGGGACCCGAGGCCCCGATGCACATGGGTGTGAACCTCTCCCCACCACGCGCCGAAGCCGGGCGCCGGATCGAGGTCCTCGATGACGGTGATCGTCGGATGCGGAGGCGCCGCGATCGACTGGTAATAGGCGAGGCGGGCCTCGCGGTCCGCGGCAGCGCCCCCCGCGGAAGGCTGGACTGCCCGGATCGTCGCGGTCCGTGCGTAGCCAACGATCGGAGGCAGTTCGGGACGCACGCAGACCAGCGGGCGGGTAGTGTAACCGTAGCCGGTGCGTTCTGGCGCGACGCGCTCGAGTGCGTTGCAGATGGTCGGAGTGTCAAAGGACCGGAGGGCCTCGAGTAGTTGGGGATTCGTCATCCTGACTTGATATCACAGCTGAGGCATCGGAGGATCGGATAAATGCGGCGCTTCCAGGTTCCCGATGAGATCGCGATCCGCGTACCCGCCGGCGACATGCGTGCGGCGGTGGATGCGATCTTCGGAGCCCTGGATTGCCCCCGAGACGATCGAGCGCGCTGCGCCGACGCCCTGCTGTACGCCGACCTTCGAGGGATCGACTCGCACGGGGTCAGCAACATGATGCGGATCTACGTGGAAATGCTGAAACAGGGTTACGTGAATCCGGCCCCGAAGCTCCGGGTACTTCGCGAAACCGACGCGACTGCGACCGTCGACAGCGATCGTGGACTCGGTCTGACGATCGGACCGCAGTGCATGGATCTCGCGCTGGACAAGGCCGAGCGCTGCGGCATCGGCTCGGTCGTCGCGACGAACGGACGGCACTTCGGAGCCGCCGCCTACCACGCCGTCCGGGCACTCGAGCGCGAGATGATCGGCGTTGCCCTCACGGTCGGAGGACTCGAGATGGTGCCCACATTCGGCGGCGAGGCCCGAGTCGGCCTGAACCCGATTGCCATCGCAGCCCCGGCCCGCGAAGAGCCTCCGTTCGTCTTCGACGCGTCGATGAGTTCGGTCGCCGGAAACAAGATGCGCATTGCGAGGCGACTGGGCTCGCCCATCCTGCCGGGCTGGATCGCGACGCCGGACGGAACCCCGATCATGGAGGAGTCCGCGGTGCCGGACGACTTCCTGGTGCTCCCGCTCGGGAGCACCCGCGAACTCGGCTCGCACAAGGGCTACGGCCTGGCGGTGATGGTCGATATCCTTTCCGGACTCCTCGGCGGAGATGCCGCCGGTTTTGAGCGCGATCCCGGAGACGTCTCTCACCACTTCCTGGCGTACCGCATCGACGCCTTCACCGATCTGGAGGGATTCAAGGACCGCATGGACCTCTATCTGCGTGGGCTGCGTGAGACCAGGCCGGCGCCGGGCGAGGAGCGTGTGCTGTACGCGGGACTCCCCGAACACGAAGCCGAAATCGATCGGCGCGCGCGCGGCATACCCTATCACCCAGACGTGGTCGAGTGGTTTCGGAAGACCGCCGACGAACTCGGGGCGGAGCACAAACTACCATGACGACCGACAAGCCCCTCGCCTGCATCTGCCTGCCGCTCGAGCCCGAACTCGAGGCCCGAGTCGAAGAGTCTTGTCGCCTCGATCAGGTCTCGTGGGCAGCTCCGCTGGACGAGCTGATCGAAGCGATTCGAGACGCCGACGGGCTGTTGATCAGCAATCGCCTTCCGATTGGCGAGCGGGTATTCGCGGCCGCGCCGAGGCTCCGGGTCCTCGCGGGCGTCGGCGTCGGTTACGACGCGTTCGACATCGATGCAGCTACGAAGCGCGGCATCGCCGTATCGAATACACCCGACGTACTCACGCACGCTGTCGCGGACCTCGTCTTTGGACTCCTGTTCGCGCTGTCGCGCCATCTACTCGAGAACGCCGCGTACGTACGCAGCGGCGGCTGGAGCCAGGCCGCGCGGCCGCCGGGGCTCGGCTTCGACATCCGGGGCCGTACCCTGGGCGTCGTCGGGATGGGCCGGATCGGCCGGGTGGTCACGGAACGCGCCCAAGCCCTCGGCATGCGTACGCTCTGGAACGACGTGTTCTCCGAACTCCCGGCGGATGCCACCCAGAGTGCCTACCGCGAGCTTCCCGATCTGCTCCGTGAGTCGGATGTGGTCTCGCTCCACACCGACCTGAACCCGACCTCTCACCACCTGATCGGGGCCGGCGAACTCGCTTACATGCAGCCGCACGCCGTGCTGATCAACACCGCACGGGGCCCCGTCGTAGACCAGGGCGCGCTCGTCGCAGCGCTCGAGGCGGGAGCGCTCGCTGCCTGCGCACTCGACGTACTCGAGCAGGAACCACCGGAAGCCGACGACCCGATTCTCGAGCTCCCGAACGCACTGATCGTCCCCCACGTAGGAAGCGCAACCAGGCAGACGCGTTACGCGATGCGCGAACTCGCGGTGCGCAACCTGCTCGCGGTACTCAACGGAGAGCCGCCTCCGACTTGCCTGAACCCCGAGGTCCTCGACTGACCGGGTGGTCCGAGGCTCGGATCCGTGCTCCTCAGCGGAGGGCTCGCCCGACGCGCAGGGCGGATGCCCTCGACCCTCAGCGCTTGTAGGCGGACGTACTGGCGCGGGTTTCGGCGGGGGCGCGATCGAGCAGATCGAGCATCGCCTTGCCGCTCTTCGCGAACCAGCTGTAAAGCACCGCGGTATCGGTCCCCATGCAGAAGTGCTTCACGCCCATGTCCCGGTACGCCTTCGCCTGATCGGGGTGTCCAATCTCTGCACGCGGCGCGATGCCCTTCGCGAGCGCGGTCTCGATCACGTGGCGCTCCGCTTCCTTGACGCGAGGATGGGTCGTCTGTCCGGTCAGCCCGATGCTCATCGAGTAATCGGCCGGTCCGAACTGCACCATGTCGACGCCCTTCACCGAGAGCAGGTCAGCTAGATTCTCGACCGCCGAGTCCTTCTCGATCATGATCGCGACGACCGCATCCTCGAGCGCCTGCACGAAGGCGGGTGTGCCCGCCTCGAGTACGAAGCCCACGTCGCGTCGCATTCCGACACCGTGGATCCCACCCGTCGCGGGCGACTCGGCACGAACCGCGCGCACGCACTCCTCGACGTCCTCGACCGTACGCGGGTCGGCAAAGAGCAGATTCTGGATGCCGGACCCGATCGCGCGCACGCTCAGGTAGGTGCGAGGCTCCTGCTCGATCTTCATCATCGCCGACAGGTGCGGGAACAGGTCTACGGCGCGACCCAGATTCTCGAGCGCGTAGAGATCGTAGGGGGCGTACTCACCCACGAACTCGACGTAGTCGAACATGCCGGAGTGGCCGACGAGCTCGACGATCGAGGGCCAGGAGATATGGAGGTGCGTGCCCAGGCTAGGCTGATCCGCTTCGAGCAGTTCTCGGAGTCGATTCCTACGCATCACGGACTACCTCCTGTCGAAGAATCCGTCCCGCCCTCAAACAGAGGAAATCCACCCGGACCGTTGGGCGTCTATCAGCATGGTACCCGGATTCGCGGCGAGGGCGATCATCCGATCGAAATAGTTACGGCTAGTAGGGTACATACGACGAAGACATGCCGGTCTACCGGCCAGCCAAACCGAGACGAACATCCCCAATCCAGCCTAGACCCGTATAATCGGCCCGGTGAAGCGGACCCGATACGGGTTCCGAGGTGCCGGTCGATGCTGTGTGGCTCCAGCCGACGACGCGCGAATTCCAGATTGTCCTTAACCCCTGTGGCGCCCTTTCTGTGGAGATTGGCCATTGCGGCGGCCGTGCTGCTGCCGTTGCCATCTGCCGAAGCGGTAGCGGGCGGCATTCGCGTCGGCGTCGTCATTGACGGGCCCGTGACCCGCGCCGACCTAATCCAGGTTTTTCGCCACGAGCTGGTCGAATTGATGGGCGAAGAGTTCGACCTCGAGGTGCCCGTCGAAGCCGTCGTGCCGAGCGACTACACGCCCGAGGGAGTGCGGGCCTCTCTCGAGGCGCTGTACGCCGACCCGAATATCGACCTCGTGATCGCCCTCGGCTTGATTGCCTCCCAGGAGGCGGCGCGATACCGCGATCCGCCAAAGCCTACCTTCGCACCGTTCCCGATCGATGCCACGATCCAGGGCATGCCCTACGCCGACGGCGCGAGCGGCGCGCACAATTTCAATTACCTGGCCTCGAACATTGACATCGGTCAGCATATCGAGGCATTCCGGGAACTCGTCCCGTTCGATCATCTGGCACTGCTCGTCAACGCCGAGCTGGCACGAGCCGTCCCGGGCTTTACCGGGCAGGCCGAGGCGGTGGCCCAGGAACTCGGCATCGATCTCGATGTAATCCCGGTGGGAAGTTCCGTTCGCGACGCGCTCAACGCGATCGGCCCTGGCGTGGAAGCGGTCTTCTTGACCCCGCTGCTTCACCTGTCGGACGCTGATTTCAAACAACTCAGCGACGGGTTCATTCAGCGGCGGCTTCCGAGCTTCTCCCTGCTCGGCGAAGGAGAGGTCCGGGCCGGCATGCTCGCCGGGATCCGGCCCCAGGCGGACTGGCAGCGGATGGCGCGCCGGGTCGCATTGAACGCACAACGAGCGCTGCTCGGAGAAGATCCCGGGACGCTGCCGGTCGACTTCGAGATGCGCAAGCGTCTGATGCTCAACATGAAGACGGCACGCCAGATCGGCTTCTCGCCCAGCTGGGCGGTCTACGGCGAGGCCAAGCTGTTCTACCAGGAGGCGGACCAGCAGCGTGAACGGCCCCGGAGCGCCCGCGTGCGCGCGGCGCTGTCGACCCAGCTCTCGCTCGAGGCCAACCTCCACGAGGTACTGGCTGGCGCAGAACGGGTCCGAAACGCGCGTTCGAACCTCCTCCCTCAAGTCGAGTTGCACACCGGTTACACCCAGATCGACGAGGACCGCGCCCGCGAGAGCTTGGGCCTGCTACCGGAGAACCAGCAGGACGTGGGGGGACGGGTCGACCAGTTGATCTGGGACGAGAGTACCTGGGCGAGCTTCACGATCCAGCAACACCTGCAGCGCGCTCGAGAAGAGAACCGCAGTGCCCGGACCCTCGATGTCGTCCTGGACACCGCCCGGGCCTACCTCGACGTGCTTCGTGCCGAGACGCGCCTGCGCACCGAACGAGAAAACCTCGCCGTCAGTCGCTCCAATCTCGACCTCGCCCGCGTGCGGGTCGCAGTCGGCTATTCCGGACGCCAGGAAGAACTCCGCTGGCTGAGCCAAATCGCGCGAGACAAGCAAGCCGTGATCGACGCGCACGTGCGGGTGGCAATTTCGCGCCAGCGTCTCAACCAGGTACTGAATCGTCCCATCGAAGAGAGCTTTGGCACCGCGAAGCCCACCCTCGGAGAGTATGGGTTCGTATTCGGAGACCCCACGCTCCTGGCCTATGTCGACTCCCCCGCCGAGAACCAGATCTTTCGTGACTTCATGGTCAAGGTCGGGCTCGAGAGCTCTCCCGAGATCAAGAGCATCGATGCCGCTCTCGAAGCGCGCGAACGCGAACTCGCTTCGACACAGCGTGCCTTCTACTCGCCGTCCGTCGCCTTCCGAGGTGACCTGCTTCACACGATCGACAAGTCGGGCGCCGGCTCGGAATCATCGGGGAGCAACAACACCGACTACACGTTGGGCGTGCGGCTCACGTTCCCGCTCGTGCGGGGCGGCGCCAAGTTCTCGGAGAACCGGCAGGCCCTCGAAGAACTCTCTCAACTTCGCTTCGAAAAACGCCGTGCTTCCCAGGACGTGGAACAGAAGGTGCGTTCGACTTTCTTCATCGCCGCCCGTTCCTTCACGAACATCGCACTCTCGCGCGCCGCAGCGGCAGCCGCGAGTGAGAACTTCGTGCTGGTGGCCGACCTCTACGGTCGGGGCGTCGTGGGCATCACCGATCTACTCGACGCACAAAGTGCCGCGCGTCGCGACGATCTGGCTGCAGCAAACGCTGTCTACAACTTCCTTCGCGACCTGATCAGCGCGGAGCACGCGGCATCGAGCTTTCCGTTCCTCCTCTCTACCGCAGAGCGGGACGCCCTGATCGACCGCATGAAGAGCTTCTTCGGACAAAACCCCTGAACCGAGCACGGCCGGCCGCCATCCGGGAGGAACCCATGCCCTATAGCACCTCGCCATCCAGCGCCTGGTACATCACCGCGGCAACTCTGCTGGCAGTGCTCGCCGCATGTGGAGAGGAGCCTGCGGCCGACGAGCCTCTGATTCGGCCCGTCCGCACGGCGCGGGTGCTATCCACGGGAAGCGAGCAGGTACGCACCTTCACGGCCTCGACCGCCGCGGACGCGGAAATCGCACTGAGCTTCAAGGTGCCGGGCACCTTGAAGCGATTGCGCGTGCGCGTGGGCGACGAGGTCAAAGAAGGACAGCTGATCGCCGAGCTGGAGCCCTCAGATTACGCGCTGAAGCAGGGGGAGGCGAAGGCCACTCGGACCCTGCGGCTCGCCGAGCAACGCAACGCCAAGGCACAGTACGACCGCGTGCGCGCGCTCTATGAGAACAACAACGCATCGCGGACTGAACTCGACTCCGCCCGCGCGCGCGCGGAGTCCGCCCGATCGCTACTCGAGGCAAGCTCCAAGAAGCTCGAACTCGCGACCAAACAGCTCAGCTATACGCGGCTCGAGGCGCCGGTGGATGGGCACGTGGCCGAGGTCCCCGGAGATGAGAATGAGAACGTCGCGGCGGGCCAGACCGCGGTGGTGCTGGCCTCGAGCGCCCTTCCCAAGGTAAAGATCGCCATCCCCGCGCTCTTGATCTCACAGGTGAGTCGAGGCGACCGGGTCAGGGTGAGCCTGGCATCGGTCGCGGGGTCCCCGCTCCCCGCAACCGTGACCGAGGTGGGGGTGACTGCAGGCGCGGGACGAACCACCTTTCCGGTCACGGCGCAGTTGCACGAGAACCACCCGGGGATCCGCCCGGGCATGGCGGCTGACGTAGAATTCCGTTTTGCCGGGGATGGGCAAGCACGCTTGCTGGTCCCGTTGGTGTCCGTCGGAGAGGATCGGAAGGGCCGCTTCGTCTTCATTTTCGAGCCCGAAGCCAACGGGCTTGGCTCCGCACGCCGCAGGGCTGTAGAGGTCGGCGCCGTCTCCTCCGAAGGCCTCGAAATCCTCTCGGGGCTCAGCGAGGGTGAATTGGTGATTACGGCAGGGGTTCGCCGTATTCAGGATGGGCTCCAGGTTCGACTTCTCGAGGCACCCGGGTCGCGAGAGACGGGTCTCCCGTGAACATCACGCGCGCCGCGATCCAGAAGGATCGGGTGACGTGGGCGGCCCTCGTGCTCGTGGCGTTCGCGGGGACAATCACGTATCTGGGAATGCCGCGGGCCGAGGACCCGGGCTTCACGGTCCGCACCGCGGTGGTCGTAACCCGCTTCCCGGGCGCAAGTGCCGAGCGCGTAGAACAGCTCGTCACCGACAAGCTCGAAAAGACGATCCAGGAGATGCCCGAGATCCACCGGGTCGAGAGCCAGTCTAAGGAGGGCGTGTCGATCATCGAGGTCGATATCGAAGAGAAGTACACCGATATGCGTCCGATCTGGGACAATCTGCGGCGCAAGGTGGAGCGAGCCAAAATCGAGCTCCCGTCCGGCGTAATCGGCCCCCTCGTCAACGACGAATTCGGCGACGTCTTCGGAATTGTCCTCGGGATTATCGGCGACGGATTCAGCTACGCAGAACTCAAGCAGGTCGCGGACGAGGTGCGCGACGAGCTTCTGCACCTGCCGGAAATCGCCAAGGTCGAAGTCTACGGCGCGCAGCAAGAACGGATCTTCGTCGAGTACGACAATGCCCGACTCTCCGAACTCGGCCTGTCGCCGCTTCTGCTCCAGAAGGTTCTCCAGGAACGCAACATCATCGTGCCGGGAGGACAGATCAGCACCGAGTTCGAACGGATCACGCTCGAGCCATCGGGAAACTTCGAGTCGATCGAAGACACCGCGCGCACCGTCGTCGTGGTTCCGGGCAGTCGTGAGGTCATGTACCTGGGCGACATCGTTGATATCTACCGAGGCTACGTGGACCCACCCCGGAGCAAGGTGCTGGTTTCCGGTGAGAACGCGCTGGTGCTCGCTGTCGCAATGCGCGAGGGCGGCAACATCCTCGACCTGGGCGAGGGCGTCGAGGCTTTTCTCGAACGCGCACGCACCGAGTACCCGATCGGCATCGAGTTCGAGATGATCCAGTTTCAGCCCGAAGCGGTCTCGAAGAAGATCAGCGACTTCATCTCGAATCTACTCCAGGCAATCGCAGTCGTGACGCTGGTTCTGCTGATCTCTCTCGGGCTTCGCACCGGCCTGATTGTCACGAGCCTGATTCCCATGACGATCGCCATGGGCCTGATCGTGATGGGCTACTTCGAGATTGGCCTCAACCAAATTTCCCTGGCCGCGCTGATCATCGCACTGGGGATGCTCGTAGATACCTCGATCGTAATGTGCGAGTCGATCACGGTCGAGATGTCGAGCGGAAAGTCGCCCGTCGAAGCAGCCGTGGCTTCCGCTCAGGAGCTAATGCTTCCACTGCTCACCTCGGCACTCACGACCGCAGCCGCATTCCTCCCGATCTACCTCGCAGAAACGGAGGCGGGTGAGTACACGGCGCCGATCTTCCAGGTCGTGACGATCATGCTGCTCTCGTCGTGGATCCTGGGTCTGACCTTGATCCCTTTGCTGTGCGTGCGTTACCTGCGAGCCTCCCCGAATACCGGGAGCGAAAGTACCACCGATACTCCCTTCTACCGGCGCTATCGCGTCGGGCTGCGAGCCATCCTGCAACACCGTTCGTTGTTTCTCCTCGCGATCGTGGCTGCTTTCGCAGCCGCGATCTACGGCTTCGGCTTCGTGCCCTCGATCTTCTTCCCCCCCAACGATCGCCCCTCCTTCACCGCGGAGATAGAACTGCCTGTAGGCAGTCCGATTGCACGGACCGAGGCGGTGGTTCGAGAGTTCGACCGCTACCTGGCCGAGCACCACCTCGTCGGCCCGGAGCGCGACGAGGGGATCACGGGCTGGGCCACGTTCATCGGCAATGGCGGGCCGCGCTTTATCCTCCCTTATTCACCGAAGGTCGCATCCCCCGAGATCGCCTACACGATTCTCAACGCCACTTCTCGCGAAGCCGTGGATCCGCTGCTTCCGCAGATCGAGCGGTTCTTTCGCGATCGCTTTCCGGATGCCAAAGCGACGGCCCGGCCGTTGGACCTCGGGCCGCCCGCGTGGCCGCCCATCGAAGTCCGAATCTCGGGTCGCGAGACCGAGCGGATCTTTGAATTGGTCGAAGAGGTCAAGCAGAAGCTCCGCGAGATCCCGGGCACCAAGCTCATCGATGACAGCTGGGGAGCGCGCGCCAAGAAGGTCCGAATCGCGATCAACCAACCGAGAGCACGAAGGGCCGGCGTGACCAGCCGAGACGTAGCCGTGTCACTCCAGAGCTTCCTCTCCGGAATCGACACGACCGACTACCGGGAGGGGGACAAGCTGATCCCGGTCACGCTTCGTTCGGTCGCGTCCGGCCGCGATGATCTCGCTCGCATCGAGGGCATCAACGTATACTCCCAGGCCGCCGACGCCTCGGTCCCGTTGAAGCAAGTTGCCGAGGTCGTGCTCGACTGGGAACCCGCGCGCGTGCTGCGCTTCAATCGTCTCCGGACCGTGACGGTCGAGTCTGCCACGACCCCGGAGTACACGGCCGCTGAGATCAACGCCGTGCTCGCGCCCTGGCTCGAGGAGCAGTCCGCCGGCTGGGGGATCGGCTATACCTGGCAATTCGGTGGCGAACACGAGGCTTCCGGAGAATCGCAAAGCGCGATCGCAGAGAAGCTTCCGATCGCGGGACTGATCATCGTCCTGCTACTGATCGGGCAGTTCAACTCGATCCGGAAGCCGTTGATCATTCTGATCACGATTCCGCTCGGCCTGATCGGAGTGGTGATCGGTCTGCTGCTGGCGCGCTCCTACTTCGGGTTCATCACACTCCTCGGCATCGTCTCGTTGTCCGGCGTCGTCATCAACAACGCAATCGTGCTGATCGATCGGATCCAGACCGAGATCGACGAGCTGGGCCGAACACCCGCCGAGGCGATCCTCGAGGCCGCGACCCGCCGTCTGCGGCCGATCCTCCTCACCACTGCAACCACGGTCCTGGGCCTGATCCCGCTCTGGATCGGGGGCGGCTCGATGTTCCGGCCGATGGCGATCACAATCATCTTCGGCCTGCTCTTCGCGACCGTTCTGACGCTGGGCCTCGTGCCGGTGCTCTACTCCTTGCTGTTCCGCGTGGATGTTCGTGAGTACCGACCGCGCTGAATCGCTTCGCCTCGAAACGCCCCGTCGCACCAGGACGCCGCTCGAAGAGTCTCGCCAAAAATAGTTACGGCGACGTCCGAAGCGATCTCCAATTCGGCTATCGAGAAAGGAGCCCAGGATGTAGCCAATCGACCCGCTCGTGTCTGCCAAGATCGAAGAAACGAGTGGGCCCTTGGGCCTCTGCCCGAGCTCTCCCAGCTGTCAGGCGAAAAGATAGCGGTCCAGCATCTCGACCAACGCGGCGCGAGCTTCCTTCGCGGCGCGACCGCCTTCGAGCGACCCCCAGCGCGCGATCTCCTCGATGGCAATGTCGACCACCCGGGCTGCCGCAAGCGGCGAGGGAATCCGCTCTCGCGGTGTGACCGCAGCAATGAAGCGAGCGAATTCGCGCCGTTCGCTCTCGTCGTAGGCTCTGCGCAGCGCGGCCACCTCCTCGTCCTCGTAGGAGAGGGCGACGAAGGTTCGCAGCAGGTCTGCGTGGACCGTAAGATGCTGGGCGGTGAATTCGACCGCGACCTCCAGGAAGGCTCGCGGGTCGGCCTCTCCGCTGGTGATGCGCCGGCGCCAGACTCTCAGGGCCCGGGCCTGAGCCAGGCGGTTGCTCTCCAGGGTGCCGTGAATGATCTCGATCAGGACCGCCCGCTTGTCGTCGAAGTAGCGGTAGAAGGCGCCCACGCTCACGCCCGCGCGCTTGGCGATCTCCGGGACCTGCGTGGCCCGGAACCCATTCTGCAGAAACAGCTCCTGGGCTGCTTTGAGCAGCGCCTCGTAGGTCGCGCGAGCACGTTCCTGCTGGAACTCCCTTCGGGCGGGCCCGATCGGCGGATCTCCGCCGCGCTTCGCGCTAGGGGCCGGTCTGGAGTTCGTCATCCCAGCGAAGTTAGCAGGGTTTCAGGGAAAACTGAATATATTTCACTTTTATCTTGACCCCCCTTCCAGAAAGTGAAATAGTTTCAGTTATGGGAAAGAGCGGCAGAAGAATCCTCCCCGAGGTGAACAGGGAGGAGTGGAGCCTGCTGTTTCTGCTCTCGGCTGCCAGCTTCTTCAATCAGTACGATGTGCAGCTCTTCTCTCTGACTCTAAAGCAGGTCCAGGAGGAGTTCCTCATTCCCGAGCACTTGCTCGGGTCGCTCGGGTCTTTGGTCCTGCTCGGTACGCTACCGGCGTTCGCCGTCGTGGTCATCGCGGATCGGCTCGGGCGCCGCCGCGTACTGCTCTGGACCATCCTGGGTTACACCGTCTTCAGTACCGCTACGGCCTTTGCTCCGAACTACCAGGCCCTGGTCGTGCTCCAGTTCCTGACGAAGATCTTCACGGCAGCAGAGTTCACGCTGGCCTTCGTCTTTGTGGTGGAGGAGTTCCGTCCGCAGAACCGAGCCTTCGGCGTCGCCGTCCTCGGCTCGCTGGCGGTGCTGGGGCGCGGTGTCGCCATGGTGCTTTTCGGCTTCATCGAGAGTATTCCCTATGGCTGGCGGGGCCTCTACCTGGTCGCACCGATTCCGCTCTTGATGATCGCGTGGTTCCGAAGGCGATTGCGCGAGACGCATCGCTTCGAACGGCTCGAGGCGGAACGGCCATCGGCTCGCTCCTTCTCCGACTGGCTGGCCCCAATCGTTGCCCTGGTGCGCCTCTATCCCCAGCGCTTCATTGCCGTGAGCAGCGTACTTTTCCTGATCGGCTTCTCACAGGCACCCGTGGACTACTTCCTGCCCAAGTTCATGCAGGAGTTCCATGGTTGGTCGCCGGCGCGCTTCGCCACGGTCGCTGTCCTTGGCGGCGCGCTTGCGCTCACCGGTCAGCTCGTCGCGGGTTGGTTCAGTGACCGCTTCGGTCGAAAACCCAGCACCGTCATCGGCCTGGTGCTCGAGCCGATTGCGGCCCTCGCCCTGTACACGGTTCTGGGAGACTCGGTCATTCCGGTGGTGGTGGTCTGGCTGTGCCTGAGCGTTGCCAACGACGTCTTTCGCCGTACCTACGACAGTGAACTCTTCCCGACCTCCTACCGCTCTACGGCCTCGGGTGCGCTCGGCATCGTGATCACGCTCGGGGCGAGCCTCGGCCTCGCTGCAGAGGGACTCCTCTTCAGCTGGTTCGATTCCCATTGGACGCCCGTACGCCTCTTCGTACTACTCGGGTTTGTCACTCCCGTGATCGTGTTCTTCGCCTACCCGGAGACCAGCGGCCGCACACTCGAAGAGATCTCACCGGAGGGGCCGCAGGACGCGTCAGACTCATGACCATTGTTCCCGATCTCCAGCCATCGCTTTCCTCGATCCGCAAGGTCCATGCGCTAAACTCGACCCGGTAGTCGTCGGTGGTACCGCCTTCGAACCTGGATCTGGGGGCTTGCTCTGCGGAGGCTTCTGGGGAACGAAGGACCCCGCTCGACAACGACTCGACGAGCCGCTCGGCCGCAGGGCCTGCGGGCCGGGCGAGAAGGAGATGCTTGCATATGAGATCCATCGCGCCGCTGCTCACGATCCTGCTGCTCGCCGCGACCCCGGCTTTGGCCGAGAGTGGCTCGGGTTGGGTCGAGGTCGCTCCGCAGGGCGCGGGCTTCCGCGTCGATATGCCGAGTCGACCCGAGCCCAAGAGGGCCGTCAACTCGACCTTCCTCGGCAAGGTGGAGAATCTCCGCTATCGCGTAGTGCACCAGGGTACGGTGCTCGTAGTCGCAACCGCGGAACTCCCGATGCTCGCAAAGTTCACGCCCCGAGCCATCCTCTTCGGCGAAGTTCGCAAGTCCTTTCTCGAGAGTGCCGGCGCGAAAGGCGGTGATTTGCAGGACCTGAGGCGGGGCGACGAGAAGGGTCGCTCGCTCGACTTCGAGAGTGTCGATCCCGATGCCGGGCG